>DHTR01000075.1:91499-92289 GCA_002408725.1 Pelotomaculum sp. UBA5255
AAGCAGCGAACCCCATAGAAGAGCGTAAGAGACTGGTACAAGAATACCGCGACCGCTTTGCCAATCCTTATATCGCCAGCGCTAGAGGATTTATCCAGGATGTTATTGATCCGCGGGACACCCGGGATAAAGTAATCAACGCTCTTAATAACTTGTCCAATAAACGCGAGAGCAGGCCCAGGAAGAAACACGGCAATATCCCCTGCTAGTGCCAAGTATGGGCAAGGAGGAGGAAAAGTAAATGTCGGTAACAAGTTCAAAAATTAAACCCGAAGTGCTGGCCGCTATCTCAGTTGCCTTGGCTCTTTACGGTTATTCTAATGATAAGGGCTACCAGGCAACCAAGATCAGCAAAAGCAAAAATCTTTGGAGTAAGGCGGGCATTACTGAATTAATGCTTGGTCGTGATCTAAACAGGGATTTTATCTAGTAAATTGCAACAAGTACAGGCCTACCATTAGGAGGGAAACTGCATGCAAAAGTTTAAAATTAAGGTTAACGGCGAAGTTTACGAGGTAGAGGTTGAGCAAATTGGTGGAGCTCCGGCAGCAGCTCCGGCGGCGACTCCGCCCCCTGCACCGGTTGCAGCCCCACCCCCAACCCCCGCACCAGCGGCAGCACCCGTAGCCGCTCCGAAACCGGCCGCAGCCCCAAAACCAGCAGGTGGCGGCGGTGGCGGTGGAGCATTATGCGCTCCGATGCCCGGTACGGTACTTGAGGTTAAGGTTAATGTGGGCGATGCCGTAAAAGTAGGTCAGGTCCTACTAATTCTTGAAGCGATGAAGATGGA
>DHTR01000040.1:0-1371 GCA_002408725.1 Pelotomaculum sp. UBA5255
CAGGGCGGGCGCAAACACCCTCACCAGGAGTTTATCCAGCTTGATACCACTAATGTGCTGTTTATCTGCGGCGGTGCTTTTGACGGGGTTGATAAGATTATTTTAAACCGCACAGGCAAAAAGTCCATGGGCTTTGGGGCCGATATCAAGATTAAAAAAGAGCAGAAGATTGGTGAAATCCTTCGAAAAATTTTACCGGAGGACCTCTTGAAGTACGGACTTATTCCAGAGTTTGTGGGCAGGTTGCCCATTATTGTAACACTGGACGCCCTGGACGAGGATGCCCTGATCCGCATCCTTACGGAGCCCAAAAACGCTCTGGTCAAACAGTACGAAAAATTATTTGAGCTTGATGGTGTTTCACTGGAGTTTGCCCAAGATGCCTTGAAGGGAGTGGCGGAGGAAGCCCTCAATCGCAACACGGGCGCCCGCGGCCTTCGCTCAATCTTGGAAGAAGTGATGCTGGAGGTAATGTACGATATCCCGTCTCGTAATGATATTGCCAAGTGCATAATTACAAAAGAAACAATTCAAAATAGAGAGCAACCCCGGATTATCGCCATGGACCGTAAGAAGAAAAAAGAAGAGACAGCTTAAATAAACAAAGCTCACTTGAAAAGTGGGCTTTGTTTATTGTTAACCACAAATTAAGCTCCGAATAAATCAAAGTTAGTTTAATTCCATTTGTAGAATGATTTGAAAGCATTTCGGATTAGGTTCGGAATTGAAATATCTTGCATTTTATTTTTTACAGGGTCCAACCGGCAGAACGACCCGTCCGAAGACAGTATTGAAAATTCCTGCGGCTGAGGCATACCAGGCTGAAAAAGCTGTTAAAATGCCCATGTAACCGCCCCAGGTATGGGCGGCTTGGTTTCCGGCGGCCCCGATGGTCAGCAGAATAAAGGTCACAAGCAATAATGTAAAGGTTACTATAAGAGCTTTGTTAGTTCCAAAACTTCCGATCCACATATAAGCAGTAAAGATGGTCCAGGCGAGAAGGAATAGCCAAACGCCCTGCGGTGGTACGATCATCACTTTCTGAGAGCCAAACAGTTCAAATACGCCAAAGGCCACCCAGAAAGCGCCGTAAGAGGAAAAAGCAGTGGCTCCAAATATGTTATTTTTCTTAAATTCCCACATACCTGCAAATACTTGTACCGTACCACCGTATACCAATGCCAGCGCAATGACAACGGCCACGGACTCTTTCACAACCAGGCCGGCATTAACCATGCTGAGACAAAAGGTGGTCAGGGCAAAGCAGGCCAGTCCGAGCGACCCCGGATCAGCAATCGCTGACTCTTTAATTTCGTAGACCTTGTTATCCGCCAAAAAAACACCCCCTATAAATATTCTAGTCTGCTAAAT
>DHTR01000040.1:1589-4633 GCA_002408725.1 Pelotomaculum sp. UBA5255
ACGCTCTTCCGATCTACTATTTAGATTATAATGTAATTTAAGAATTATGTCGATATTATAAAAATAATATTGTTCATTTTCTATCGGTTGCTAAATTCAAGTCTTTTTCTTTGCATTTGGGTTAAAATTTGAAAAACTTAGCAATACTAAGGTCAGAATCTTTTTTGTGAGGTGATACAAAGTGGGAGAATACCCTTCCGGCTTTGGAGGCATTCTGACGTTTATTCAGGTTTTCTTTGCGGTGATTATCGGTCTTTATTTCTGGAATTTGCTTAAAGCGCAGCACGGAAGCAAATCAGTTGTAGAAAAGGAATCCAGAAAAGAAATGGAAAAACTTCAGAGATTGCGTTCTATTTCCCTGACCGAGCCGCTTTCCGAAAAGACACGTCCAACCAGTTTCAAAGAAATTATCGGCCAGGCTGAGGGCTTGAAGTCTCTGCGGGCCGCGCTTTGCGGACCAAATCCGCAGCACGTGATTGTTTACGGTCCACCCGGTGTGGGAAAAACTGCCGCGGCAAGGCTGGTGCTGGAGGAAGCAAAAAACAATCCTTTGTCTCCTTTTAAAGAAGACGCCAAGTTTATTGAACTGGATGCAAATACCGCGCGCTTTGATGAGCGGAATATCGCCGATCCGCTGATCGGCTCGGTGCACGACCCGATTTACCAGGGGGCAGGACCCATGGGCATGGCCGGTATCCCCCAGCCCAAGCCCGGGGCGGTCACCAAGGCGCACGGGGGAATGCTGTTTATCGATGAAATTGGGGAGCTTCACCCGATTCAGATGAACAAGCTCTTAAAGGTGATGGAGGACCGCAAAGTTCTATTGGAGAGCGCCTATTACAACTCGGAGGACAACAACATCCCCTCCCATATTCACGATATTTTTCAGAATGGTCTGCCTGCCGACTTTCGCATGGTGGGAGCTACAACACGGGGGGTTGAACATATTGCCCCGGCCATTCGCTCCCGCTGCCTGGAGATTTTTTTTCACCAGCTCCAGCCTGACGAGATTGAAAAGGTTGCCTCGAACGCGGCCGAGAAAGTGGGCATGCCGCTTCAGAAGGGTGCCCTCGATGTTATTAAAAAGTATGCTACAAACGGTCGTGAAGCGGTTAACATTATCCAGATTTCCGGGGGAATTGCCATTACCGAGGGAAGGGAAGAGATTCGTAAAGCCGATATTGAATGGGTTATCAACAGCGGCCAGTATTCACCAAGGCCTGAGAAAAAAATACCGACCCACCCTCAGGTCGGGCTGGTCAACGGGCTTGCCGTTTACGGGCCGAATCTGGGTATGGTCCTGGAGGTTGAGTGTAACGCCATACCCGCGCCGCGCGGGCAGGGTAAGTTGACGGTTACGGGAATGGTGGACGAGGAGGAGATCGGCGGGGGTGGCCGGACAGTGCGCCGGAAAAGCATGGGCCGCAGTTCGGTAGAAAACGTGCTAACCGTACTCCGCCGTATTATGGAAGTGGACCCGAGGGACTATGACATCCACGTCAATTTTCCGGGTGGGGCGCCCACAGACGGTCCTTCTGCAGGCGTGACCATTGCCACGGCGGTATACTCGGCAGTCATGGGGCTGCCGGTTGACAACAAGGTTGCCATGACCGGCGAAATCTCCATTCGTGGCCTGGTTAAGCCCGTTGGCGGTATTGTAGTCAAGATCGAGGCCGCCCGCCAGGCCGGCGCCAAGAAAGTAATAATTCCGGTTGAAAACGACCAGGAGATCTTAAATGACCTTGCGGATATCGAGGTGATTCCGGTGGAGCGCCTGGAGGAGGTGTTCCGCACGGCGCTAATCGGTCCGCAGCCTGCGGAAAAAAGAAAAGAGCATAATGTCCCGGCCCCGCTGGAGGTGCTGAGCGCTTCGGTCTTTGGAGCCGGGCAGCCTCTTTCCAAATAAATTGGAAATGAAAAAAGACATTAATATCATTTATATCGCTGGATCCCCTCAAAGCCCGGCCAAAGGCCGGGTTTCTTGGTTTCTGTAGTAATTATTGCTATAGCCGCATTTCTAACTTTTATGATAAAATAGAAACGTAGATCTATGTTTGAAATTGTAAAAACAAAAGCAACAGGTTTTTGAAAAGGAGGTGCAGCTGTGAAATCCGAAGTAAAAATCTTGCCTTTATTACCTTTGCGGGGCATTCTGGTTTTTCCTTACATGGTTATTCACCTTGATGTGGGGCGCGAAAAGTCGGTGCAGGCTATCGAGGAGGCAATGCTTCAGGACCGGATCATCTTTCTTGCTACCCAGAGGGAAGCTCAGACCGATGACCCCGGTGAGGATGATATTTATCAAATAGGCACGGTGGCCGAAGTCAAGCAACTTTTAAAGCTGCCCGGGGGCACCATCCGGGTCCTCGTGGAAGGTATATCAAGGGCCAGGATCCGCCGTTTTGTGCTGGGTGAGCCCTACTTCCAGGTGGAAGTGGACCAGTACTCCGAGGATTTTAAAAAGAACAGCGAGATCGAGGCGTTGATGCGAAGCCTGGTCTACCAGTTTGAGCAGTATGTCAAACTGTCCAAGCGTATTCCCCCTGAAACCGTCGTTTCGGTGGTTAACCTGGAAGAGCCGGGAAGGCTTGCGGACATCATTGCTTCCCACCTTGCGCTGCGCATTGATGATAAACAGAACATTCTTGAGGCAGTTAATATCATTCATCGGCTGGAAAAACTATGTGCGATTGTCGCAAAAGAGCTGGAAATCGTGGAGCTGGAGCGTAAAATCAACATCCGCGTGCGCAAACAGATGGAAAAGACCCAAAAGGAATACTATTTGCGAGAGCAGATGAAGGCTATCCAGCGCGAACTCGGTGAAAAAGACGAACGTGTGGTCGAGGGTGAGGAACTACGTGAAAAAATCGCCGAGGCCAAGCTGCCAAAAGAGGTAGAGGAAAAAGCGCTGAAAGAAGTGGAGCGTCTTGAGAAGATGCCGCCTATGGCTGCAGAAGCAGCAGTGGTGCGCAATTACCTTGACTGGCTCCTGGCTTTACCCTGGAACAAGGGCACCCGTGATCGCCTGCTGCGGACCTGAAAAA
>DHTR01000040.1:4917-5096 GCA_002408725.1 Pelotomaculum sp. UBA5255
CGCAAACTGGCCAAAAAAATGAAGGGACCTATTATCTGTTTTGTCGGACCACCGGGTGTCGGCAAGACATCCCTGGGACGTTCCATTGCCCGCGCCTTGGAGCGTAAATTCATCCGCATGTCCCTGGGTGGTGTGCGGGATGAGGCCGAGATCCGGGGCCACCGCCGCACCTATGTGGG
>DHTR01000029.1:0-3598 GCA_002408725.1 Pelotomaculum sp. UBA5255
TTCTTCATAAATCAGATATGTGTGGGTTTCAGAAACCAGGTTTAAACATGGATAATCAGTTCTTTGAAAGACCTATCCTCAATTCACCCTATGAGTACCCGGTGAGGCACTGGGAGCTTGACGAGCAGGGTCAGCCAACGCAACGAATCATCGAAAAACGCCGTAGCGCTGAGTTCATCACACCGATTCCGAAGCCCAGGAAGCGCAAAGATTCGCCGGACCAAAAACAAATAGTTTTCGACGAACAGATGTGAAGAAAGACCTCGTTAAAGTAAAGAAAAGGAGGGAATTTACCAATAAAAACCGAATGAATATAGAAAAATAAAGAAATCTTTGAGTGAGAATGGATTTTTGGCGGACTTAGAAATTATCATACTTGGAGGGACTATTCATGGAGATATTATTACTACTACTAATGGGAGGGCTTGGTATCTTTTTGATCTTAATAGGCATCGTATTTTATATTCTAAAGTCCATAGGTTTAGCAACCCTGGCCGCTAATAAAGGGATAGATTCGCCGTGGTTAGCTTGGATACCGGTAGCAGATCTGTACATAGCAGGCGCCATATTGGAAGAAATGAACTTATTTGGTATTAGATTTACAAACTTAGCTCTTTGGATACCATTGATAATATGTGGCGGTGCTTTCCTACAGGTCATCCCAATAATAGGATGGCTGGTTGCGGTATGCGTTTTCATATTTGGCATAGGATTTACTTATAATCTTTTTAGTATGTATACTGAAAATGCTGCTATTTTTACTATACTCTCTGTTTTTTTAGGCCTATGGGCAGTATTTATTTTCGTTATCCGTAATAATAAACCTGGGAAGATGAAATGGATCTCTGAATACAATTGAAAATTAACATGCGCGATTTACAAGATAACGACCACCCAGGAGGATGGTCGTTATTGTTTGCATTCCCACAGCCAGCTATCGTGATGTTCCCCTGCTGTGCAGGCGCCGTTTGCAAATTTTAACCTGAAGCAGATTTTTAAAAAGATACTGCCCTGGCATAAGGGCTGTTCCGGAAAATTTCATAAGATCCGTTTTTATAGGCGGCAGGTAAAGTTAAACCCTGTTTCACCGCCTGAATAAAACTGGTTTCATCCTTCACCCAGTTCGGCATCCAGGTGGCAAACTTTCCCACTTGCTCAAGCACATGGGCATCACTCGCCCCCATGGCTGCCACATTCAAATCCAGGGAAAGGTCAAATGCCTGCAGGTTATGGTGCTTCGGGGTGCTGCCGTTGAATGCCTCAATACCCCAAACCAGAGGCAGATCCCGGATGAAATCCCCCATGCTGCGGTTATTCTGTCGGTAAGGATGAGAACAAATAGCCACCCCGCCGGCAGCTTCGGTCATCCGGATTAGTTCCCGGGCATGAATCATCTTCTCAGGCAGGCGGTCCAGACCGAAAACGGTCATATCGCCTTCCAGGGTCAGCACTTCAGCACCGGTAATGATCAGAAACCCGGTTTTTTGGCTGAGAGCCGCAGCCTCCGCCCGGATAGCGCTGCTTTCATGGTCTGTAATGCAGATTCCGTCCAGTCCCAATTTTCCGGACTTACCAATAATTTCCTCCAGGGAAATAAAGCTGTCTTCGGAGAATTTCTTTTCGTGCAGATGGGTATCGATCAGCATAGAGCGACTCCTTAAAAAATGATCTTATACCCATTATAAATGATCTTTTCAGAAAGGAAAAATCAATAACTTTTATCTGAATGGAGGTCATCATAGATATTTTCTATTCTTGAAAAAACGGCCTCCCAGGAGTATTTTCTGACCATTTCCTCCCATCCCGCCGACGGCGCGCCGGAAAGCAGCTTTGCCCTTTCCAACTGCCTGACAATACCATACGCCAGCCTTTTTTCGTAGGCGGGCAGATCCTCCTCAACGGGAAAATCTGCAGAGCGAAGCCTGGGCAAAGACACATATTCAACGATTCCTGACTCTTCCAACCTGGGACCGACCCATTCCCGCATCCCCGGCAGTTCGCTGGCGACCACCCAAAGCCCTGAGGCCAGAGCTTCCAGCGTGACCAGTGAGAGCCCCTCATAAAAGGAAGGGATGATAAAGAGGTGACATTTCCGCATCAGCTGTCCCAACTCGGCCTGAGGCAGGGCTCCAGTGAAGATTGTTTCAAAAGGACAAGCATCGGCTAAGGACAGGATCTCATCATAATCACAACCGCATCCCGATCCTGCCAAAATCAGTTGGAAATCAGCTCGTGCCACAGGCAACTGAGAAACAGCCCCGAGTAGGGAAGGAACACCTTTGGCAGCACTGAGCTTTCCTGCGTACAGTGCTTTCATTTTGCCATCTCTCCCCCTGTTTTCCGGCGGATAGAAAATACTCCTGTTAAAGCCGGAGCCGGTGACAATAATCCGTTTCCCTTCAATCCCATAGGTGGTTTCAATCTTTTCTTTCTGAAAAGAAGACAGGGCTGTAATCCGGTCGAGCTGTCGGCATCCCTCGACCACCTCAGTGCTGAATTGGTCAGCTCTAACTAACTGCCTTAATTCGCTGCCATGACAGATGCCGATTACCGGGCAAAGCGGAAAAAGCTCCCTGACCAGGGCGGCTAAGAGCCACAGGTGATGGACAATAATCAAGTCCGGCTGAAAGGCGGCTGCCTCCTCCAATGCCCGGGTGAACGCTTTTTCCCAGAGGCGGATCATTTCATCAGTCATCTGCCGGTAGCGGGTGCTCGGATAGGGCATCTCATCGCTCATCCCCGGCACCGAAAAGGGCAGTTCCTCTGTTTCAAAAAGCACCGGCATAAAAAGAAGGCTCACCGGCAGGTCTTGACCAGATTCTCTGTCCCCGGTGGAAATACCCGCCACCAGGCACTGATCATGACCTCTTTGAGCTGCCACCCGGATCAGATTTAAAAGAAAGATCCCACTCCCTGTTTGTCCCGGCTTTTGGGCGATTACATGGAGGATTCTCATAATTTCTCCTTTGGAAAATGCTTTTCCATCCGCCAATCTCTATTGTCTTTGCGAAGACTCTTTATCTATCGTTTATTTCTTTAGGCATTATTTACTATACATTATATCACTTATGCCTCCCATAATTGAAGGAGATGTTGTGAGATCATTATCTGCAGAGGCAGGCATTTATAAGATTTTAATTAACTGAATATTTTTAATTGTTCGAAACAACATTGCCATATAACGAAGTTTACTCGTATAATAAAAGTAAGAACCTGACATTAAAGGAACAATTGATGAAAAGAGGTTTTGGGGATGGTTCAATTGTCCGAAATGCAGATGTACGAGTTCTTGAGTGGGGGCCGGATTGCGACTGTTTATCATTTTTATAAAAAGGGTGTAAAGATTATTGGTTTTGCCAACGGTGTGAGTTTTAAAATAAAGGTTTTATCAATCGGGTATAACCCCAAAAGAAAAGGTTTTGGCCAGAGGGCATTAAAGTTTTTACGCCCGAGGTATAAAAGAATATCCGTTATCGAAATCTACAAAGGAGCCTTGCCTTTCTGGATCAAAATGAAGAAGCGGGGTTTAGTCGACCACCTGGAATCCATAAAAGAGGGTAGAACACTTTATCCACTGAAGGAGATGCCAATAACGGGA
>DHTR01000029.1:3774-4082 GCA_002408725.1 Pelotomaculum sp. UBA5255
GAAGGAGATGCCAATAACGGGAAATTACATGAAAAAGGTTGCAAGTAAAGGCTTCCGGGACTTTGAGAATTTCACTGACACCGGTGAAGTAAACGGTATCTACGAATGTGAGCCCGTTGCTTATATTTGAAATATGCAGGAGATTAAAAAAATCCCCCACCCGGGGAATGAGGCGGAGGATTTGGGAGAGTTTTGTTACTTTTCGGCGTCACCAATCTTCGGTTGCGAACGATAGAAGTCATCGGATGTGCTGGTGATTGCTTTTTTCATTACCAGGAGCCTGTTGATATGATGATTTTCCTCGTCAA
>DHTR01000029.1:4291-4652 GCA_002408725.1 Pelotomaculum sp. UBA5255
CAGAGCGTCAATGGCGAAATTTTCTTGCTCCGGCACGATTTTCTTAAATTGAACAAAAAAGATTATAGAATCCTTTTCAAAGCCAAGGGCCAGATCTATTGCTTCTACCGGAGAACTAGTTTTTTCAGCCAGCGCAGCCGTGTCAAGGTCCCAGGAAAAGATATTGCTGTCGATAAGCTGACGGATATAATCTCCATATTCATCGGCTTCATAAGGCTCCGGGACTCCATAAGAAGCCAGTTTGTCTGCAAGCTGTTTAAATGTTTCGAAGTGTTGTTTTTCCTCTTTGGCCATAAAGGAAAACAACTCTTTAGCCTCTTTGTCCTTTGTCCTCTCCGCCAGCGCGCTATAAAACGCCATT
>DHTR01000029.1:4808-8388 GCA_002408725.1 Pelotomaculum sp. UBA5255
AGGTGAAAACCGTGAGCCGGATTCCAGCGCGCTATAAAACGCCATTCCGTTTTGTTCAATTTTCATGGCAATTTCCGCTAATTCACGGGGACCAAATGGTAACATTTCCGAAAACCTCCATTCGTTTTATGTACTGACATAATACTAATAGGGACTAATTAACAACTAATTAACAACTAATTACAATATTCTTAAATTTCAATCTAGTGTACTGCGGTATGTTAAAAAATCTTATAAGTTGGGGCGGCTGGACATACTAGGCTAAAAGCAAAAGAGGAGGCCTTGAGGTGCAGTTATCACCCGGAGAACGTTCCATTCTTTCGTATTTTCCAACCAGCAGTAAAGCGCAGGAAGCTGTTACAGCCTTAAAAGAAGCAGGTATATCCGAGGTGCAGCTGGATCGGGTGTCGCGCTACGGCGCAACGAATGACGCTCATATTAACAATCCAATTAATAATGCCGAAACATTGACTGGGATTACCTTGTTTTCAGAAGACAAAGCGGAGCTGGATGCCGATAAAAGGGTGCTCCTGGGAGCCGACCCTTCGGTCAGCGGCTACGGCTGCGAGGATTACGGTGTGGCGGGCGGGAGAGCCTTCCTGGTGACCGCTGTAACCAATGAAGAGCTGCTGGACCGCGCCGTCCAAATTATCAAGCAGTACGGCGGCGAGGTATAAGTTTTTGGATTTACTGATTTTAAACGGGAAGATTATCTTGCCCCGTGCTAATATTAGCACGGGGTTTTTTAGCTTCATGTAGAATTCCTGGTGATTAGAGGCTAGGGCAGTTCCGACACGGAACTTGTAATTTTAGATTAACTTGGATACAATGGTAAGGGTAAAAACGCACCGGGCCAAGGCCAGGCGCGTGATTGGAGGTTTTAATTTGAAGCGGGTGGTAAGCATCAGCCTGGGGTCATCCAAGCGCGACCACAAGGTTCTTGTGGAACTCCTGGGGGAGCAGTTTGAGATCGCCCGTAGGGGCACGGACGGTGATTTTGACCGGGCCGTGGAGCTATTGAAAGAGCTGGACGGAAAGGTGGACGCTATCGGCCTGGGCGGGATTGATGTCTTTCTTTTTGTCAGGCAGAAACGCTTTGCCATCCAGGATGGTTTAAGGTTGATGGAGTCGGTCAAGATTACGCCGGTGGTCGACGGAAGCGGCCTGAAAAACACCCTGGAGAGGGAAGTGGTGCGGGTTCTGGCCGAGGAAACCGATCTGATTAAAGAAGGCACAAAAGTCATGATGGTCAGTTCTGTGGACCGGTTCGGCATGGCCGAGGCGTTGACCGGAATAGGTTGTGACATCACTTTCGGGGACTTGATATTTGCGGCAGGTATTCCGTATCCGATCAAGACGGTGAAAGAGTTGGAGGAAATTGCCGACCGGATCCTCCCTGAAATTGCCAAAATGCCCTTTCACATGATTTATCCCACCGGGAAAAAGCAGGAAAGCCAGGACGAGGCCAAGGTGCAGAAATTTGCCGGCTATTATCTGGACGCCGAAGTTATTGCGGGGGATTTCCACCTGATCAGGCGCTTTATGCCCTCCGGTCTGAACGGGCAGACCATCCTCACCAACACCACCACCCCTGATGATCTTGATTTCCTCAAAGAAAAGGGTGTGGGAACCCTGGTAACCACGACCCCTGAATACGAGGGGAGATCATTTGGCACCAACGTGATGGAGGCTGCACTGGTTGCCGTTCTGGGCAAGCCGTGGGCCGAAATTACCCCGGAAGATTACCTGGAATTGCTTGGCAGGCTAAATTTCCGCCCGCGGATTTTGAACCTGTAAGTTTAATTGATTGATTGCGGGGCCGAGATCCCTTTTTTGCGCCCTCCAAGGAGGTTGGAAGAGTGGCCATACACGAAGAAATTACGGAAAGCCTGATGGCTTTCACTGAAAATTTCAATAAAAACGAGCGCTTAAAAATTATGAACAGGGACTGGGACCGAGTCGTGGTGATCCAGGCCACGGATATCGATTCCCTGCATACGCTGACTCTGGTCGACGGCGTTGTATCATTAAAAGAAGGCACATCGAATGACCCTGACCTGACCGTGATTTCCGACAGCGAAACGCTGGCTGATATTTTTTACGGCGACATTACTCCGACCGAGCCGTACAATAACGGCACACTGAGGATCATTGGGTCCGAGGATGATATCATCCGCCTTGATTTCATATCCCTGATGATCTGGGGTGAATAAATTGCGGTTAAAGAGGGTTCTTACCCTGCGCACTGTGGTGGCTACCAGCGCTGGCCTGACCCTGGCCAGTTCGTCTTTTGTTGCGGCGGTATCCGTGGCCAACTTTGTGCTAGGGGATACTGCGTGGATTGCCATTCTGGTGGGCGGGGCCCTCTGCCTTCTGGCTGCTTCCTGCTTTTCGGAATTAAATGGCCTGTTGCCGACGGCGGCCGGTCTCCGCCTGTATTTCAGCCGTGCCTTTAACGACCAGGTCTCGCTGACTGTTTCCATCCTTTATATGCTGGTTGTCATCGTCGGGGTTATCGGGGCCGAAAGCTATGTCCTGTCTACCGTTTTATACGATGTTTTTCCCGCGGTGCCGCCCTATGCCTGGATTGTCATCTTGCTTCTGCTGGTGACCGGCATGAATGTCCGGGGGATCAAGATCGCGGGCGTTTTCCAGGACGTCATTACATACGGTCTGATAGCTTCTATACTTGCTTTCGGCTTGATCGCCCTGTCCAAAGTTAACTTTCACTTGAGCGCCCCTTTGTCGCCCGGAGGCGCCACAGGGATCATCAGCGCTGTGGCGGTGGGTGTGTTCCTCTTTGTAGGCTTCGAGTGGGTTACGCCTTTGGCCGAGGAGGTCACCCAGATTCGGCAGATTTCCAGGGGAATGATGATTGCCCTGGGTATTCTCAGCGTTATTTATGCCATTTTTACCGTGGCCATGACGGCCACCGTGCCCAAGGAGGTCCTTGCGGCTTCCGCCGCCCCTCATATAGCCTTTGCCCGGGCAACGCTGGGAGGCGCCGGCGTCTCCTGGATGATCGCGGTCAGCCTGGCCGCCACTGTAACTACGTTCAATGCCGGTCTAATTAGCGTTTCCCGCTTCATGTACGCCTCTGCCCGGGAGCATGCTCTCCCGCAGGTCTTCAGCAAGATCAGCATGCGTTATTTCACGCCCTGGGTGTCTATTCTGGCCCTGCTTCTGATTGGCCTGGTTGCCTCGGGGATCACCCTACTGACCCACCGCTACCTGGTGCTGGTGTACCTGGCCGCCGCCATGGAGTCAATCGTCTACGTCCTGGCCGGCCTGGCGGTGATCAGCCTGCGCCGCAAAATGCCCGATCAGAACCGGCCCTACCGGATTCCGTTCGACTACCTTGTGCCTGCGCTGACGCTGCTGGTATTCGCGATCCTGGCCGTGACCGTCCTGGTCACAAACCCGTGGGTGTTGGTGTACCTCGCAGTGGCTTTCCTGGCTTGCCTGGTATATGTAAATACCGCCGTGCCCTACTTGAAGAAGAAGCACCAGGCCCGCAAGTCGGCCTCGAGGCGCCGTCCGTCACGCGCGGCAAAAGAGGTCGAAGGGAAGTAGAACAGGT
>DHTR01000029.1:8571-38854 GCA_002408725.1 Pelotomaculum sp. UBA5255
AAGGGAAGTAGAACAGGTGAGCAAGCGATAGAACCTTTTCCGCCGGTTTATTTGCAAACATTCAATTCGTTTTTACAGCCTTTAAGGAAGTATTTATACTTCCTTTTTTTGATCCCCCTTCATCTTTTTTTAAATAAAATATTGGTATTAAAATAAGCTAAAGCCAGTATAATTAATATAAGGTAAATACTGGAAGGATGGTGACCCCGCGGTGAGCAAGGTAATTTTGCGCTTGATTCTGATGCTTTCTATGATTTCCATAGTTATGTTCCTGGCTGGGTGCGGAGAAAACAAAAACAGCGGAACCCTACCATACCTGGGGGAGCAGGAGGTGGTTGGGACTCCCAACAATAAAGGAAGCGCGCCGGTTGAAACGGTCGCTCAACCCACAGAAAAAACCAGCGCCAATTCAAGCGAGAAAATAACCATCGTTTTATATTTTGGGAAGGACGGCTACCTCGTGGCGGAAAGAAGAACGATCCCCAAAACTCTGGGGATTGCAAGAGCTGCAATACACGAACTGATTAAGGGACCAACTGCGGAAAGTGGGCTGGATCCAAGCATACCGCCGGGCACCAGGCTCAGGGACATCAAAATCAAAGACGGCCTGGCGACCGTGGACTTCAGTGAGGAAATACAAAGTAAGCACCCGGGGGGTTCAGCAGGGGAATCCATAACGGTTGATTCCATAGTCAACTGCTTGACTCAGTTTCCTTCCGTTCAGGAGGTTCAAATTCTCATAGAGGGGCGGGTTGTCGAGACCCTGGCGGGACATCTGGATATTTCAAAACCCCTGGAGCGCCACGCTGATTTAATTCGACCAAACCAGGGAACATTTTGAAACTCCCGTCGTCTAACCATATGAGTGTTGAAGTTACAGGATCATCCATACTTCAACAACATATGGTTTTTTTTACGCATCTTAACCATTCACCGGAGGGAAGTTTATGCATTTCAAGAATTCTGGCTTCGCATTGTTTTACCCCTGGGCTCTGACTCTGGCTCTTTTTTTTAGCGTGATCTTGTTGTGTCCGCACCCGTCTGCAGCAGCAGAGACGGCTGTCGTGAAGGGTACTGCCGTTAATATCCGCAGCGGCCCCAGCCTTGACTTTGCAGCCTTTGCGCAGGTTAGCCAGGGTGACCGGTTACCGGTTCTGGATAAGTTTTACGACTGGTATCATGTGAGTCTGCCCACTGGCGCCAATGGCTGGATAACCGGCCAACTGGTTAACATTGAGCAAACGAGGCCTGCACAGAGTCCGGGCAGTGAGCGTACGATCAAAATTAATGCCGATGGGGTTAATATCCGCAGCGGCCCGGGCACCACTTACGAAATTGTTGCAAGGGCCGGCTTTGGTCAGCGCTACTCCGTCCTGGAAAGGTCCGGGGATTGGCACCAAGTCTGGCTCGGTACGAGTACTGGTTGGGTGGCTGATTGGCTGGTCGCCTTCGACCCGGTGAGTTCATCGACCCCCCCGCAAGCTGAGCCACCGGTTTCATCTAACCCGCCCGCTACCCAGCCCAATGAGCAGGTGGCTGTGGTGAGCGGCAGCCAGGTCAATGTCCGGAGCGGTCCGGGAACGACCAGCGCGGTGGTCGGCCAGGTTTCGAAGGGGGACAACCTTCCGGTCTTGAACCAGTCCGGTGACTGGTACCAGATCAAGTTGCCCGGCGGTAACGCCGGATGGGTGGCCGGATGGCTGGTATCGCTTCGACCCACGACTCCTTCTACACAGGGTCCGCCTCCGGCCCAACAACCCGGAAGCGGAGAGGTATCAAGAGGGGACAGCCGGGACACCAACGACCAGACCGGCAAGGTACTTTCCATGCAGTTACAGCAAACCAACGGGCAGACCAGTGCCATGGTTGCGGCCGATGTGCCGTTTGAATATAACGCGTTCACATTAAGCGGGCCGGACAGGCTGGTAGTGGATCTTAAAGGTGTTGCTATCGGGGAATTGTCGCCGAGCACCAGCGTGAATTCTAAAACTGTGAAACAAATCCGGGCCGGGCATTATCAAAGAGAACCGGATGTTACCAGGCTGGTCTTCGAGCTATCCGGCGGCGTTCAGTATGTAGCTTCACTTTCCGGAGATAAGAGGAATTTGAACGTCGAAACTTATATTCCCACCATTGCCGGCTCTTACGAGGGCAGGGTTGTTGCCGTTGACGCCGGGCACGGCAGCCCAGACCCGGGAGCAATTGGGAAAAATGGGACAAAGGAAAAGGATGTTACCCTTGATATCGCCAAGCGGACCGTAAAACTCCTTGAAGCCAAAGGCGCAAAGGTGATTATGGTTCGTTCCGGTGACGCTGAGGTTGGTCTTGTAGAAAGGGCAAACCGGGCCAACAAGGCCAATGCAGATCTCTTTGTCAGCATTCACGTAAATGCCCATGGGGATTCCTCAATAGGAGGTACCACCACCTATATTTACAGTGGTAACGGTACGGCCTCGGAGGCATCCCGGATCCAGGAAAGCAACAGGCTGGCCCGTTATGTTCAGGCAGAACTGCTTAAAAATCTGGGTCTCAGAGACGCTGGGGTCCGGTCAGACAACTTCTCGGTGTTGCGGAACACAAAAATGCCGGCTATCCTGGCCGAACTGGCCTTCATTTCCAACGTTTCCGAAGAAAAGCTTATAAACACCGATAATTTCCGGAACAAGTCAGCAGAGGCCATCGTCAACGGGATCGGATATTATTTTTCTGAAAAAAGGATCGCCTACCAGCAATAAGTTATTTTTCTAAAGAGTCAGTTTATCCCGAAGAAAACCCGACCGGTTTCGCCCAATTAAAGCAACCGGCGCGGGTTTTTTTTGGGGGAAAAAGAGGAACCCCGGTGAAACCAGTGAATACTAAAGAAGGTCGAAATCATTAAAGCTACAGACTTGCTTTAAAGCCCTTACAAAATATTTGCACCCTTCTTTAGCGAAAAGATTTAGGACCCTCCAAAATAACGTTCTGGGCTACCCTTAAAAATGCAGGTGCGAATTCATTCGAATAAATGTTGCATTGGCCTTAAATAAGTTCGGTGCTAACGTGCCGTGTTCGATTGAAATTAAACCTATATAGCTGATTTATCCTCTGCTGCCGGCGCTGTTCCAGCGGCATGGATGTCTATTAGGAACCTAAAGTATCTTTGTCCAAAATCATTGCTTAATTCTCCGGAATTGGAATATGTTAAGATATAGCAGAGCCAGGAAAGTGACATGCATGAAGGAGGGGATGAAGTGAACCAACACGCTGCCATCGGCCTTTTCGATTCCGGGGTCGGAGGTCTTTCGGTGGCCAAAGAAGTCTACCGGCAGCTTCCCGCCGAATCGACCGTTTATTACGGAGACACGGCCCATGTTCCTTACGGTCCGCGCAATTCCGCAGAGCTTATCCGTTTTACCGAACAAATCACGGCTTTTCTGGAGAGACAAGGTGTAAAATATATCATGTTCGCCTGCAATACCAGCTCTTCGATCTCCCTGCCAGTTTTAAGGGAACGCTTTAAGGTCCGAATGATTGGACTGATCAGGCCTGGAGTGGCCGAGGCCGTAAGTAAAACGGTGAACGGTAGGATTGGTGTTATCGCCACCGAGGCGACAATAAGGAGTGGGGCTTACGCCCAAGAGCTTAAAGGGATGGGACAAAACATCGAAGTTTACAGCCAGGCGGCGCCGCGCCTGGTGCCCCTGGTGGAGGCCGGCAGGACGGAAACGAAGGAGATCGTACAGGCACTGCGGGAATACCTCTTTCCTTTGAAGGAGGCCGGCATTGACACCCTGATTCTGGGCTGCACCCACTACCCGTTTTTGTCCCGCCAGATCACGGACGAGCTCGGCCCGGGCGTCCAACTGGTTGACCCGGCGTCTGCCACCGTGCGGGCGGCAAAGGAAGAGCTGCGCAGTTTGGGTCTGGCAGCAAACGGGATGAACCCTACCGGGCACCATTTTTATGTGAGTGGCGAGCCAGAAGCTTTCCGGGCCGCGGCCGGCCGTTTCCTGAATCGGGATATCGGACCTGTCAAGCAGGTCATTTTATAGCCGTCAAGCAGATTCATTTACACCAATCCTGTTGAGTTGCAAGTCTGCTGCAGGGGTATAATTTAAAGGATAGAGCGGAAGATTGTCACTTGCAGGATTACTAATTGACGCTTGATTTGTTTAGAAGAGGTGAGAGCTTGCCAAAAGTCGGTATCACCACGACCGTTCCGGTTGAAGTCATTTACGCTGCGGGACGGGTTCCGGTGGATCTTAACAACGTCTTTATAGCAGAGGAAAACCCCCAGTCCCTGATCGAGGAAGCTGAACTAGCCGGCTACCCGCGCAACCTCTGCGCCTGGATTAAGGGGATTTACAGCACCGTGCTGAAAAACCAGGATATCCGGACCCTTATCGCGGTAACCCAGGGCGACTGCAGCAATACCCACGCCCTGATGGAGACGCTCCAGTTGGCGGGAGTAGAAATCGTTCCTTTCGCCTACCCCTACGACCGGGATGTGGACCTGCTCCGGCTGCAGATGGAAAAAGTAATGCATTTTTTTGATGTGACCTGGGAGCAGGTCAGAGAGCAAAAAAAGCGGTTGGATCGGGTCAGGAGCAGGGTTTGGGAGTTGGACCGCCTGACCTGGGAGGAAAACTGCGTCAGCGGGTGGGATAATCACCTCTACCAGATCAGCTGCAGCGACTTCAATGGCGATCCGGAAAAGTTTGCGGCTGAAGTCGATTATATTTTAGAGAAAGCGCGCTTGTCGGAACCCAGGACCGGGGAATTGCGCCTGGGATACATCGGCGTCCCGCCGATCATGGGGGAGTTGTACCCCTATTTGGAAGAACGCGGGGCGCGAATTGTCTTTAACGAAACCCAAAGACAGTTTACCATGCCGTTTGATACAACTGATCCGGTGGAACAATACCGGTTTTACACCTATCCCTACGGAGTTTTTTACCGACTGGAGGACATCGGCCGGGAGGCGGCCAGGCGGAAACTGGACGGCATAATTCACTATGCCCAAAGCTTCTGCTTCCGTCAGATTGAAGACCTAATTATCAGGGAAAAGCTCGACTTTCCGCTTCTGACTCTGGAGGGTGATAAACCCGGTCGCCTCGACGCGCGTACCAGGATGAGGCTGGATGTCTTCCTGGATATGTTGAGGTGAGATTATTGAGATGAAATCATTGTACATGGGCCTGGACCTGGGCAGTCGCGACGTTAAGGTGGCCATTATGAAAAGTGGTCGTTCCTTTGAACTTCAAAAACTAAATACCATCCAGTTTTACCGCGAGCACAGCAAAAAAGAAGCCGGCCAGCTTGTTATTGACTTTGAATCTCTGGGGCTGTCTGCTGTCTGCGGCGTTGTTACGGCTACCGGCTACGGGCGCCAGACGGTGAACGTAAAGGGGGCCCGGACAATTCCGGAGGTTATGGCCCACGTGCTGGGTGCTGCCCATCTTACCGGGCTAAAAGACTTTACCCTGCTTGACCTGGGGGGGCAGGACAGCAAGGTGGCCCTGGTACGAGGTGGGCGCGTGGTGGACTTCCTGACAAACGACAAGTGTGCGGCAAGCACCGGTCGCTACCTGGAGAATATGGCGGCAGTTCTGAATATCAGCCTGGAGGAACTCAGCCTAAACCATCTCTCACCGGTGGAACTGACATCTACTTGCGCCATTTTTGGGGAAAGTGAGCTGATTGGCAAGATCGTGGAGGGCCATTCCATCGCCTCCCTTGCCGCCGGCGTAAACCACAGCATTTTTAAACGCATCCATCCCATGCTAGCCAAACTTACCAGCGAAACGATTGTTTTCACCGGCGGGGTGGCCAACAATGGGGCGCTCCGGGAGATCATCCGGGAGGAACTGGGTGTAAAGGTAATAGTCCCGGATAAACCGGAGTATGCGGGGGCCGTGGGCTGCTGTGTAGACGCCGCTAAAAAATAGGCATTTCATTGTGACTAATAGGAGATTTGCTATTGGTTAAAATAATGAACAAATTATAAATGTGTTAGAATGACTTTGCAGCACAGCGTTTAAGATCTAGAGTAATTAAATCCGGAACAACGGTTTGATTTGGTTTGGAGCATGCGAATAAATCAGCACCCGCGGGATGCCGCAGGCTGACTTGATTTTTAAGGGGGGGGCTTTTTTTGGAGATTACGGTTCTGGGTTGCTGGGCCCCCTATCCCCGGGCAGGAGGGGCCTGCTCCGGTTACCTGGTCCGGGGCAGCGGGCTAAACATCCTGCTGGAAGCGGGTAACGGAAGCCTCAGCAGGTTGATGGGCGAGCTGGACTTTCGACGTTTGGACGCGGTGATTGTCAGCCACCTGCACCCCGATCACTACCTGGACCTCTACCCGCTGCGCCACGCAATAGAAGGTGCCAGACGGGACGGAAGCCGTACAAAACCTTTGAAACTATTTATACCCTCCATGCCGGCTCAGAAATTTCAGATCCTGGAGGGGTTCAAAAAGGCCTTTGAAACAATTCCCATTGAGCGGCTCCCCCTTGAAAAAGCCCCTTTTGGAACCCCGCTCAGAAGGTTGGACCTGGGCGGCCTGGCCGTTCGCTTCGCGCCCGCAAGGCATTCTCTGCCGGGGTACGCTTTATCCATTAAGGGGGCCGGTAAGCTGGTTTTCTCCGGCGATACCGCCTGGACGGAAGAGCTGGTGGAGTTGGCCTCCGGGGCCGACCTTTTTCTAAGCGAGGCCAGCGGCCAGGATCAGGACGCCGAATACTTGAAAGACACTCATCTCACCGCCCGCCAGGCCGGGGAGGCGGCCCGCCAGGCCGGCGCCGGTCGGCTTATGCTCACTCACTTCTGGCCTGAATACGAGCCCGGCCTGCTGTCCGAAGAGGCAGGGGAGTCTTTTGGTGGTCCGGTATTGGCGGCCCGGGAAGGCGAGACGTACCGGGTTGTGCCGGAACTTTAAAACGAGTTTTTCGCTTTTTGGCGAACCTGTTTCGCATTGCGCTAACTATAATCGAGAGGAGATAAACATGGACAGAGTGGACGGGAGAAAGCCGGGAGAACTGCGTCCCGTGCGGATTATCAGAAATTATAACAAGCATGCCGAGGGTTCCGTCCTGATTGAGGTAGGAGATACGAGGGTCATCTGTACTGCAACCGTCGAAGAAAAACCCCCGATGTTTCTCAGGGGAGAGGGAAAGGGTTGGGTTACTGCCGAGTACGGGATGCTTCCCCGCGCCACTGGTTCCAGGACGCCGAGGGAGGCGGTCAGGGGACGGGTTGGCGGCCGCACCCATGAAATCCAGCGCTTAATAGGCCGGTCCCTCCGTTCGGTAGTGGACCTGACAGCCCTGGGTGAGCGGACGGTTTGGCTGGACTGCGACGTAATCCAGGCGGACGGCGGTACCCGGACGGCGTCTATTACAGGGGCCTTTGTTGCGCTGGTGGACGCTATAAATAAGCTCAGGGCGGCCGGTCTGCTGGCCCGCATGCCCGTGACGGATTTTGTCGCCGCCACCAGCGTGGGTCGAGTGGATGGGGAGGTTATCCTTGACCTGCGCTATGTTGAGGACTCTGCAGCAGATGTGGATATGAACATCGTCATGACCGGAGCCGGCCGCTTTGTCGAAGTTCAGGGCACCGGAGAGGAGGCTTCTTTTGACCGGCGGGAGATGAACAAAATGATTGATCTGGCTGCGGAGGGGATCAATCGGCTGATTGCTGTGCAGAAAGAAGTGCTTGGCGCCACTGCGGCGGATATCGGGGAGGGTAAGAACAATGAAGGTGGTATTAGCAACAAATAATCCGGGGAAAGTCAGGGAAATAAGAGAGATCCTGGCCCCTCGCGGGATAGAAGTCGTGTCGCTGAGTGAGTATCCCGGCCTAGCTGAGATTAAAGAAGACGGGGACACTTTTAAGGATAACGCTGCAATTAAAGCCCTGGCAGCCTGTGAGCATACAAATTTAGTCGCTCTGGCTGACGATTCCGGCCTGGAAGTGGACTGCCTGGATGGCGCCCCCGGGGTGTATTCCTCGCGCTTCGCTGGTGAGGAGAAGGACGATGCGGCCAATAATCGGAGGCTTTTAGAGTTATTAGCCAGTGTTCCGGAAAAGGAGCGCACCGCCCGTTTTCGCTGCGTCGTTGCGATTGTAGACAGGGAGGGCTGGATCTACACCGCCGAGGGTACCTGCGAAGGAATTATTGCTATGGAGCCGCGCGGGGAGGGGGGGTTCGGCTACGACCCGCTCTTCTACCTGCCGGAATACGGCAAAACCTTTGCCGAACTGGAGCCGGAGATTAAAAATAAAATCAGTCACCGGGCACGCGCGCTTGCAGGCGCCCTGGATATTCTTTCTGAACTGGAAAGGATGAAGGACGAGGAGGAGTGATTCTCTTTGCGGCTCATCGTCTTTAGTGACAGCCACGGCCAGTTGGAATTTGCCTTTCGGGCACTGAAAGAGGCCGGGAAGCTGGACCTCATCCTCCACGCCGGTGACTACTACCGGGACGGTCTCAGGCTTTCTGCGGAGACTGTCCTGCCTGTAAAGGCCGTGCTCGGAAACTGCGACCGGTTCGAGAAAGGGCCGCTGGAGGTATTGCTAGATTTGGCGGGGTACCGGATCCTGATGACTCACGGCCATATAGGTGCATACGAGCAGATGCACGACAGGTTCCTGGCCTTGGCCGCCGAGTCCGGGGCTAATGCTGTTGTCTTTGGACACACCCACGCTGCGGAAATCAGGAGGGAGGCCGGTGTACTGTTCTTCAACCCCGGCAGCATCGCCAGGCCGCGGGACCAGGAAGAGCCCAGTTACGGCATCCTCGACATTGGCGAGGATGGAATCAAGCCGATTATTTATCGTGTGCCATAAAAAGTACCATTCTGGGGTAAAATAACTTTGACGCCGGGTGAAATTTTAGTTATAATGTTAATTGCATCAAAAAAGAATCTTCCTTAAGCGGGTGTAGCTCAATGGTAGAGCGTCGGCCTTCCAAGCCGATTACGTGGGTTCGATTCCCATCACCCGCTCCATATTTGTCCCAGTAGCTCAGCTGGATAGAGCAACGGACTTCTAATCCGTAGGTCACAGGTTCGAATCCTGTCTGGGACGCCAGTAAAATCAAGGCTTCCGGGTTTTTGCCGGAAGCTTTTTTGTGTGTTTGGGGATAATTTGACGCTTACTGTTTAAATGTTTAATACCTCAGGAAGAACAGCATTGGTGGGCGGTTACATGGGTGGGTACTTAAATGAAGGCAGGATTAAAAATTTCACTAAATGGCGAGGTATTTTTCTTGCCAAATATATTTAATAATACTAATGGTAAAAAAGACCGGCTTAGCCGATCTGCTTATTATATGAATACTCAGGTATCAGGCAAATATCACATTGTAGAATGTTATTGTCTACTGCTGTTTTCGTACAACTTCCAGTTTTAGATCTAGGACATCAAGTGTTTTTAAGATGGTTTCAAGATTCCCGAGTCGCGCTCTTTCCAGCCGTTATATCTGAGCCTGGGTTAACCGTGCTTTTCGGGCAAGGGTACCCTGACTCCATCCACGTTTTGTCCTTTCAATAATAATAGCCTTGGCAATTTGATAGTGGCCTTCATCTTCCAGCATTGCGTCAATGATTTTAGGCTTTTCTTCAAGGAGCTTAGTGAAGTCATTCATATTGACGAATTTAGTCATGGAGATTTTCCTCCTTATGGAAATCGTAGAGAACTCGTTCTGCTTTTTCTATTTCGGATTTTGGGACTTTTTTTGTGGCTTTGGAGAAGCAGTTTGTTAATAAAAACTTATCTTGTAGCACCATGAAAAAAAATGTTCTTTCTTGATACTTGGCAAACCTTGTTCTTAATTCCCATAATTTTTCTTTACTCTCCCAAATCCGATGGAAATAAGTGTCGGGAAGTTTCAGGCCAAATTCATTTAATAACATGATGTCATGGAGCATTTTTGCTGATACCTTTAACCTTTGGCTGGGGATGGCGTAATATATATAAAGCTACCTCTTCGGTCATAATGATTCTGGAACATTGGGATAACCTCTGTAACAATTCCTCTCTGGTAATCCGGCTCACGGTTTTCACCTCAATCGGATTATATCAAAATTGATATAGGTACTCAACAGTTTATAGGCATGAAAGCCCTTTTGTTGGACATTATTGTGAGAATAAACCCTTCCGATACGTTGTATCACAAGGGTTTCAGTGGTGGAAAACTTCTAATGTAACTTCTAATGTAGCACGCTAAAATTGTTCAATTTCGGTAGACATTAGAGCAAAGCTCAAGGAGGGAATAGTATTCCCTCCTTTTTCGACGGCTATTTGCAAAAAACGTATCTGTCCAGCCCTTTCACCCACCCGGTCCAGTGATCGTCCTGGTTTTCACGACTCTCCACAGCATAACTGAACATATTCACCTCGGCGTCGATCATATCCAGGTGGTGCAGCACGGCGGCTTCCGGGAATTTTGGCCTTTTGGGCGACTGCCACTCGTACTGCCCGTGGTGGCTGACGATCATGTGCAGCAGCTTGAGCCTCAGTTCCTCTGGAAAGTCAGGTAGTCGGTTGATATATTTGTCCAGGAGACGGACGCCTAGAACGATATGCCCCAGCAAGCGACCCTCGTCGGTGAAATCAATATCGGCGCTGAAGCTGTATTCCTCCACTTTGCCGATGTCGTGGAGGAGAGCGCCGGCCACCAGCAAATCCCGGTCTATTTTTGGGTAAATAGGCGCTATCCGTTCCGCAGCGCTAACGATGCCCAAACTATGCTCCAAAAGACCCCCGATGGTAGCATGATGGTTACGTTTGGCGGCGGGGGACATGAGAAGGGCGTTGAGAAAATCATCATCCGACAAAATCAGGGAAAGCAAACTTTTTAAGTGAGTGTTATGCAGGGACCCAATAACTGAAAGAAGCTTTGCCCTGGCTTTTTCCACGTCCAATGTGCTCGAAGGTATGAATCTGCTGAGATCTGCTTTATCCTCCTGGCAAACCGACATAGCTGATATTTGGATTTGAACCTTGCCGTTGTATTCCACAACCTGTCCCTGTACATTAACAATATCCCCAACCCGGCATCTCTCCTGGATCTCAGATACCGACTCCCAGACCCGCCCTTCCACCTGGCCTGTCTTGTCTCCCAAGACAACAGCAAGGTAGTGCCCTGTTCCGCTGCGTAAAGGCAGCAGTTTCTTCACCTTTAAAACGAAAATGCTGTTAATATTCTGACCTGGTTTTATCTGCTCAATAAGAATTTCAGCCATAGCAAGCCCTCCCGTAAATAATGCTTTTAAAACAATTCTAAACCATATCCTGGCCATATGGTTGTCACTTAATGGAAAATGTGTTCGATAGTAGTAAAATGTTTTTAATTTTTGATCTGGATTATTAATATTTTGAGGTGAGAGGCTATTGCTTCCACCTTTCTTTTTTTGGAGCCAGATACTGAAGTTAAAAAGATACAAAGGAATTATTATTTCTATTGACTGCAGCGGCGCTTTAAATTATCATTATAGTCAAATCACGTGGTGTAGTGTTATGCAACGCATCGTATGTCTATGTATGATATACTTTCTTTTTAAGTCACGTCATGTTGTCTTGCATTATGCCTTGATGTATGAAAAGCGAGCGGGGTCCCGGTGCTTTCGAGTAAAATTTACTACAACTTGGATATGAGGGAAAAATTTAATGCTGAGACAAGTACATAACACAGGGATGTCGCAAAAGATCCTACTTCTCTTTTTGGCTTTGATGCTTATATTTTTCTCCTCATTTCTCCTCGGGCGGTACCAGGTAATGCCGGATAAGGTTATAGCCATTCTGGCTTCAAAAATTTTAGATTTACCCAAAACGTGGACAGATACCATGGAAACCGTAGTACTCCAGGTGCGGTTTCCCCGGATCATAGCAGCGCTTCTGGTAGGTGGGGCACTGTCTTCTTCCGGCGCCGCCTACCAGAGCTTATTTAAGAACCCGCTGGTTTCACCGGCTATACTGGGAGTCTCGGCAGGAGCCGGCTTCGGCGCGTCCCTTGGCATGATCCTGCATTATCCCTGGTGGGCCGTGCAGGTTTTAGCTTTCTTGTTTGCCCTGCTGGCTGTTGCCACTTCGTTTCTGATCAGCCGTATCTTTGGCGGCGGTGGCAATGGTTCCATGACCGTCCTTGTTTTAGGCGGCATGGTTATTTCAGCCCTATTCCAGGCACTGATTTCTTGTGTCAAGTACCTGGCAGATCCATTGGACACTCTACCAGCGATTACCTTCTGGTTGATGGGAGGGTTGTCCAAGATAACAAACGTGGACGTGCTTTTTGCCTTGTTTCCAATTATCCTTTCCTGCGTTGGGCTTTACCTCATCCGTTGGCAAGTTAACGTGCTTTCCATCGGCGATGAGGAAGCGGTTACATTGGGTATTAATGTAAACCTTATTCGATTTGTCGTGGTAATCTGCGCTACCCTGATGACGGCTGCAGCGGTAAGCATAAGCGGTATTATAGGCTGGGTAGGTTTAATTATTCCGCATATGGCGCGCATGCTGGTTGGCCCAAATTTTGCTTTGCTCCTTCCTGTTTCCCTTATAATGGGCAGCGGCTATTTACTGATGGTCGACAATATTGCCCGAAATATAACTGCCGTTGAGATACCCCTGGGTATTTTGACAGCTCTAATAGGGGCACCGTTTTTTATCTTTTTACTTTCAAAGGTTAAAAAGGGTTGGACGTAAGATCGATCTAACCGGCCTGTACAACTATGAAACCTATGCGGGGAGTAGGAACCGGTACACAACTTTAAACGGAAGGAATGAAATGGTATGGAATTATGTGTCGAAGATTTAAGCTTTGCTTATCCCAAGCGGCCCAGTCTCATAAACGGAGTATCTTTTTCCGTGGATAAGGGAGATGTTTTATGCCTCCTAGGCCCTAATGGCACGGGTAAGACAACCTTGATGCGCTGCTTGCTCGGGATCAACAAGATTAAACGGGGGAGGATCAAGATCGGTGGCTTCGATATCAGTAATATGTCTGCAAGGGAACTGGCCAGGCTGGTAGCTTATGTTCCCCAGGCTACTACCATTGCTTTTCCGTATCAAGTGATGGATATGGTCATTATGGGAAGGAGTCCACATATAGGCTTTATGTCAACTCCTTCTGAAGTAGATTTAGAGATTGCCAGGTCAGCTCTGGATGAAACAGGTATTTCTCACCTGCAGGATTCTTTATTTAGCGAAATAAGCGGTGGGGAGCGTCAGTTGGTGCTTATTTCCCGTGCTTTGGCCCAGCAGTCGAACATTTTAATAATGGATGAGCCTACGGCCAGCCTGGATTACGGCAACCAGACACGCATCTTAAAGATCATCCGGGGACTAGCCTCGCAGGGTTACTCCATCGTAATGACGACTCATTTCCCCAACCACGCCTTCTTAGCCTGTAATAAAGTGGCTATTATGAATGGAGGCAAAATTGTGGCTATCGGTAGCCCGGATGATATTGTCACAGATGGCAATCTGAGCGACCTTTACACTACGAAAATCAAAGTGGTTTCAACAAAAGTCAGGGGGATGCTGTCGGGGGAAATAAAGGTTTGTGTACCCCTTATGACCTAGCTGTTAATTTGAAAAATCGTATAGCTGTAGAAGCACCAAGCATCAAGTCATGAAATTGGAGGGTTAATCATGTTCAAAAAAAACCCGACGCTAAAATTAGTTAGTTTGTTTCTGATTTTAGCATTAACCGTTACCGCTTTTGCGGGTTGCGGAAAACAGCAGCTCAACTCAGAGCAGGCCAAGGCGGCCGAACCCCGCGTTATTGTTGACCATGTGGGTAGAAACGTAACTGTTCCCGGCGAGATTAACAAAGTTTTTTCCGTCAGCCCTGTTGGAATGATCCTGATGTACACTTTGGCTCCAGAAAAGCTTGTTGCCTGGAACTTCACAATAGCCCCTGAGTATAAAAAGTTTATACTGCCCCAGTGCCGGGATTTACCAGACCTTGGCGGCTGGTATGCCAACAAAACCTGCAACACGGAAGAACTTTTAAAAATGAACCCAGACATAATCATATCCATCGGGGCCATTGATCAAACTTCCATATCACTTGCCGACCGCATCCAGGAACAGATGGGTATACCTGTTGTTGTTGTGAACAGTGAGCTTAATAAACTGGATCAAGCTTATGAGTTTATGGGCGATTTGCTTGGTGTGAAGGATCGCGCCGGGGAGTTGGCAGCATACTGCCGTGAGACAGTTGATGATGTCGCTGGGAAAGCAAAACTGATTCCTGAGGAAAAAAGGCTGAGAGTTTATTATGCTGAGGGAAACCAGGGGCTGGAAACCGATCCCATGGCTTCACAGCATACCGAGGTTCTGGACTTTGTTGGGGGCATTAATGTTGCCGATGTTCCCATGAAGGGAGGAATGGGTATGGCGTCGGTGTCTATGGAGCAAGTTTTAGCCTGGAATCCCGATGTGATTATAACCGCGACCATGGGACCCATGGGTGGCAAGGAAGGGATGGTTTATAATAACATAACCACAGACCCCAAGTGGTCAACAATCAAAGCGGTAAGCAATCAGCGGATATATGACATTCCAGACAAACCTTTTAACTGGTTTGACCGGCCACCCTCGGTGAATCGTATTATTGGGGTGAAATGGTTGGCGAACCTGTTATATCCTGATATTTATAGATATGACCTGAAGGCAGAAGTTAAAGATTATTTCTCCAAGTTCTACCACTACAATCTTTCCGACCAGGAGATAGAAGATTTGCTGGTACGGTCTTAAACCGGCGGCAATTAAAATATTTAGTTGTGTTGAATTTTAATAGCTGAAAGGAGTGCGAAAAGTGGATCTAAATCCTGCAGAATTTGATCAAATTGCCCGTGAAGTGTTTGCCCCAGTATACCCTGTCATTGCTGATCAAATAAAAAACAAAACCTGTATAACTAAAGGGATCTGTCTGGATATCGGTGGCGGCAGCGGTTATTTGGGGATAGCCCTGGCTAAAGTCACAGAATTGCATGTTTACTTGTTTGACAAGTCCCCTGAAATGTTGGAAATTGCTGCCCGCAACATTGCCGCTTCCGGTCTGGACTCAAAAATACAAACTTTACCCGGCGATGTTCGCAATATTCCGTTTGATGACCAATCGATAGACCTTGTGGTGAGTCGGGGTTCTATATTCTTTTGGGAGAACCGGCCAAAGGCTTTTAAGGAGATCTACCGGGTGCTTTCACCGGGGGGTTGTGCCTATATCGGCGGTGGTTTCGGCACACCTGAGTTACAGAAACAAATCACAGAGAAAATGTTGAAAAATAACAAGGACTGGCTTGAGATGGTTAAAAGAAATACCGGAAAACATAATGAGGAAACCTTTAAAGAAGAATTGTGCAGCGCAGGCATTCCGAGGTTTGAAATAATCAGGAATGAGAAGGGGCTATGGATATTTATAAGGAGGGTAAATTAGTGAATTGTTACATTTGCGAAAGGAGTTGTGAAATTACCGAGGGGTGCACAGGAGCTTGCGGAATGTATCTCAACAAAGAGGGAGAAATCATCGAGCGATTTCCCGATAGGTACCTGATTACAACTCCTATTTCCATAGAAACAATGCCTATATTACACTTTTATCCCGGAGGAAAGTTCCTGCAAATCAGCACCACGGGATGTAATTTTAATTGTGATGGATGCATTTCCACGGTAATTGTCAGGGAGATAGTACCCGGCAGCAAGGCTTTAAGTGAATTGTCGCCGGAGCAAGTGGTTAGCGAAGCAGTAAGAAATGAATGCCTGGGTATCGTGTTTTTAATGAATGACCCTTTGGCTTCATTTTTATCCTTTGTTGAAGTCGCCAAAGCTGCTAAAGAGCGCGGCTTGCTGGTAGGCTGTTCCTCAAACGCATATTTTACAGATGCTTCTCTTGATCTAATTATTAAATATCTGGACTTTATGAATATAGGCGTAAAAGGGCTTTCTGCACAAGCCTATTCAATATGTGGCGGGAGTTCACCTGCTCCTGTGCTTAGAAACATTAAAAAGATGCATGAAAATGGGGTGCATGTTGAGGTTTCCTGTATCCATAATAATAATAATCAGGAAGAAATATTAAGCCTGGGCCGGAAGCTGGCTGAGATTTCAATGGACATACCCTTGCAAGTGATGCGGTTCATTCCTGTGGAAAAAGCCGACCCTTTATTGGAACCCACTATCCGGGAGGCTGAAAAACTATGCAAGAGTTTGTCGGTCCACCTAAACCACGTGTATCTCTTTAACTCTCCAGGAACTGAATACCTAAGCACGTTCTGCCCAAGCTGTGGGGATTTAATTTACAAGCGGGATTTTTACGGACCCATGGGCGCCAAGCTGAAGCATATAGGTCCGGGTCTGGGTGAAAGTAAAAAATGCTTGCTCTGCGGTCAGGTCCTCAATTTTAAAGGAAACGAGGCAATAACATTATACCAGGAAGGCGATTTCCAGGGGGGCTATCCTTTTACAAGAGCTTTGGAAATGATCGAAGCCGTTTTGATTGCCATGGGTATAAGCGACAAAAATAAGGTGGTGCAAGTGTGGGAAGATGTGATTTGCAATAGCGGCTTGCAGAAATTGCACAAAGATCTGCAAAACCCCGAGACTTATATCGGTATGGTTAGGCATTTTGGAAAGTTAATCCAAGCGGAAGACAGGGCTGAAAAGCTTGCAACTTACATGGAAGAAAAAATAAATGCAATCAAGGCAGGGATACTCGCTGTTCACCATAAACCCCGTGTGTATTACGCTATGGGTAAACCTAATTTTTGCATTAAAGGAGAGCGCCTTGAAAACCAGTTAATTGAAGCGGCAGGAGGAATCAGTGAGAATAGAAAAATAAGTGGCAGTGGGAGACCGGGCATTGAAATAACATATGCTCAACTTGAGTCTCTAAATCCTGAAGTTATCTTTATATCATCTTTCATATCTTCTTCTATTGAAGATTTCTATATAGAATGTATGGAGGCCGGTATAAACATTGAGGCGGTTAGGAATCTTAGAGTTTATTCATACCCGGCCCCCTGTTGGGATTTTGGCAGTCCCAGGTGGATTTTGGGACTTATGTTCATAGCAAATGTACTACATCCAAAAACCTTCCATTTTGATATAATTAAAGAAGCGAAAATATTTTACCGGAAATTTTATGATATTGAGTTCAATATATCTGATCTCAACCGTTCTTTTGGCAAGCCGAGCAACAAGTGGAAGTGGGAACATAAGGGAAAAAGCACAATAAGAAAATGTGAATGAAAGTCAAGTATTATGTGTTATATTGCTAGTTGCTTAGTTTGAAAATAACTGGTTTTAGCAGACGCTCACCATGATTGTTCTACCTGCGCTCCCGGCGGTAGCCTTTTGCTGGTTTTGTTCATATAAATAAAATAAGAACAGCAGTTGGTTTGAAGCTGAAGCGCAAGGCAGATAAACGTATGCTATCTGCCTTGATTATTGTGAGGGGGATAAGATTGAGTGCCAGGGAAACCAAAAAGAAGGCTCTTTTCTCAGCGCATACGGACCACATACCAACCCGCGGGGCTTCTGGCGGCTTGTACGATGCCTTGCCTGATTCTAAAACCATAATAATAAACGAAGAGCTATGCACCGTTGGAAGTGATCATGCCTTGATTACCTGGTTTACGCCGGGACAAAAAGCGGATACCTCTGTCTATATGGGGCGTGGGCCGGTAAATCTGTCCAAAGACACGTTTCAACTGGATACTGAATACCACTACGCCGAGTTGTCCGGACTGGAACCTTCCACCCGTTACTGGTACCAGGTGGAAAGCAACGGCGCCAGGGGCTCGTTAAACGCATTCATTACATTGCCCCGGCCGGAGGGCAAGCGCCTGTTCAGCTTTGCTCTTCTCAGCGACGCGCATCTAACCTGTGGGGATCCTTATGGAGATATTAACGAGATCTACCTTGGCAAGCTGAACGAATACTCGGCTGACCTTCTGATCCAGTGCATCCTCGACAGTAAGAAACGAAATGTCGATCTGGCCGTCATCCCCGGTGACCTTACTGACTCTGCCAGCAGGCTACAGTATCAAATGCTGCGTGACCAACTCCTGCCTCGTTTTGGTAATACACCTTATCTTTTGTGTCCCGGTAACCATGACAAGTTTACGAAAACAGGCGGCCTCGGCGAGCGGGGCTTTCTAGAATACGCGGCCAACCGGGAAAAGTCTTACACGAGCGCTGTTTTCAGGGATTGTCTGTTTCTGCTGGTGGATTCCTGCAGACAGGACGACAACCTGGGATACGTTGACCGGGAACAAATCCAGTGGATTGAAAGCACGTTGAAAGGCAGCGGAGGGATACCTTCCTACCTTTTCCTGCACCATCCCTGCAATGGTTTCGATGTCTGGTTTGGTGTGAAAAACTACAGGGAGCTTCAGAAAGCTATCCGGCCGTTTGCAGGCGTGCAGGGCATTTTTTGCGGACACATGCACCGCAGCAAGGTAACCACCAATGATTTTATAACAGGATCCCGCCCGTATGTTGTCGTTCCGGCAACCGTACAATTTCCCTGCGCCTATGCGGTTGTACGGGTGCATGAAAGAGGATTTGAATACAATACCTACAAGGTGAGTAGGCTGGACCTTTCGGAAATGTCGCGAGAGCGGGTTGTCTTTAGAAGCGGAGGAAGGGCTATCTATACCTGGTATAGTTTCGGAAGCATCGGCGACCGGAGTTTTTCGTATTCCTCCGGCAGGCTGTACGGTCCGAAGCAGTACGAATTATCTTTCACGTCCAGCCATGCAAGGGCCGCGGGTTTGTATGACTGGGCCCAGTCTTTTGACGGGGCAAGCCTGGCGTACGCCGAGTCGGGCAACATGTCCAGGGTCATTCTGGGTCGCTATGAATCCTTTTTTTCAGCTGTCAGCGCGTACCGTGAAAAACTGTTAAGGTACGGCGTAAGAGCTGTGATCACAAAGGATGGCGGTATTGATAGACCCTGGCGGTAAACAAGTGCTTTTGGTGATGACTCCCGGTACATATAACCGGGATTTTCATTCTTGTGTTCTGCGATTTGCTGAAATCAATTCGGAGTAAAGATTCTGACCGCCGGGGCCACGACGGGTTAACTACAAGGCATTAAAAAGCGTAGGTGATATTACAAACCTTATCGCTGAGAGAGATAGCCTGAACCGCGATGTGGAAGAATTAACAGAAGATGTCGGTCGCCTAATAATATCTAACAACAGGCTCGGGGATGAAATTACCTCTCTGCACCAGCAGATCCTGAAGAGAAAAAGTGAAAATCAGCCCCGGTCCGAACCAACTCCCGAAGCTGAAGTTGACAAGGATAGCCCTGGGGAATCTGACAGTGAGGGTAATACTGGCGACAGCGAAGATGCTGTCGGAGGAGCTGTTGTAGATAACGACCTCGCAGGTAGCAATACCACGGCTGGAGATGTCGGCCTGGAAGAAAAGAGAGAAGATAAGTCCCTTAGAATCCGGGGGTGTGCCATGTGTGATCATCGAGAGCCTTTGTTTTGATAATTAAATTGAGGTTTTAAATCGCCTCAGCCGCAGGGCGTTACTGACAACAGACACAGAACTAAAGGCCATTGCTGCACCGGCAATGACGGGGCTGAGCAGGCCGAAGGCGGCAACTGGGAGTCCAACCGTATTATAAAAAAGCGCCCAGAAAAGGTTTTGCTTGATGTTTTTGATGGTAGCCCGGCTGAGCTCAATGGTGGTGACAATACTTCTCAGGTCACCCCTGATCAGGGTGATATCAGCGGCTTCGATGGCCACGTCGGCGCCGGTTCCAATGGCAAATCCCACATCAGCAGTAACCAGGGCGGGAGCATCGTTGATCCCGTCACCGACCATACCCACAACCTTGCCCCCGGCACGCAGTATTTCAACCTGTTTGGCTTTATCTTGTGGGAGCACTTCTGCCAGGACGTTCTCGATGCCGACTTGCCGGGCGATGGAGTGTGCTGTAAGCTTGTTGTCACCGGTAAGCATCCAGACTTCCAGTCCCATTTCTTTTAGTCTTGCTACAGCTTCCCCGGAGTCTTCCTTGATGGTGTCAGCCACCGCAATAACGGCTGCCGGATGTCCGCCTACGGCCATGAAGAGGGCGGTTTTGCCATCTGCTTCAAGTTTTTCGGCGTCGGCCAGAAGCGGAGAGGGATTAACCTGGTAATCCCGCAGTAGCTTTCTGGTACCCAGCAAGATCCTGTTCCCTTCAATTTGGGCATCCACGCCGTGGCCAGGTATTGCTTCAAACATTTGCGGCTCAGCTAGTGGGATTCCTTGCTCTTTTGCGTACCTGACAACGGCCTGGGCCAGGGGGTGCTCAGAGTTTTTCTCAACTGAGGCCGCGAAATGAAGTAGTGCTTCACTGCTCCAGTTGGACTCCGGATTTGGGATCAAGTTTGTTAAGGAAGGTTCCCCACGGGTAATGGTTCCCGTCTTATCCAGGATAATCGTTGTCAGTTTGTGTGTTTTCTCCAGGTATTCGCCACTTTTAATCAAGATGCCGTTTTCAGCGCCCTTGCCGGTTCCCACCATGATCGAGGTGGGTGTGGCCAGGCCCAGGGCGCAGGGGCAGGCAATAACCAGTACGGCCGTGAAGTTTAAGAGTGCCCTGCTGAAATTATCAGGCTCGACGACATAAAACCAGGCAATAAAGGTAAGCATGGCTATTCCCAGAACGAAGGGGACAAAATAAGCTGAAATAATGTCGGCCAGGCGCTGAATGGGCGCCTTGGAGCCCTGTGCCTCTTCCACAATTCGGATAATTTGGGCGAGGGCCGTGTCTTTTCCGACCTTGGTCGCTTCAAACTTAAAAGTTCCCAGCTTATTCAAAGTGGCTCCGATTACAACATCTTCTGTTTTCTTGTCCACCGGAGCGCTTTCACCTGTCAGCATTGATTCATCAACCGTGGAATAACCTTCTAGCACAATACCATCCACGGGGATCTTTTCGCCCGGGCGGACCACTACAAGGTCCCCCACTTCCACGTCTTCCACGGGTAGCTCCAGTTCCTGGCCCCCCCTGATTACGCGGGCATTCTTTGCCCCGAGCCCAATCAGTTTCTTAATAGCTTCAGTTGTTCTACCCCTGGCAGCCGCCTCCAGGGTCCTCCCCAGCAGGACCAGGGTGATGATCAGGGCGCTGGTTTCGTAATAAACCGCGTTGCTGCCTGTCCATGAGGGAAAAAATGTTGCAGCGGTACTGTATAGGTAAGCCGCCGTTGTGCCCAGGACGACCAATACCGACATGTTGGCGCTGCGCCCCCTGAGGGCGGTATAAGCGTCCCTGTAAAAGCCTGCCCCCGCGACAAACTGGATTGGTGTGGCCAGGCAAAACTGGAAGTAGGGGTTCATAAAAAAGGCCGGTACAATCTGGTGCAGCTTAAAAGCCATTGCTAGCATTTCTATCATTAGAGGAGCGGAGAGGATTATGGAGAATATCAAAATTATTCTTTGTCGCTGCATTTCTTTGGTCTGTTCACCATTTTCCCGGGCGGAGGGTATTCTTTCGTCCATATCCTTGCTCTTATAGCCCAGATCTGACAGCATTTTTCTGATCTCGGCAACGTCTGTAACGGCCGGGTTGTATTCTACCACTGCTTTTTCCGCCGCAAAATTAACTTCCCCACGGATAACGCCGGGCTGTTTATTTAAAGCTTTTTCAATTCTGGTTGAGCAGGCGGCGCAGCTCATCCCGGACAGTTTCAGATGAACAGAGTTTGTTACGGGCTGAAAGCCCGCAGCTATGATCTTATCGATTATTCTTTTCGTTGCTTCGGGTTCCTGACGGTGAATGATGGTGGCGGTTTCAGCGGCCAAATTAACTCTGGCGCTTTCCACCCCCGTAGTTTTGGCCAGAGCCTTCTCAATCCGGGCCGCGCAGACCGCACAGGACATGCCTTTAATCTTCACCGTTGTTTTCCGGAGTTCTCCCTCTGCAAAACCAGCTGCAGTTAATTCAGCATCTGTCATTGTGAAACCTCCCTGAAGATTGTCCCATCTTGGACGGTTTATATAGACAATGTCAATCTGTCCGTTTTCGGTTTAAACCAATATTCATTATACTCGCATTTTCTAACAAAAATATAACAGAAAGATTAACTCTTAACATATTTTATTTTTAACTTGTTTAATTGAAATTAGAAAGTTTAATATTATAATTAGTTGGACAGGATCTGGTTCCGAAAGCACCTGATCCTTATGGCAAACCTCCCGCCCGGTTGCCTGGAGTAACGCAGATAAGGCCGACAAGACCGTATTTACTTGTTAAAGATCTACTCACCAACAGTCTTTCGAAATCGACAAAAAAGCTTAAAGGAAGCGCGATATGAAGAAGAATGTGCTGATGAAGTTGGACAGAATTACGAGGACCTACCAGATGGGTGAAGTTGCAGTCAAGGCCTTGAAGGAAACTTCCCTCGACATTTGGGAGGGTGAACTGCTGGTTATTCTGGGCCCCAGCGGGTCAGGCAAGAGCACTCTGCTCAATATTATCGGCGGGATGGATTCACCTTCCAGCGGCGAAATGTTTTTTGGTACGGAAAATTTGACCCGGGCCAAAGACCAGCAACTAACCCGCTACAGACGGGAGGAAGTCGGATTTGTATTTCAATTGTACAACCTAATCCCTGATTTGACGGCAGGTGAAAACGTAGAACTGGCGGCCGGATTGGTGGAGAATCCGCTTTCCGTTTCAGAAGTATTAAAAGAAGTTGGTCTTGAGTCAAGGATGGACCACTTTCCATCCCAGTTGAGCGGCGGCGAGCAACAGCGTGTGGCCATTGCCAGGGCGGCAGTCAAAAGGCCCCGCCTGCTCCTGTGTGACGAACCCACCGGGGCGTTGGACCAAACGATCGGTCGAACAGTTCTGGGTTTGTTGGATAGAATTAACCGCGAGCAAGGCAGCACAGTGGTTATCGTCACGCACAATACCCCCATTAGCGCTATGGCCCACCGGGTTATCCGCATGAGCAGCGGCAGTATCGCGGAAATTATCGAAAACAAAAATCCGCTGCCGGCCGAAAGGATTGAGTGGTAATGAGCGTCTTAACCAGGAAACTATGGCGCACGATTGGCAGCACCAGGGGCCAGTTCCTGGCGGTGGCGGCGGTGATTGCAGTGGGCATCACCGTCTATATCGGCATGTCCACCGCCTATTATAACCTGAACCGTTCCCAGGCGGTTTTCTACGAGGAAAACAACTTTGCCGATTACTATTTTCAGGTGGTTAGGGCGCCCCAGCAGGTAACCAGGCAAGTGGAGGCCGTACCCGGGGTTGTGAAGGCCACCGGTCGGATCCAAAAGGATGTCCCGATCCTGAAGGAGGACCACCAGAGGGCAACCGCCCGGCTCATCAGTTACCCCCTGCCCATGGATAACGAAGTCAACCGCCTTCACGTGGAAACGGGAAGGCTCTTTGAGAAATACCCCCAGGGCGGGGGTATTGAAGTGCTGGTCGATCCCCAGTATTTTGACGCCAACCTCCTGTCCTTCAACGATAAAATCAGCATTGTGGCCGAGGGAAAACAGGTCTTTTTGACAGTGACGGGAACCGCCACCAGTCCGGAAACAATTATCACCATGAAGGATGCGGGCACGATGATGCCCGACCCCAATACCTTTGGTGTGGTCATGATGCCCCACAATCAGGCTGATCAAATTTTAGGTCTTAATGGTCAGATCAACCAGGTTGTGATTACGTGTGCTCCCGGCGCGGACGAAAAGGTTGTGGCAAAGCAGGTGAAGGATATCCTGGAGCCCTACGGCAACCTGGCCAGTTATCCCCGGAAAGACCAGCTCAGCCATGCTATTTTGCAGGTTGAAATTGACCAATTGAGGACAACTGCCCGTTTCATGCCGGCTATTTTTCTGGGTATTGCTGCCGCCATCCAGTTCGTCATGCTGGGGCGAATGATTAAAGCCCAGCGCCTGCAGATCGGGGTCATGAAGGCTATTGGTTATACCAGCGGACAAATCATGCTTCACTATACCGGCTACGCTTTGGCAGTGGCCCTGGTAGGTGCGCTGTTGGGCGCCTTATTTGGGCTTGGGCTGGCTTCGGTCATGTCCAGTGCCTATGCCTACTTCTTTAATCTCCCGGAAACCATAAGCGGAGTTAATCTTACAGCTATTTCTTACGGCATCTTCCTCTCGGTTGTCATAAGCTTTATCGCTGGTCTGTCAGCAGCCCGCGGGGTGGTGAACGTAAAGCCGGCCGAGTCCATGCGCCCCGAACCTCCCAGGGGTACGGGACGGATCTTCCTGGAGAAATGGGTCTGGCTCTGGCAGAGGCTGGATCCGGCCTGGAAAATGAGCCTGAGGACCATCAACCGCAAGCGGGGGCGCTTTGGGGTGACCCTGCTCGGAGTCGTTTTTGCTGTGGGTCTACTGGTCATGTCCCTTTTTATGAATGATGCAATTGATTATATGATTAAAAAGCACTTTTACGAGGAGCAGCATTACGATTTATTAATCCGCTTCAGCGGGCCTGTAAAAGGTTATGAATTGGATAACATCACCCGGCTCGAAGGTGTTGTTAAGACGGAGCCGCTGTTTGAAATCCCGGTGAAGATCTACCTGAACGGGCGCTCGGAGGACGACCTGCTCCTGGGTGTGCCCCCAGGCATGACCTTAAAGAAATTGGTAGGGAGTGATGAAAAACCTGTGGCGCTGCCGGAAGATGGGGTTTTAATCAATGAGAGGACAGCGAAAAGGCTGGGTCTAAGGCCAGGCGACCGCGTTGAGGTGGAAACGCTCCTGGGACTGGGGCCGGCCCGCTGGACAAGCCTCACAGTAGCAGGAGTGAACCGGCAACTTGTGGGAAGCGGATCCTATATTTCTCTGGATCTGGCCAACCGGGTGATGCAGGAGAGCGGAGTCGTTTCAGGGGCTATGCTCAAGGTTGATCCCGGGAAAGCCGGCAGGGTGGAGCAGGTTTTAAGCGACATGACCGGTGTTTCCTCCATCTCCAGCCAGCGCAAGGAGCTCGACAACTTGAATAAAAATATGGGCAGCATGGTTTACTCCATTTCCATTATGATTGCTTTTGCCGCCCTGCTTGGTTTTGCTATTGTCTACAACGCCTCTGTAATCAGTTTTGCCGAGCGCCGAAGGGAACTGGCAACGCTGCGGGTGGTGGGTTTTACCAACTCCGAGGTTTCCAGCCTGCTGCTTAAGGAAAACCTGCTGCAGTCATTGCTGGGGGTGGCCCTGGGTTTGCCCTTCGGACGTTTTTTGTCCGAGTGCTATATTAAAGGAGTTAGCACCGATTTATATACGATACCTATTGTTATCTATCCCCAAACCTACCTGTTTTCCGCTCTGGGGGGAGTTCTTTTCATCATGGCGGCGCATTTTTTGGCGGCACGGGGAATACAGCGAACTGACCTGATCGAAGTTCTCAAGAACAGTGATTAACGGGGGGTTACGATGAAACGGAAAAAAAAGGTTTACCTGATTGGCGTAATTGTTCTGGCGGGGCTGGCAGCGCTGGCCTTAAGACTGCTCTGGGGCGGTCAAGAGGTAGAAGCATTGCAGGTTCAGTTGGGCAGCGTTACGCGGACCGTAACGGACAGCGGCTACGTGCAGCCTGCCGCTGATTTTAACATCCACGCCACCCAGAGCGCGCGGGTAACCGAAGTGCCGGTGGAAACGGGCCAATCGATCCAAGAAGGCCAGACTCTGGTGGTGCTGGAGAACCTGGACCTGTCCGTACAAATCAGCGATGTACGGTCCCAATTGTCACAGGCGCAAACTGCAGCCGTAAGCGCCCGCGCTGCCCTGGAGAGAACCAGGCTGGAACTTGAGGATGCCGGTAAGAACTTGAACCGGGTTCGGGAGCTTTACGGGGCGGGCGCGGTCTCCCGGGCGGAATATGAAAGCGCCGTATTGCAGGAGGAGACCTGCCGGCAGAATTTAAACGAGCAAAGTGCCCGGCTCGACAGCGCCCTGGTTCAGGAGGCCGGCAGCAGGGAGTCACTGCGCCAGTTGGATGCCAAGGAGCGGCAATTGGTGGTCAAAAGTCCTGCGGAAGGGATAGTGCTGAACCTGCCGGTAAAGCGTGAAGAAGTGGTAAGCCCCATGACTTTGCTGGCAAGTGTAGCCGTGACAGGCCAACTGGAAGTAAAGGCTGACATCCTGAGCGACGACCTGGGAGAAGTGAGGCTTGGTCAGAAAACCACCATCTCCGCCCCCGTACTTGGCCAAAAAATTCTCTTGGGGCAGGTGAAAAAAATATATCCCCGGGCCGAAGAAAAGCAGTCGGCCCTGGGCGTTATTCAGCGGCGGGTACCGGTTATCATTACCCTGCCTGAACCGGATTTGTTGAAGCCGGGATACGAGGTCAGGGTGGCCATTGAGACGCTGAGCCGTCAGGAAGTTCTGGTGCTGCCGCGGGAAGCAGTCCGCACGACAGGGGAAGGCCAAAGGGAAGTGACGGTTGTAGTGAAGGGCCAGGTGGAACACCGGCCCGTCCAAACCGGACTGAGCGACCAGGTCTATATTGAAATTAAGGACGGGCTGGAGGCCGGGGACGTGGTTGTCCGGGATGGCGGGCTGGAACTGAAAAAAAGGACAAAAGTCAAGCCCGTTTTTAATGATAAGCGGGGGATATAGTACTGAAGTATATCAAAAATTGCAAAGCAAGAGGAATGATTTGTTCATTCAATGAACATAAACTTTAATACAATATATAGCATAAAAGCTAAAAAAGGAGCAGGAAATTGAAACGTTTAATCATTGCGCTTATACTTCTTGTCTTATTTCTTTCCGGTTGCAGTGCGGAACAAAAGGATCTACGGGGCGGTACAGTGACCGAACAGGACGTCAAAAAAGCAATTACCGAACTGTTTAATGGTATTAATACAGGTAATGTTGACGCGGTCAAAAAATACGTCGGAGTTTCTGGGACAGTTGCCGTACAGTTGGTTGAAAAACTAAAAGGCAATGTCAATGTGCACAACATCCGGGACATCAAGATCCAGGGGACCACGGTCCAGGCTACGGTGACGGTAGAAGTCGTACCTTTGAAAATTGAAAAGGATATCCCCCTGACCTTTGATCTTACCCAGGCCATTATGTTGACAAGCCCGCTTAAACTGCTTACCCTGGTACTTTAAAATGGCAATAGGGCAACCGGCCTGAATCAATAGACAATGCCTTCGGGAATGAACCCGAAGGCATTGTCTTTGTTTATTTAAATGTCCTACCGGTCGTTGCCGGGCGCTTTCACAACCGCGCCGGTGCTGGCGGATGTCACCTGGGCGGCGTAGCGGGCCAGGTAGCTCTTCCCGGCCACTTTTGGGGCGGGCTGCTGCCACTCCCCACGCCTGGCCGCCAGTTCCTCTTCTGTCAACCGGATACTCAGGCGGCGCTCGGGGATATCAATTTCAATTATGTCGCCTTCCCGCACCAGGGCGATGGGGCCTCCCTCGGAAGCCTCCGGCGAGACATGGCCGATGCTGGCGCCCCGGGTGCCCCCGGAAAACCGACCGTCAGTAATGAGCGCTACGTCCTTGTCAAGGCCGATCCCCGAAATTGCCGAGGTGGGGCTGAGCATTTCGCGCATGCCCGGGCCGCCCTTGGGCCCCTCGTAGCGGATCACTACAACGTCACCCTTGTTGATTTTGCGTTCCATGATGGCGTTAAAGGCCTCTTCTTCGTCGTCAAACACGCGGGCCGGCCCGTTATGCACCAACATTTCCTTGGCCACGGCCGACTGCTTGACCACGGCTCCGTCCGGGGCAAGGTTGCCCCGGAGGATGGCGATCCCGCCCTCTTTCGTGTATGGATCGCTCAAGGGCCGGATCACCTCTGTGTTTTGAACGGAGGCCCGGCTGATATTTTCGCCAAGGGTTTTTCCGGTTACAGTCATTTCCCCCAGCTCCAGCAGACCCTGGTCACCCAGTTGCTTCAGCACAGCGGAAATTCCTCCCGCCTCGTAGAGGTCGAAGAGGCGGTGCAGGCCGCCCGGGCTTAGCTTGCAGATGTTTGGAACGCGGGTGCTGATTTCGTCGAAGGCCTCCAGCTCAAGAGGTACGTCCGCCTCGTAGGCAATAGCAAGCAGGTGCAGCACGGTGTTGCTGGACCCCCCGATGGCCATATCCAGGGCGATGGCGTTGCGAAATGCGTTCAAGGTCAGGATGTCACGGGGCCGGATGTTGCTCTTCACCAGCTCCACGGCCTGCTGGCCGGCCAGCTTGGCGAGAGCCTTGCGCCGTCCGTAGGGAGCCGGGATGGTACCGTTGCCGGGCAGGCCAATCCCCAGCGCTTCCGCCAGGCAGTTCATGGTGTTGGCGGTAAACAGGCCGGCACAGCTGCCGCAACTGGGGCAGGCGCTTAGTTCCATTTGCTGCATTTCGGCCTCGCTAATGTCACCCACGGCATACTGTCCCACGGCCTCAAAAAGGCCCCGCACCAGGTCTGCCTTCTGGCCGGCGTGGGTGCCCGTAAGCATGGGGCCACCGCTGACGTAAACAGAGGGGACGTTGAGCCGGCAGGCCGCCATCATCATGCCGGGTACGATCTTATCGCAGTTGCCGATGAGGACCAGCCCGTCAAACTTGTGGGCCATCACCATTGTTTCAATGGAATCAGCAATAAGTTCACGGCTCGCCAGCGGGTACTTCATACCGTCGTGGTTCATGGCAATCCCGTCACAGATGCCGATTACGGGGAACTCCACCGGGGTACCCCCGGCCGCCGCAACCCCCAGTTTGGCTGCCTGGGCCAGGTCATTCAGGTGGATGTGTCCGGGAATAATCTCGTTAAACGCGTTGACGATGCCGATCATCGGCTTTTTCAGGTCGTCGGGTGTATACCCCATCGCGTAGAAAAGCGACCTGTGCGGCGCCCGCGCGACTCCCTCCGTTGTCTGCCGGCTGTTAAGAACTCCAGGTTTTTTTTCCAAATCAAATGCCTCCTTATAAAATGATTCACTCTGTAAAATAACTGAGTACAGATTTCAATGCTGCCCTCCCGGGAAAGATCCGTTCCCTTTATAAAATGAGTCAACCGTAGATGATTAATTAATGGGTAAAAGGACCAAACCGGTTCTTGTCGGTTTTATGCCGTTAATTATTATACCATTGCAATGGGGTTATGGAAAAGCTATTCAAGAAAGATCCACTCTGTCGAACATTCCGGTAATCGCCTTTCCCTGCCTCTTTTTACTCAGATACTGTCACGTTATCCTTAATCTTCCGTCCTATAATCATAAGAATAGTTGACCAAGCACAGATCAATTTGATCTAAAATTTCTATTCTAAGAGCACCAGGAGCGAACCTGTATAACTGTTTTAACGTCATACGTAAAAGAGGCGATTTTAGAATTTACTTCTGGAGAATAGGGTGGTAAGATCATGTCCAGGAAAAATAAGCATCATCCAAAGGTTCAATGCTTTATCAGCGCTGTCCTGTCCAGGATTGAATATGCAGAAGCATATCAAGAAACAAAGGTAACTCTGGAATGTTATTTTCTTAGCATTTTGGATGGATACGGTCTGGCGGGGCTGGCTGAAGAGGAAGCAGTTGATAAGACCATCAAGCAAATTGGTGACCCAATCAAAATGGGGGATGAATTGAACCTGCTGGAATCTCTGTATGCCTGTGTTTTCTGATAGCCATAGATATAACTGATCATCGGTCAAAAGCCGTTTCCAAAGCTCCCAGTATTCTATAAACATACTCTGAAAGGCTCGGCAAGCAGCTGCAAGAGACCACCAGGAGTATTTTGGAGAGGGGGCTTTTTTGCATCCAATTTAACAGTAGCATTCCGCCCGCGGCGCCGCCGAGCACGTGAATAATTGAGACTCCGGCCAATGAAATCAGGACCCGGTCATACTGGTAGTAGCCCAATTGAATAAAGAAAAGAGGGTCCTTTACAAATGCCTTCTTCAGGGTTAGACTATGTTTATACAATATTAATATAATAGGAATTGTAATCATAGTACGTTAAATGTTATCAACTGTAAGCTAAAAGGGGAAATATAGATGTCTAAAATCGCCGGTGATCTTACTGAATTGATAGGAAATACACCGCTGCTGAGGCTCCAGCGGCTTTCGCAGGAGGCAGGCGCCGTTATCGTTGTAAAGCTCGAATCTTTCAATCCGGGGGGTAGTGTCAAGGACCGCATCGCTTCTCACATGATCCGCCGGGCTGAAGAAGAAGGCCTGCTAAAGTCGGACTCTGTTATCATTGAGCCGACCAGCGGAAATACTGGAGTTGCCCTTGCCTTCATCGCTGCCTCCCGCGGCTATAGACTGATCTTGACTATGCCTGATACCATGAGCATCGAGCGCCGTAGCC
>DHTR01000057.1:0-334 GCA_002408725.1 Pelotomaculum sp. UBA5255
CCTCTTTGAGGGCTTTGCACGGTATCTGCCACATTGTACTCTCTGGTGGAGATTTAACAGGTTTCCCTCCAGTTCTTCTCCGTATTGCTGCCATGTCACTTCGTCTATGCCGGGTGCCGCGTTTCGCTTTAATGAATTGTATGCATCCCAGAGCAGATCAACCGTAATATGGTGCATTAGGCAGGTGAATCGAAGGGTCTTGTCTCTTCTCGCTGCTTCACGTATTCTGTCAAGTCCGATCAATGCTTCCCCCTGTCACTGCGTACAGTTCGCAGTCGTCTTTTCAGAATTTCCCTTGGTCACCGGCCTTCCCTCCAGCAACTCCGCCATTGGT
>DHTR01000057.1:670-4559 GCA_002408725.1 Pelotomaculum sp. UBA5255
CCACGCATGCTCAGGTTCTTCGATCATGCCGCCTGTGTGGTCGTAATGCCCGTGGCTCAAGACCAAAGCCTCCACGGACTTAAGGTTGATCCCCAGCACATCCGCATTATTCAGCAGCCCGCCGCATTCCCCCGTGTCAAAGAGGATTTTCATTCCATTTACTTCAATGTAGATGGACAGGCCCCATTCACCTACTAAGCCCCGTGAGTTCCCGACTGTATTTTCGCTGAGTGCAGCGAGCATTTCTTTTGGGGTTTGTACGATATTTTCTAAAATTGCTTGTTCGGTCCTGGAAGCGATGATGGGATTGGGTGTTTGTTCGTTTGTTCTTGCAGGTAACCGGGCCGCAGCGCCTGCAGGTGGTGTTGGGCATGTTCAGCAGGGAATTTGTCGCCGATCAGATATTGGGTGAAGATACCGCAATGCTTGAGCATGGCTTTGTGCCAGAATAACTTTAGAAGGAGGGAAGCTGTTTGTAGATGAGAAAACACCGCCCTTTGTCTATCTTAAGAGCGGTAGGAAAGTGGTAATATTTAACCTTGTGGCTCCGGAACAGACCAAAACAGCGTATGAGGAGATTTTAAGACATTGGGAAGCTGTAAATATTACATTATACTTGTATTCTCTAGCAAATGTAGGTAATATAAGAATAAAGTAGCAACAAAAGCTAGTTTAAGGTGATATTGAATAATGCAGGGTTTATTCGGAACAAAAGAAATATTTTTTGCTATCGCCGAATATCAGGGAGGTGAAAACATACCCGCACCAACGGAATTTATAAACAGTGATAAACTAACCAATTGATTAAAAAGGGGGCCAGTATTATGAAACCTATTGCGGAGACAAAACGAAAAATTTCATTGCGAGTATTAGCGATATCGTGGGTATTGGCGAGTTTGATTGTTTTCTTTCCCCTGCTCGCCACAGCTGATGAAGCAACAAAAAGTCAAGAGACAGTTATGGTTTTTATCCTCGATAACAATACATATACCGCTGACGGCGAACTTATTGTTATGGATGTCAGCCCGACCATTATTGAAAGCCGCACCATGCTGCCCATTAGATATGCCGCCACTCCATTGGGCGCCGATGTCGGCTGGGACGATGCCACCCGGAAAGTAACGGTGACATTAGGTGAAACGAAAATGGAACTATGGATTGGACAGAGCAGCGCATCGGTCAATGGAAAAACTGTCCTTATAGATGCTGAAAATATCAATGTAAAACCCCTGATTATCAACGGGCGGACCATGCTGCCCCTCCGGTTTGTCACCGAAACCCTGGGCTGTGACGTTCAATGGGACCAAGTCAGCAGAAAGGTAACTATAACCAAAGCCGGTTCACCAGAGGGGACAATTAAGCCTGGTATTCCGGGAATAGAAATTAAACCCCCGGTCACTGAGATTAAACCCCCGCTAGTTAATCAGATAAAACCCGATCTCAGTAAGCTTACTTCGATAGATATAAGTAAACTCAAAGTAGGTTGGGGAGTTGCTCCGGCCGGGACACCTTACAACGTAACCATAGGTGAAGCAGATATTCCTGTAGTCATGCGCGTGGGTAGGGGCTATGACGTCTTTGGCAAATACGCATCGGTGGATTCGTTAAAGGAACCTGTTTTAGATACTGCAAAGCTGATCCAGGACCAAAAAATGGAACGAATTCGTTTTGATCAGGGCGGAGACAGCCAAATCACCAGCGAATCCATCAGGTCATACAGTAACAATATGTCAACAAAAATAAGCGCGTCGGGCAGCTATTATGGCTTTAGCGGTTCGGTTAAGGCTAATTTTGATACTACCCGCACCCAGCAGCTGAACAACTATTTTTCCACCTACAGCTATATCGTCAAAAAGTACGGCGTATATGTCAAAGGAGCGACCAACCTAAAAGACTACCTCACCGCTGATGCCAGGCAGATGCTGAATGACAAGAACGTTTCCGCCAATACGGTTTTTAATACCTTCGGTCACTACGTACTTGTCGATACCATTACCGGCGGCAGGATTGATTACAGCATTACCGCCAGTTCCAAGGCGTCAACCAGTTTCGAAAACTTTAAAATCGCTGCAAAAGCAGATTATAAAGCCGTTGTATTCCGTGCCGAAGGCAGCGCCGAATATCAAAACGTAAAAAACAAATCCGAGTATGACAGCAGCAAGGAGCAGACCCTCCACAGCTATGGCGGTGGTTTCGCCCTGAATATCAATCAATTTACAACCGACCCCCAGGCTCTGGTTAAATGGGAAAGCACCCTGGAGGACAAGGGGACGCTGGTGGATTTCGGCAATACCACAGCCAGGGCGCTGGTGCCGATTTGGGAGCTTTGCAGCGATCCGGCCAGGGCTGCCAACCTTAAAGCCGAATTTGAAAAACTCAATTTGGCCCAGGGAAACCAGTGGCCGATGCAAAAATATGTCACGGATATCGTATTTGTCGCAGATAAAAGTGAATGGAACGCAAGAAGCAAGTGCCCTCCCGGGTATCAACTGATTAATGCCGACTTGAACGCAGGTGCAGGCGGGGACTTCATCTACTTGTGCTATAAACTGGGAGAAAACATCAATGAGGCTTATACTGATTTCTTTATGGAATATACGGGTAATGCGCAGAACTCGGAGACAAAATCCATGAATCACAATTCAAACTACGCTAATTATACGCGCATTGGCGCCGATTTAAATAAGGGTGCGGGCGGAGATTATATCTACCTGTGGGCGACCAAAGCGAAAACCTTGCCGTCTGTAACGAATCTGGCAGTTGCTTTCGATAATCCTAACAGCGTCAATCCCGACTGGCCCAGTGTGTATTGGCAGAATACCCAAAGCCCGGCGGATGTTAATAAAAGCGTAGAGGGGAAATACATATATATTAAATACACCAGATAATAACACATCAGGGGGTTCAGGGGCCCCCATGTCCAGCGGACCGTGGAGCAAATGCGATTTAAGCCAGGCTGGTCATTCACAAAGGTATTTTCCTCATCATCATGACTTTTTGTATTAACTATAAAATACAGGCCGGGCGGCAAAGCTAAGGGGGTATCTAAATATTGGCCATATGGAGGAATAGGAATTTCTTGATTTAACAACCAAAGTTACAAAACACTAGAAATAGCAGCACCTGCTATTTCTAGTGTTTTTTGTCCTCCTCCGGCACATTTGTGTTCCATCTATTGACATGAGAATAAGCGTCTGGTATAGTACATTACAGCAGTAATGCACCATTGTTCCAGAGAGGGTGTGCTGTTGGTATTGGATATGACTGGAGACAAATTGATATATATCCAGATCGCAGAATGGTTGGAAAACGAAATACTAGGCGGCAATATAAAGGAAGACGAAAAAATATATTCCCAGTATCAGCTGGCCGAAATGTTTAATATTAATCCTGCTACCGCCGCCAGGGGGATTAACATCCTGGCTGATCAAGGCATCCTCTATAAAAAGCGCGGGCTGGGTATGTTTCTTTCGGCTAATGCAATGGAAAAAATTCAGCACAAACGCCGGAATCATACTTTAAAAAAGCTGGTGGAGAAGGTAGTGGTTGAGGCTATGCGCCTGGGCATTGATGAAGAGGAATTGCTCGGTATCATGCGGCAGGCCGGAAAAGAACTTGACGAATAAAAGATTTTACTGCAAATGATAACTGCCTCCCTGCCATACAGGGGAATTCAAGAGGGTTAAAGGATAGTCAGTTAGCAAACCCGATAGGCCACCCGCCATACAGGGTAGTCATTTCAAGGGGGTTAAAGGATGGAAGTAATTTCGTGTCAGGGGTTGTCCAGGAGTTTTGGAAGAATAAAAGCAGTCAGCGACCTGTCTTTTACTATTGAACAAAACAAGATTACTGGACTGATCGGGCCAAATGGAGCAGGGAAAACAACATT
>DHTR01000057.1:4718-5158 GCA_002408725.1 Pelotomaculum sp. UBA5255
AATGGAGCAGGGAAAACAACATTGTTAAAAATTATTGCGGGTTTTATCCGTCCTTCTTCTGGAAAGGTCACGGTTTTCTCGGAAAATCCTTTTAACAGCCTGAAAATTTCAGCCAATATGGTCTTTGTCGATGAGCATATGANNATTCCCTCCGTCATTGTCCCTGGCCCAGATTATGTCTGCGGCGCCTATGTTTTATAAAAACTGGGACACGGGGCTGGCCCGGGAGCTGTTCGCTTATTTCTCCCTTAATCCGGGGCAGCAGCATCACCACCTTTCCAAAGGGACGAAAAGCACTTTCAATATGATTATCGGGCTGGCGGCGCGCTGTCCACTTACTATTTTTGATGAACCGACCGCCGGCATGGACGCCGGGGTGAGAAAGGATTTTTATCGCGCCTTGCTCAGGGATTATCTGCAAAAACCCCGTAATATTATCT
>DHTR01000057.1:5319-5671 GCA_002408725.1 Pelotomaculum sp. UBA5255
AAAAACCCCGTAATATTATCTTTTCAAGCCATCTGCTGAATGAGGTGGAGGATATTTTGGAGGACATCCTTCTGCTGCAGGAGGGCCAAAAACGCCTGCATCTGCCGATCACCGACCTGAAAGAATTTGCTGTGGCCTTGCGGGGCAAAAAAGAAATCATCGCGGCGCTGACAGCCGGACAAGAGGTTTATCATCAGAAAAACATCGGCAAAGAGCACAGTTATGCGGTAATCAGGCGTGATGCGGCTGATGGCTTATTGAAAAAGAGCGGCGCTGCCGGTATAGAAATCCTTCCGGTACCGGCAGAAGACCTGTGTGTTTACCTTACTACCAGAAACAGGGGAGGGATCGA
>DHTR01000057.1:5884-6384 GCA_002408725.1 Pelotomaculum sp. UBA5255
ACCAGAAACAGGGGAGGGATCGACCATGTCTTTGACCGAAACCAGTCTTTTTGAAGCTGTCAGGAACCAGTATTTATATAAACTAAAAAGCCGCCTGGGATTGTTTGTGGCTATGGCGGGCGCGCAGGTATTGGCTTTGCTGTTTTCTTGGGGAGGGGTATCAAGTTATGGCATGGGGTCCCAATACCTTGACGTCTCCGTTCGATATTATTCCAGTAATATAGTAATCGGGTTTACTATTTTGTGGATTGCCATCATCGCTAATAAGGTGACAACCAGGGATTACCAGAATATTGATTTTACCCTGGTGTCAAACCGCCTGAGCGGCAACCTTTCCAATGCGGCGTTTTTGGTTACTGCTGCATTTATTGGCGGGATTACGGCAATACTCAGCGGTTTTCTATTAAAGATAATGCTTTGTTTCCAGGGCAGCAGTTATCTGCTAAGCCAGAACTTTATTGCCGCCCCTGACGTTGCTTTTACAGGTATGGCGGTGACGG
>DHTR01000058.1:0-146 GCA_002408725.1 Pelotomaculum sp. UBA5255
GCCTCCATCGCAATTGACAGGCCGCTGATGATGTTGGTTGCATGGCCGGACTCCGAAGCCTTGGCAATAATCCTGACCGGCCGGAAGCGTGTTGAGGTATAGTAGTCAGTAATATATACGATAGCCATGGTCACCGCAACCCCAAC
>DHTR01000058.1:365-32113 GCA_002408725.1 Pelotomaculum sp. UBA5255
GCGTAAAAGTACTGCGGTGAGCCAAAAATATACGTGGTAACCGGGTAGAAACCAATCAGCGAAATAATGGCGGAGGCAATCAGCCCTTTATAAAGCGCCGACATAATCTCCTGTCCCTCAGTAAGCCGGACAAAAAAGGTGCCGATAATCGTGGCGATGATGGCAATGGCGCCCAGAATAAGCGGATAAACAATGTACTGCAGCTGTCCGGGGAAGAATAGCTGACCCAGCAACATGGCGCCAATAGCCGTAATGGCATAGGTTTCGAACAAATCGGCTGCCATTCCGGCGCAGTCGCCCACGTTGTCGCCTACGTTGTCGGCAATTACAGCCGGATTGCGAGGGTCGTCTTCCGGGATGCCGGCCTCTACCTTGCCGACCAGGTCGGCGCCGACATCGGCGCTCTTGGTGTAAATACCGCCGCCCAGACGGGCAAACACACTAATCAAACTGCCGCCGAAGCCCAGCCCGACCAGGTAAATCGGATCTTGAAATAATACATATAGGCCGGCGACACCCAGCAGGCCAAGGCTGACACACATCAAGCCGGTAACGGCCCCACCTTTAAATGCAACCAGCAGGGCAAAGGGCATGCCCTTTTTGGCCGCCTCACAGACACGGAGGTTGCTCCGCACCGCCACGTACATACCCACGTAGCCGCAGAGTCCGGAAAAAACAGCCCCGACGATAAAGCCTACGGTTGTAATCCAGCCCAGGCCGAAGTAAAGAAGCACAGCTATAATGATTCCGACCACTGCGATGGTCTTGTACTGCCTGTTCAGGTAGGCCATTGCGCCTTCCTGAATGGCTCCTGAAATCTCAATCATACGCTCGTTTCCGGGCGGAAGCTTTAACACTACGGTAGCCAGATACCCGGCAAACAAGATCCCAATAATTGAGGCGTAAATTGCGTACATGGGGAAAGCCCCAAATGTCAAATTGAACACCACCTTATAAACCTTTTGTTTGAAAATAATTTTATAACATTTTGGACATAAGTGAAACCTTAAATGCTGTTACCACCCCCTAAAAATTTCGAACAGGTCCTTTTTGCCAACCACCTCCCTGCTGCGTTTAACTCAAATCCAAAGAAGGAGACCTTCTTAAAACAAGCAGTTTCAACTCATTCAGTGTAAACAAAGCCGCCTGGTTGATTTATCCTGATCACAAACTCTTCCAGCATGATCGCCTCCACCCATTGTTAAAAAAAAGCACTCTCTAATCTTATAAATCTTTTTTTAGCTTGTCCAGACTCCAATCACCTGGTTTTCCATTCAACGATCTTTATTTTCTTGATTTGTCTTTATAATTCAAGAATAACCATACTTGTTAAAGAGAATACACCAGGCTCTTAAAGAGTGCCGGGTAACTCAGAAAAAATCCTTTACTAATTAAAGTTCCAGGAGTAAAAAGGCAATTAAAAAGCATGGCCATCGAAAAGGCTAATGCGCCGGGCAATAAAAATAACCCGCACCGGGGAAAATCCCTTTAAAAAAGAGAAAGTACACCTGTTTTATAATAAAAAAACCAGCAGTACAATCATTATGTGATAAATTCAGCTTTTACCATTATAACGACAAAAGGTTTTTTTGCAAACCTTTTGTTCCTGTATTTACCTGATTATCTCAACTGGCCAGAGTTTGACTGTCCTTTCCCCATCCCATAAAATACCTGTTGACATAGTTAACCGTGTTAATTATTATATGTGTTAACTAATGCTTACACTAAAAATTCTTCCTTTTGCCCGGCTTAACGGTCGGGATTTTCTTTTTTAGCCAAGTGAACTCTAAAAAACATGATTCAGCACGAGCAGGCCCAAACCCAGAGCCACCCAGCAATGCGTCCTTGGAAACGGTTTTTGCTTGCCAACTGCCAGGGCCGGCATGATCACGGCTAAAAGCGCAAGCCAGGCAAGTACCCCCGAAAGTGTTGATTGAGCAAAATGCGCCCGGGCCCCCCAACCCCATCCCCTCCCGCCGGCAAGAGCCCAAAAACCATGCAACGTCAACAGCGCCAGGCAGGCCAGCGCCAGTGTATGGTGATTGCGGGAAAAAAACAGGCGTCCGGGCCACGCCCGCTGCAATCGGCGCAAAATAAACGGAATTAAGGTTGTAAACAATATCAAGAGGCCAAGCCAGCCCGAAAAATTAGTCACAAATCCTCCCTTCTGGGCTGTAATGTTGCAACCCGTTATAGTGGAGCCGGATCATCCACTCAAGGAGTGATTCCATGCAGTTTACCGCTCACTATCTTCCAGAAACCTCACGAGCCGGGGTATAGTTACCGCTAATCCATTTGTAAAAATCATCGTAAACCGCGCGGATAGACGGAGTTTTACTGCGGGCGGCGTCCAGCATTGCCTTTTTCAGCCCGGCAAAATAGGCGTTGGTAGCAGTTTCGCCGTCCAGGCCTAGCTGGTGCGCTTTGTTTAACTGCTTGTAAAACAAATCATAAAAATAGCGGTTAGAGAGCACTTTATCATCATATTCCAGCTCAATACCCGTCCGGTATCGTTCGGCTAATTCCACAGCCTTTTCCATGCGCTCCTCCGGCTGATTTTCAACAGCGTAATAGTTGGGCTGCAGAAAAACATGCGTGAAACCGCAGGATCTCCAATCCTCGTATCCCTGGGCCCCGTAAAAAGGAATCCAGTAAAAATTTTGGCCGTTTCCCCGAACCAGGCGGGCAACATTTTGCACCAGTTCTTTTTCACCGGAGATGGTCTGGTCCAGATACTCCTTGTACCAGTAGATTCCAACCAGGTCAAGGTGCTTAAACCCGGCCTCCCGCCAGCGGTCCATCATTTTTTGATAATACCAGCGTACGGCTGAAAGCCTGTTTTCCAGGGCCTGCTCCCTGCCGGCCTGCTCTTCCGAGAAAGAAAGTACCGTTGTGCCCTCTTCCAGACTGCCAAATGCTTGCTCTTGCTGATCCGGGTAAGGGACGGTCAGGATGACCTTTTCATTTCCCTGGAATCCGTTAATACCGTTTACTTTTGCGGCAGCCTCCTCCAGTGCGTACAACTGCCTCCCCGGAGCGAATAGGTCCTCCAGGTAGGACTCCCAACTGTCCCTGGTAGCAGGTATTCCATGGTAAGGCAGAAAAAGCATCGTGTCGAACATCTTCCCACTGATCTTCCCCCCTGCGTCCAGGTAGGCCACCACCGGCAGAAAATCTGCACCGGTCCAGGTGTCTTCCTCACCGCCGCTGCCGGTATAGACAAGTAATATATCCTTGACGTCCGTCTTCTGCATTGGGCCGGCAACCTGGCCGGCACGATGATCGGCGTGCGCCAGAACCGCAGGCTTTTCCGCATAGGTTGTGTACCCTTTTACCGATAAATTCCTGGCAAACACCCAGACGTCCACAGGAAAGCTTAGCTTGAGAAAGCGGGCAGTGACCGGTGGGAAGGTGAGCGTCAGGTTTCTGCTCAATACAGCTGTGTCGGAGGGATCGACTCCGTGCCGGACCTGCCCCAGGTGATACCACAGCATGCCGTCGGAGGATACCTCACATTGCATAGAGCTTGGAAGAAAAACGCCTGACTGCATGTCTTGCATAAACTCAAGGGAAACTCTCGTGACAGGGCGGAAATCTTTCAAATCAACGATAATATCCCGGCCCTTCTGTCGTAAGAAGCCGGTCCAGGACTGGTTGTTGGAAGCAAGCCCTTCCACGGGACCGGAATAGAGCCTGTATTCTCTCTCCTGGAAACCAGAATCAGGCTCCTGCGAAACGACCCGGTAGGATGCGTCATGCGCCCATTCCACTTCCTGCAGTTCTTGCACAAAGCTTGAGCCCGCCTTATTTTCCGCCTCCAGGCAAGGTCCGATATCTGTGTAAACCGGGTAGGCATTGCAACCGGCGTTCACCGTAATGGTGGCCGTTCCCGCTTTTTTACTTGCTGTAAAGACGCCGTCGGAAGAGAATCGGCCCGCGTCGGGATCGTCCAGGCCATAGGTGGCCGTAAAGGCTGGTCGTTTCTGCGCGGCGCCGGGCTCAATTTTCCGGGCCTCTCCCAGGCAGATTTCCAGGTTTTGCGGGGAAATGACCGGCAGCGCGGTCAGGGCCTGCCCTCTTCTCGTTTTAAACAGGCGGTTGGCCAGCACGGCAGCCTCTGCACGTGTTAATTCGCTCTGCGGAAGGAAGAATCCGTCGCTTCCCGCCATCAGACCCTGACGGGTGACGAAAGCAACTCCTTCCACAGCATAGGGCGAAATCTGACTTTGATCAACGTACCTTCCGTCAAGTGGCGCCACTCCCGTTTGATCGGATAGTGCGCGGTAAAGGATCACGGCGGCATCCTGTCGCCTCATAGGGCTGCCGGCCCCTGCCTTGTTGTCACCTGTGCCTGCCATCACACCCATTTTAGCCAGCGCTTCCACACAGCCGGCCTCAGCTGATTCCCGCGGCAGATCCGAAAACGCAGGTTGATTCGGAATAATGGGCTGGATCCCCAACGTCCTGGCCAGAAGAAGCGCAAAGTGACCGCGGCTGATCTTTTGGCCGGGGCAGAACTGCTCTGGGCTGAGCCCACCGACGATATCCTGTTCGGCGAGCTCAACAATAGCTTCCCTAGCAAAGGAATCTCCAATATCCTGAAAATCTGACGAACCAGAGGCCCCGACTGCCGGTCCCATAAGCAGGAGGATAAGCAGACAGAGAGCCGGCCACTTCCATTTCATCCTGGATCACCATCAATCGATAAAATTTTACAACTAATAGTATTATACATGATGACAGTATAAGGGTACAGCCGCTTATTTAAGAAACCCTCAATGACGACAGTTTTTTATTCCATATAAATCATCGTAAAGCGAAAATATTTTTTACAGTTTAATATTTTTCGACATTGTTCCCGAAGGTTATACGCCGGCATTGTCAGAAAACCTACATAAAAAATCATCCAAAGGTGTTTTTAATGAAGTACGAAGACAAAATAAAGAAGCAGAACGAATATAGGCAACTGCTGGAGCAGTTGCAGAAGAAACACGCGCTCCTGACGGCAGTACTGGAGCAGATGCCCTTCGGAGTGATTATTGCGGAAGCCCCAACGGGGCGCTACATCATGGGGAACAACAAAGTGGCCGAGATCTGGAAACACCCTTTCCTGTCTTGTACTTCCGTGGAGGAATACTCTCTGTACAAGGGGTTCCATCGTGAAGGAAGCGCCTATCAGCCCGGAGAATGGCCGCTGGCCCGCTCAATCCAGGCGGGTGAGGTCATCTTAAACGAAGAAATTGACTTTCTGCGGGGAGACGGCACAAGGGGAACGATGCGGGCAAGCTCTTCCCCAATCAGGAACCAGGCAGGAAAAATCATTGCGGGAGTAACCCTTTTCTCCGATGTCAGTAAGTTTAAGCTTTTCGGCAAAGAACTGGTCCGCCTCGAACGGCTGAAGCTGGTAGGGCGACTGGCCGCGGGTATCGGCCACGAAATCCGGAACCCAATGACCACCGTCCGCGGCTTCCTCCAGATCCTGGGGAGAAAACAAGAATTCACACGGTATAAAAGATACTTTACCCTGATGATCGAGGAACTGGACAGAGCTAATTCCATTATCAGCGAATTCATTTCCCTGGCTAAAGACAGGCCTGTCAACCTGAAGGCACAGAGCCTGAACCATATTGTTAATACGCTGTCCCCACTGCTTGCAGCCGAAGCCATGAATTCCGGCAAATACATTAATATGGCCTTGGAGGACATTCCGGACCTGCTCCTGGACGAAAAGGAAATCCGGCAGCTGATTTTAAACCTCGTCCGTAACGGGCTGGAAGCCATGCAACAAGGCGGAATCATGAACATGAGGACGTTTTCCGAGGGCACAGAAGTTGTTCTGGCCTTTGAGGATCAGGGCCGGGGGATTGAGCCGGGTGTGCTCGATAAGATTGGCACTCCCTTCTTTTCTACCAAAGACAGCGGTACAGGCCTGGGACTGGCAATCTGCTACAGCATAGCCGCCCGGCACAACGCCGCCATAAAGGTGAAAACCAGCCCCGCCGGTACAACTTTTTTCGTCCGTTTTAAATCTTAAATTTTAGATATTCTATAATTTCTTTGAATTCTTTCGATTTCCTCCTCCACCCGATCCATCACCGTTTGCAGAGAACTTGCCACTGCCGGGGAAAGCCCAATCCCTGGCTCAATAGCACAAGGCTCTACGCCGTAAATAACCGTATTGAACGGGAGCCCTGTTAGTTCCCTGGCCATCTCAATCGCTGTCACCGGCGAAAAGCCGTGCGCGTCCCGCCAGCCGTCTCCCACGCAGGGGATATCCCGGAAATGAAGGCGGTAAATGCTGCCAGGCACTCCCCCCATTCGAACGGCATCCACGATGATGACATTTTGCGATCGACTGATCTCTTCCAGGAACAACATAGCAGACACACCTGCTTCCAGGATTCGCACATCCCGAGGCCAGGTTTTTTTCCTGAGTCCCTCCACAGCAAGCACACCCAGGCCGTCATCAGCCATCAGCAGATGACCTATTCCCAATACCAGAATTTCATAGCTTTGCTCACTCATACTTATTTCATTATGCTTTGGGTTTTAAAAAGGTACCGACTGTGGCCGTTTTTTGGTCCGCCCATATAATATAAAAAAAGCGCGGTGTTTTTCAAATGGAAAAAGTTCAATTCACAGACCTCTGTAGAAAACTTTCAACCCGGGGCGGCCACGCGCTTTCAAAAGCCATCCTGCCCGTGGTCGAGGGCCACCTGGCTCAAAATCGTAAATATAAGCTGCCTGTAATCTGGATCGAGACGAGCGACAGCGGGGACAACAACATTGCCTTTATGAATACCACATACCCTTACCTTGGGCGGGTTTTTACTGAAATGATCGATCTCCTCTATAGTAACACTTTTATGGCTGCACAGGGGCAGGATGCCCTCATTATACTGGAGCAGGCCGCTGCCCTTTACCGAGGAATGTTCACCCTGGTGGTGGAAGGCGCCGTTCCCACCCGTGACGGCGGCCTGTACACTGTCATAGCCCGCACGGCAACCAGGGCCATCACCGCCCTGGAAGCGGTGACCTGGCTAGGTAGCCTGGCAAAGCACATCGTGGCTGTCGGTACCTGCGCCAGTTTCGGCGGGCCTTCCGCGGCGCGGCCCAACCTGACCGGAAGCGTTGGCGTTCGGGATGTCCTGAACCGGGAAATCATCAACGTCAGCGGCTGCCCTGTCAACCCGGACTGGTTCGTGGGGACCCTGGCCCACCTTTTGATGTACGGCAGGCCGGAACTCGACGACCTGGGCCGGCCCACCCTATTTTACGGCTTTACGGTGCATCGCCACTGCCAGCGCCGATCCTATTTCGACCGGGAAGACTTCGCGGAAAAACTGGGGGACATCGAGTGCATGTTTTCCCTCGGGTGCATGGGACCCAGAACAGGCGCCGACTGCCCCTACCGGCAGTGGATTAACTACGTAAACTGGCCGGTCAGGGCCAACACTCCCTGCATTGGCTGCACCAACGAGGATTTTCCGGACGGTTCGACCCCGTTTTTCAAACCCATGCCGGAAAAAAATAGGCCTGCCGGGAGCCAACCAGCCATGCCGGGGCCGAAAGGAGATGCGCAATGAGCCACCAGAGTTACTTGTTCAGCCCCGTTACCCGCTTGAGCGGCCTTATGTCCGTAGAAGTCCTGGTCGAAGAAAGACGGATCGTAGAGGCAAATGCCAGCAGCACCATGTTCCGGGGTTTCGAGTGGATTATGGGCGACCGCCAGGCCGCCGACGCTGTCTACATGACCCAGCGGGTTTGCGGCATCTGCTCCCTGGCCCACGGCGCCACGGCCAGCTATCTGCTGGATGAGCTGTACGACAACGAACTGACCGAAAACGCCCAGATCCTGCGTAACATCATGTACGCAGCGGACTTTTTACAGAACCACATTCGGCATTTTTACCTTTTCAGCCTGCCCGACTTCGTGGTCATGCCCGATCGCCCTCCCTTTCACGGTCAAAACCTCATGGACGCCCGGCTTAATCCGGAGGATAACCGGCGCCTGGCAGGAAACTATTTCGAGGCAGTTAAATTCGCTCAGAGAAGCCACGAAATCCTGGCCCTGTTCGGGGGCAAGGCCCCCCACCAGCACAGTTTCGTGCACGGAGGTGTTTCGGTGGCCCCAACGGCGGACAAAATCAACCGGGCGCAGGCCCTGATTCACGATATTGGTGAATTTGTTAAAGGAACTCTAATTCCGGACACCGAGCTGATTTCCCGCGTGTACGGCGACTATTACCGGATTGGCATAGCACCTGCCCGCTATTTGTCTTTCGGGCTGTTTAAATTCGGCAGTAAAAATGAGCGAATCTTATGGAGAAATGGCGTGCTGGCCGATGGCCGGCTCACACTCCCACAGACGGAGCGGATCCATGAGGACATCTCCCATGCCTGGTTTGAAACAGCAGGCAGCCAGGAGCCTCAACAAAAGGAACTCAAGCCCAACCCCTCTAAGCCCGGCGCATACACCTGGATTAAATCGGTGCGCTATGCGGGCCTGCCCTTTCAGGTGGGTCCGTTGGCCCGCATGATCATCAACGGTCGGTACAGCGGCGGAAGTTCAACCATGGACCGGATTTGTGCCCGCTCCCTGGAAACCCTATTGCTGACGGAACTGGTTCAGGAGTGGCTGAAAAAACTTACGCCCGGTCCGCCTCCTATCCGTCAGAAAAACAGGGCCATAAAAACGGAGGTAACCGCTACCACGGACGCAATGAGAGGCGCTCTCCTGCACAGTGCCCGAATTGTCGATGACAAGGTCGTGTGGTACAACATCATCACACCGACGGTCTGGAACTTTTCCCCAAAAGATGCTCACGGCCAGCGTGGCCCGGCAGAAAATGCTCTGGTGGGTACGGAGATTCCCACTTCAGACCTGCTGTTCACCATTCTGGGGCGGATCATCCGCTCCTTCGATCCGTGCATGCCCTGCGCTGCCCATGTGCTGGACTGCCGGGGAAATGTTGAGGCCAAAATGGTACTATAGTTCTTCATGGCTAGAGGTGGCTTACCTGGCTTAAAACGCCGGGCATCAGATTCCCCTGCCTACCATCCGGAAGTAACTCGCATCAAGATCTAATAATACCGTTAGTGAAATTGGGAAATATGGTTTTCTTGAGCTCAGGGAGGTGGGATGGATGTGCCTGGCCGTACCCGGTCGTGTAGTAGAGGCAAGCCCCGGCGAATCCTGGGCTGTTGTCGAAAGCTTTGGGCTGCGTTTACAGGTGGGAACCCAGCTGGTGGGGGAAGTAAAAACCGGTGAATACCTGATGGTCCATGCAGGATACGCCATCGAAAAGGTTGATCTTTTAGAAGCCGGGAAGCAAATGCGCATTTTGGAGGAGCTTTTAGGTGCCGGACCTGGTTAGACTGCACAACCCCGCTTTAGCCCGCAAACTGGTGGCCCGGGTGGCCGCCCGGGCTAACCTGCTGGCAGGGCGCCTGGGGCGCCGCCCGTTCTTGATGGAGGTGTGCGGCACCCATACCGCAGCCATTTCCCGCAGCGGAATACGCAGCTTATTAAAAGAAACCATAGAGTTGCGCAGCGGGCCGGGATGCCCGGTTTGCGTCACCGCAGTACAAGATCTGGATGCTGTCATCGGCCTGGCCCGGTTACCGGGTGTAACCGTGGCTACTTTCGGAGATCTGATCCGGGTACCAGGCAGTGCTTCCTCGCTCGAAGAAGAAAGGGCCAGGGGCGCCGGGGTGCGCGTGATTTATTCCCCGACCGAAGCGGTAGACCTGGCCAGGGCCAACCCCGGCGAGGAAGTTATCCTTACCGGTGTGGGCTTTGAAACCACCACCCCACTGGTGGCTCTGGCTATTACAAAGGCAAAGCAGCGCCGGCTCCGCAACTTCAGCGTCCTCTCCCTGCACAAGCAAGTGCCACCGGCCCTGCGCACTCTTTTATCCGGCCCGGAACCTGTCGCAGACGGCCTACTTCTACCGGGCCACGTCTGCGCGGTGACCGGCCGTCGGGTTTTTGATTTCATCGCTTCGAAGTACGGGGTACCGGCCGTGGTAACAGGCTTTGAACCTGTTGACATCCTGGGGGCCGTCCTGATCCTCCTGGATCTTCTGCTGCGGCAGGAGCCGGTCGTGGTCAATGGCTACACCCGGGTGGTCAGGGAAGATGGAAACCCGCTTGCCAGGGAACTGATCCAGGCCTGCTTTGACTACGACCGGGCCCTTTGGCGCGGTCTCGGGCCGATTCCGGACAGCGGGTTAAACCTGCGTCATACTTATCGCAACTACGACGCCGCGCTGAAATTCCCGCTGCCTACTCCGCCTGTCCGGGTACGGGAGGACTGCCGCTGCGGTGATTTGCTGATGGGAAGGATCGCCCCGCCGCAATGCCCCCTATTTGCGCACGCCTGCACACCGGTCCATCCCGCCGGCCCCTGCATGGTCTCCACGGAGGGTGCCTGTTCGATTTATTACCAACTTGAGCGAAGTTGTTAAGTCGGAGTAATTTTCTGTGAGATTAAAACCGCACCTGCAGTTATCAAGAACCGTCTTGTGCAGGCAACTGAGCAAACAGATAATTAGCAATGCACGCGGAAAGAGGTGGTTGGCATGCACCGAAAAAATACGGATATTATACTCCTGGCTCACGGTGACGGCGGGGCGCTGACCCGGGAGTTAATCGAGGGTTTATTCCTCAAGCACTTCACCGGTGAAAAATTGCGGCCCCTGGCGGACGCCGCTATCCTGCCCCCCCGCAGGGGAAGGCTGGCCCTGACCACCGACTCCTTTGTCGTCAGCCCACTCTTTTTTCCCGGTGGGGACATCGGTAAGCTGGCCGTGTGCGGCACCGTAAACGATCTGGCTGTGAGCGGGGCCCTTCCGTGCTACCTGGCGGCCTCCTTTATAATTGAAGAAGGCCTGAACCTCTCCGTACTGGAAAACGTAGCGGCATCAATGGCCCGGACCTGCCTGGAAGCCGGCGTCGAAATTGCGGCAGGGGACACCAAGGTGGTGGAACGGGGACACCTGGATAAACTCTTTATTACCACCACAGGCGTAGGCTGGCTCCCGGAAAATATCGACCTCGGCTGCCACCGGATTACCCCCGGCGACATGGTACTGGTCAGCGGTAGGCTGGGGGACCACGGAATGGCGGTGCTTAACGAACGGTTTGGCCTGGACCTGAACAGCCGGGTGACAAGCGACTGCGCCCCCCTTAACCGGATCCTGGCGGAGCTCCTGGGTTGCTGCCCGGGGGTGAAGCTGGCACGCGACCTGACCCGGGGCGGACTGGCCACAGCAGTAAAAGAAATTGCTCTAGCGGCGGGTGTGGACATCTGGCTGGAGGAAGCCGCCGTACCGGTAGCGCCGGAGGTCGGGTCAGCGGCCGGGGTACTGGGGCTGGACCCGCTCTACCTGGCCAACGAGGGAAAATTCCTGGCCGTTGTCGATCCTTTGGAAGCGCTCCCGGCCCTCGACCTCCTGCGCAGACACCCCCTGGGGCGAATGGCAGCCCTGGTTGGAGAAACGCGCCCGGGCAAGGGCGGCGCCTATCTAAAAACCGCCCTGGGCGGTACAAAGATCCTGGAACTGCAGGCCGGCGCCCCCCTGCCGCGGATCTGCTAGGTTACTTTGGGAGGAAGGTGATAACTAGATGCCGGAACAGCCCGTACGCTGCCGGTTCAAGATCAGCGGCGCTGTACAGGGCGTAGGATTTCGCCCCTTTGTATTCAACCTGGCGGCAAAATACTGCCTGGGGGGCAGGGTATATAACGATGCCAAAGGGGTGGTCATCGACGTGGAAGGCGATGCGGAAAGGGTTGCCGGATTCGACCGCGAGCTGGAGACCGGCCCGCCGCCCCCGGCCCGTATTGATCGGATCATAAAAAAGGTTCTTCCAGTCCAGGGCTGCCGGGAATTTTTCATTGAGCTGAACAGTGTGGGCGCGGCAGGAGATATCCCTCTGCCGCCCGATCTCGCCGTCTGCCCGGTCTGCCGGAAGGAGCTGGCAGACCCCGGCGACCGCCGTTTCCGTTACTCTTTTATCAACTGTACAGCCTGCGGGCCGCGCCTTACCATCGTCGAGTCGCTTCCCTACGACCGCTGCCGGACATCGATGAAAGCCTTCCCCATGTGCCCGGAATGTACCCGGGAATACCGGGACCCGGCCGACCGCCGGTTTCACGCTCAACCGGCTGCATGCCCCGCCTGCGGTCCGCAGGCGGTCCTGGTGGACCGACAGGGACACCCGGCGTCAGACGGAAGCGCCTGGTTAACAACAGCGGGGTACTTCTTAAAGAAAGGTCGGATCTTGGCGGTGAAAGGGCTGGGCGGCTTTCATTTGTCCTGCGACGCCGCCAACCCGACAGCTGTCGCCGAACTGCGCCGCCGCAAGGACCGGCCAACCAAGCCCTTTGCGGTTATGTTTCGTGATCTCGAAATCGCGGAGCAGCACTGCCACCTCACACAGCCCGAGGCGGAGCTCCTCCGCTCCCCGGCCGCACCTATTGTTCTGCTTAGAAAAAGGACCGGCTGCAACCTGCCCCCGAATCTTGCACCCGGCCTCAATACACTGGGAGTCATGCTCCCCTACACGCCCCTGCACCTGCTCCTTTTGCAGGAGGGTCCGCCCGCGCTGGTCATGACCAGCGGAAACCGGGGCGGCCTACCCCTGGTGGCAGATAACCGGCAAGCCCTGGAGCAGCTCGGAGGCATGGCCGACTACTTCCTCTGGCACGACCGGGACATCGTCCGACGCTGCGACGATTCCGTCACTGCGCTGATAGGCGGCGAAAGCCTGTTTTTTCGCCGCTCCAGGGGCTGCGTTCCGCTCCCACTGGACGTCCCTGTAGATCCCGGCACCCCTGCCGCGCTGGGTATCGGCGGCGACATGAAAAACGCCTTCTGCCTGGTCCACAGGGGCAGAGCCTACCTGAGCCAGCACATCGGCGAGGTGGATAACTTTGAAGGGCTGCAAAACCTGGCAGAAAGCGTGGACACCTTCTGCCGGCTGATCAGCGTCAGGCCGGTGATAATTGCTTGTGATCTCCATCCGGAATACCGGTCTTCGAAGCTGGCCGGGGAATTGGCGGCAAAGCTTGGGGCCGGCCTTCACCCAGGCGTTCAGCACCACCATGCCCACCTTGCTTCCTGCATGGCGGAAAACGTTGTGGAAGGCGAAGTGATCGGGATCATCCTGGACGGTACCGGCTACGGCCCGGATGGCCGCCTCCGGGGTTTTGAAGTCATGGCAGGCGGCTACCGGCATTATAGAAGGGAATATCACCTGGCCTACGTTCCCCTTCCGGGGGGCGAGCAGGCCGTGCGCAACCCCTGGCTGACCGCCGTCGCCTACCTGATGACTTTTTTAGGGCAAAGGGGGAAAGCTGCTGCAAAGAGCTTCTTCCCGGACCGGCTGCAGGAACTTTTAACAGTAGAAAAAATGCTTGCCGCCGGCTTCAACTCCCCGCCGGCTTCCAGCTGCGGAAGACTTTTTGATGCCGTGGCGGCTCTCCTCGGACTATGTTCAGAGAACACCTATGAAGGTGAGGCCGCAGTGCTGCTGGGCAGCCTGGCCCCCTGGTTTCCCGCCGGTCCGGTAAGCCGATCTGCAGGTCCTGAAATCCGGCCCTACCCCTTCACCTTCCAGGGGGCCTCCGTCAACCCGGCGCCTGCGCTGGAGGCGATTCTCGCGGATATCAGCAGAGGCACAGCCGCCCTCACGATTGCAAGGCGCTTCCACGATACCATTATCGCCATCGTTCTGGAGGCTGCCCGGAGGGTCCGGGAAAAAACCGGGCTATCCAGGGTTGCTCTGAGTGGGGGCACCTGGCAGAACCGGTATTTGCTCGGTGTTGCCAAATTAGTTCTGGAATACAACGGCTTTACTGTTTTCCAGCAACGGCTGGTACCGCCCGGAGACGGCGGCCTGTCCCTGGGTCAGGCCCTGATTGCCTGCAAGCAGCTGGACCCCCGGTTCTAACTCCAAGTTGAGCAACTAACTTGCGCTGTTTTATTAAAGATGATCTTTCCGGGGGCTTCGATCTAAGGTTCCCTGGATACAGGCTTTAAATGGTCGGCAATCTCCCTGAGCGTTTTGGCCATCTGTTCGTGCGCTCTCATAAACCTCCAGACCGCAAGTAAAAAAATGATATAAAAGAAAGCTGTTACCAAACCAATTAAAACCCCTACAGCGCTTACCATACCGCCAAGCCAATTGTCCATCATCATTTTTTTTACCCCCTTTAAAAGTCTAGCATTTATCGCAGAAGCCCTCATTATGTGTTTATGTGGATGAAATTCCTCTCCATTTTATTAAAAGGAAAAACCTACCAATCGGTAGGCCTAATGCTCACTGAAGACATTTAAGGATCACATGTATACGTTTATCAGGCTTATGTTTCGCTCCCCTAAATGTGTGAACACAATTAATCCTGGGCAAAGAACCTGCCTCGACACTCAAACGCCTTGGGGAGTTTTCTTGCATTTTCCCGGCCTTTGTGCCGTTCTCAAATATTGCTTTTTTTAGAATCCCACATTCCTTCACTTCCAACGGAAGCGATCAGCAAGGTTTTCCTCACCCGGATGTTGGCTTTTTGGGCTCATCGGGCTCATCCGGCTCATCGGGCTCATCCTCCCCTGGATCCTTTGTAGGTTTGACGTCCGGCTCTTCCACTGCCGGCTTATCTGTGTCGCTGTCACCCGGCGTAGCTTGCGGCCGTACAGTGGCGCCCTCGGAATCAGGCATGCTGCCCGGTTGGGCCGGCTCACTACCCTGTTCCTGTGCCGGACCTGACACAGAGCCTGTCGACTGGGCCGGCGTACCGCTATTATCAGTCTTTTCAGGCTCAGGCTCCAGCTGCCTGGGAGCGGATTGAGAAGGCTTTGGTGGTGTTAGGTTCCCAGTCGTTGAATCCACTGCTGGAAGACCTCCCGACAAGCTCTCCCCTGCCGGATCAGTTTTATCCGTAGCACCGGAAGGCTCTCCTGCTGGAGTAACCGCCGGCTGAACCGTTACTTCACCGGCAGGCTGAGTTATTTCGTCCAGGACCTTGCCCCCAAAGGCATAGGGCCAGGCTGCCCATACGCCCACCATTAATAGAACCGGCAGGGCCACAGCAGGAAGCCGGTAAAAAGCTGTTGCCGCCAGCAATACGAAGCCGGCCGCCCACAGGCAATAGTGGCAGGGGATGATCATCTCGGTGTGCCAGCTCCAGAGGGCGTAGCCGGTTAACAGAACATGGAACCCTACACCGACCCAGAGCAAATGGGCGGTCCAGCGGAAGTTTATCAGGATTGCCATCATACATATTACATAATAAGTTACACCTAAGTAGGCAAGGTAATTGGCCGCGCCGCGGGCAGCAATGATGGCTGCGACCAGGGCCAGGAGAGCCAGGATTTTTCGGCTGTCCGGGTACTTGATGCTATTCGATCCATACATTTGTTCTAATAAACACTCCTCTATCACTTGAGTACAAAAACATTGTTTTCCTGTTAAATAATCGGTATAAAATGCGATGTTTGGGTTGGTATAGATAGATTTTACCTATCTATCATACCATGAACTTCCCTGGAAATAACATTCTGGGCTACCTTTAAAAGTGTAGTTGTAAATTTATTCGCACAAATGCTATATTGGCTCCCAAACAAGTTCGGCGTTAACGTGCGTGTTCGATCGAAATTAAACCTACATCGCTGATTTTCATCCTCCGCTGGTCGCTCCAGCGGCATGGATGTCTATTTAATTAAAGAGTTGCGACGAATATTGCCGCTGTTGACGAGTATTGGAACAAACAAATCAGACACTTCAGGATATGTAAAACACTCTTCTTAATCTTAGACGTCGGGAAATGCAAAAAGGTTTAAATTATTTGTTTTAAAGGAAAAAGTTGGCCCGGGTAGATCGAACATCCTTCGCCAGGAGTCAGGCGCTAATAGCAGGGAGGTTAATTAAATCGTAAAACGGGGTTGTTATCAGCAACCCCGTTAACTATTAAACTAGTACCGTTAAACCTCGTTTTTCTTACCCGCTAATGCTTACGGTCCGTGTAACCCCGTCCCAGTCTACCTGGCAACCCAGCGCCTCCGAAACAAAGCGCAAGGGAACCAGAGTCCGGTCTTCAATAATCTTTGCCGGTACATCCAACTCCACAGCCTGCCCGTTAACGTAGGCCTCACCGCCAATAATAAGCTTGATTTCCGTGTCGCTCCTCTTTGCCGTGACGGTTTGGGTTTCACCGTTCCATTCCACGTCGGCCCCCAACGCTTCAAAAATCACCCTGAGCGGAACCAGCGTCCGGTCGTTTTCAATGACCGGAGGGACGTCAAATTGGAGCATCTGACCATCTAAAACAACACGGATAGCATCGCCGGCTTTTGGCTCACCGGCCGGCCCCGTAATGTTAAACTCTTTGACCTTCCCGTAGCTGACGCCTCCCTTGTTAGTTGCAAAAGCCTTATAATAATACTTGCCCGGTGTCAAAGCCTTCAGCTCTTTGTCAAATTCTGCGGCAAAGTCGGCAGTCCCCGCCACTAGCTTATTCTTTACTTTTTGGTTATTGCCCCAGAAAAAGCCATACTCAACGATTTTCCCTCCGCAGTTTGATATGTATCCGTTCAGAACGGCGGAATCAACAGTAGTGTTGGCCGCTTTTGTCTCGACCGACGGTCTCGTTGTTTCCCCTCAGCCATAAGCCTGATTTAAGTTCCCTACCGTAGCTGTTGCAACAAAGATTGCCAGCACGAAAAACATTTTTATCCACTTGCGCAGCTTTCCATGACAAATCATTGCATCACATCCCAAATTAAAATGAGGCTAAATAAAAACTAGTTTTATACCGGGTTTATTTATATTGTTAATTGACTGCTCAACCGATATTTTGTTAGAAAAATTATAACAGTCCCTTTTTTCAATGTAAAGGTTAATCTTTTTTCAGAAAACGGGCACAAGAGAACCCCGCAATATGTTGTAGTTATTATGGTCTTATGGCCCTATATACAACACAATAATTTGACTATGATGTTGCCCTTCAGCGGAGGCTTGTTTTTTACTTACGCGAACATAAATGTTTTCCAGTATAACTGCTTTATAGTTCTTCCCTAACGTACTTCTTGATGTCCTCCTTTCCCGGAACCTTGCCGACAACCTTAACTTTGCCGTTAATCACCAGGCCAGGCGTGAGCATGATCCCGGCCGCGACAATTTCATTAATATCTTCCACTTTTTTGATCTCCGCTTCAATACCCATATCCCCAACAACCTCAGTTACTGATTTATACAGCGTTTTACATTTCGGGCATCCCGTTCCCAGTACTTTAATTTCCATAATTTCACCTCCGCATTAAATCTTACGCCTTTTCATTGTATATTCATTACCGGATTTAATCAATAAACGGTTTACCTGACCGGGTTGGCGCAAGCGCTTATCTCCTGTAGGCTCCCCCCAACCCTTGCCGTGTGTAAACAGGATATAATATAATAAGTCCAGAATCTAAAAATATTATAAGTATCCTCAAAAAAACTATAGTAGATAAGGGTGATTCACAAACCCCTTATTATAGAAATCAAATGATGGGGGTTTATACAATGGATGATAAAATTACTCAGAAAAAATCGGATTTTTTAAAGGCCCTGGCCCATCCAACTCGCTTAAATATCCTCCAGTCCTTGCGGGAGGGTGAGCGATGTGTTTGTGAAATCATTGAGCTGGTTGATGCAGAGCAGTCTAACACATCCCAGCACCTGTCTATTCTGAAAAAAAAGAACATTCTCACATCGCGTAAGGAAGGGCTTAAGGTCATTTACAGGATCAAGGATGATAAAATATTCCTTCTTTTAAATCTACTGGAGCAACTCATTGCAAGCCAAATGGAAGAAAGCATGGACATCCTGGAAAACCTAAAAAAAAGGCAGATGGACGCGAATTCAGGCAGCCGTTATTTGAACCCGCCCCATGGCAGTTAGAGAAACTGGAAGGTTTAAAATATGATTCGTGGCGCCACTCGCGGCATTGGCAACTACCCATAAAATAAATTCACCGGGACACTCCCAGAAACCTACCTGTGTATGTTTTAGCAAATCGCCTTTTCTAGGCGGGGCTTACATGGGGGCAGATCGTCCTGAAGGTACAGTTTTTACATTTCCAGGCAATCCCCGGGGGCAGCGGCGTGATCTCGCCCTCAAGCAGCGCAGCCATGGTTTTGAGCAACTCCACCGCATTGTCCGGACTACTTTTCTGTTCGTAAGTTTCAATCTTATTAGCCTGCTTGACCCTGATCTGCACCCTGGTTTTCGGCCGGTCCAGGAAGTAGGCATACAGCCCGGCCTGGGCCTGGGCCACAGGCTTAAGATAGTGCAGCAGGTAGTAGCTGCTGACTGACTTAAACTCATACACAAATTCGTCTGTAAGCCCGTCCGGGATTCCGACAATACAATGACCTTCCCACTCCCAGAAGGCTTTAACAGTCGGGTACTTCTCGGCGAACTCTGAATTTTCCAGGTCGCCCGTTTCATGCAGAGGGTACACCCTGCCAGAAAGGGTACGCCATTGTGAGTAGGTAATTTTTACAGGTTCATGAAATTCACCAAAATGCTTCTTAAACTTGGCGGCATCCAGTTTGGCATAAAGAGCTGCCTCACCGGTTTCCAGGTTAAGCACCTTTTCAAAAGACTCCCCGGGCGGAGTTAAAAAACCAGACTTGCTATTAATAGGAAGCAGTGATTTTAGATTGGGAATAACGTAAACCGAAGGTTCAACCACCGGTATCTCATAATAATTACTCCCACCGCCGCGTTCCTTGATCTGTTCTACGTTGCGGCGGGCGATTTCCTCGTTTTCCCTGCACCGGATAATCGATTCAAAATGGCACCATTTTTGTTTGGCTATATTCCCGGCCAGAAAAAAAGTGGGGCTGCCAGTCAAATATTCCACCTGCTTTCAGGAACTCATTAACGTAAGTAATTAAGCAAAAACGAAAAAAATCCTGCACATAAAGGCTAACTCTGCAGGATTTCGTTCTTTTTTGCAGATCCGGTACTGACAAGTGCGCCACTGTTTTTAGCCGGAAACTAAATAGATCTCATTTTAAGGATCTTCACTGATCTGGATAATCATTGACGGGAATCGAGCGAGTACGGGCTGTCGGGACGCGATCAGCCTGACAGCCGCATTTACTTGCAATATTTTTGCATAACCTCGTTAAACAATTTGATATGGTGGTATTCGTCAAGGATGATCCTTTCCAGCAGTTCTTTAATATAGCGATCGGCAATCCTTTGCTGGTGATCGCGGTAAAAAGCGATGGCAGCCCATTCTCCCGCGATATCCGCCGCCAGCATGTCGCAAAGGCTCAGACCATAATAAACATAAGCACCACTCCAGTAAACCTCCTGGTTATTACGAATAACCCGGTAGCGCGGGCTAACTCCCAGGAGGCGGATGGTATCAGCCAGCAGCTCCATGTGATGCATTTCCACCAGGGAGACGCATTCCAACAAATTGGCCACTTCCGGATTGATCGCCTTGAGGACAAAGTAGTGATACAAATACTGTTCTATGGCCGTGATTTCACTGACAACCCCGGTGTAGTCCTCCAGTAGAAGCTCGGCGTACTGCCGGTTAGGCGCCATGACCCGGACAGGCGGATAAGGAGCAGGGTAGCCGCACCTTAGCATATCCGGTGTGTGTGTTGTTTTTCCTTGCAGAAGTATCCCCCCCTAATTTAATTAATTTAGTAGAATGTTTATTGAGGACGAAAAAAATTATACCAAAAACAATTTAGAAGCCTGGGGTTTCTGCTCTAAAAAACAACCCTGTGCTTTATGCCGGGTTGTCTTAGCTTGAAAGCTTTTGTTTTAATATATAGAACGGGATGTCAAAATGGTTTCTAAAATATTTATTGTGTCGGTAGGGCTTCTTTACAAGTATCTAGAATTAAAGATCCATTGAAAGGAGCAGTGCATAATGAAACGCATAAGCTGGGAAGCAAAGCTTGGAATATCCCTCATCGCCTTTTCGGCAGCCGTTTACCTGGCAAAATATATTACCCTGGGGGATCCGGTAAACACTTACAACTATGTCTTCAATGCCCTGGGCTTTCTCCCGATTAATGTCCTCCTTGTGACCCTGATCCTCAATAAGCTGCTCAGCATCAGGGCAAAGCGGGACAGGATGGAAAAGCTCAATATGGTTATTGGAACGTTTTTCAGCGAGGTAGGCACACTGCTGTTAACCTATTTTTCAGACCAGGATCCCAGGCTTGACCAAATCAGGGAACATCTTCTGGTGAATGCTAATTGGTCTGACCAAGATTTTTTGTTGAAAAACACCCCGCTTAAAGACTACTCTTATCAAGTCGATGTCCAAAAGGTTGCAATGGAGAAACTAAAGCACTGGCTGGCGGGAAAAAGGGATTTCCTTCTGAGACTTTTGGAAAATCCAGTTTTACTGGAACACGAGTCCTTTACCGCTTTGCTTCGGGCCGTCTTTCATCTGGCGGAGGAACTGGAGCGCAGGCAGGACTTCAAAGACCTGCCCGACACCGACATAAAGCACCTGGAGGACGACATCAACAGGGCCTATAGTCACCTGGCTTTACAATGGCTGTCCTACATGCAGTACCTGAAAAAGCACTATCCCTATCTCTTCTCCTTTGCCCTGAGGACGAACCCCTTTGATCAGAAGGCCTCTCCAATCGTGCATTAATTGCTTCTTCTTACTGGTTGACCAGGGCGGCGGGTTTCCTAGCCCGGATAAAAGCGCTGACCACTGCTCCATCGGCCTCGCGGCGAGCGGCCTCAGATATGCCTTGCAGTATTGCGTCTGGATTGTAGCGTCTGGTCACTTCCAGGCCAATATCCCTAAAGCCGGCGGCGGCCAGTTTATACCGATAATCTTTTTCCAGCATGGCGCCGGCCACACAGCCCGCCCAGGCCAACAGGTTCTTTTGCACCTCGCAGGGCAGGGGCCGGGTCAGGATGATATCCGAAACGGCGAGCCGGCCACCGGGCTTCAGCACACGGTAGGCTTCCTGCAACACCCTGTCCTTGTCTACGGAGAGATTAATGACGCAGTTGGAGATAATAACATCCACGGTGTTCTCGGGCAGGGGGATTTCCTCAATATGCCCCTTTAGAAACTCCACATTCTGAATACCGGCTTTTTCCTGGTTGGCCCTGGCTTCAGCCAGCATTTCATCGGTCATGTCCAGGCCGTAAGCTTTTCCACCCGGGGCTACCCGGCGGGCGGAAAGCAGCACGTCCAGACCAGCCCCGCTGCCCAGATCAAGCACCACTTCCCCGGGGCGCAGTTCCGCCAGGGCTGTCGGGTTACCGCATCCGAAAGATGCGTCGGCGGCTTCACGGAGCAGGTCGCCCACCTCATCCGGCCGGTACAGGCCGCCTGTTATAGCTTCCGTGGCAGGACCCTGAGGGCTCCCGCAGCAGCCTCCCCCCCGGCTGTCACCACAGCAACCTTTTTTTTGGCTGATAGCCCGGGCATACTTTAGCCGAATCACTTCACGGATATCCTTTGTCAAATTAGTTCCCTCCTAATATCAAGTATTCTTGATGCATGAGATAAGAAAATTATCCCAACTTAAAATCCCCAATTAACTGCTCTAGATACTGTCTCAGGGCTTCCTGGTTCAGGCGGTAAAACTTCCACCTGCCCCGCGGTTCCTCATTTACCAGCCCGGCCTCAGCCAGCTCCTTCAGATGATAAGAAACCCTGGACTGAATCATGCCCAAACTCTCCATTAATTCACAATTACATAGGCCTGGCCGGCCTTTTTCACCGGGCAGGGAGCAACAATCTGTGCTGCTCTCTGCCAGCATCTTTAAGATACGGTATCGTATTGGATCGCTTAATGCCTTTGCAATCTTTTCTGTGTTTCCCATAAGTGCAGCATATCAAAAGAAATTGATATTAACAAGTACTGGTTAATAATTAATTGAACCTTTTCACAACTAAGACATTCTTGCCGCAATTCTCCACCAGAAAATGAAAATTATGTCTTCAGAATAGTCGCACATCGTGATATGGATTATTACTCCCGGACTGCCTTGCTCTTGAAGGTATTAGAAAGTCCGTCTCGTGAACGAGACGGACTTTCTAATTTAGTAATTTAGTACTCAAGGCAATAATAGAGCACTTATTGGGCCGGCGCGTTTAGATAGGGACAGACACCTGTTCCCTTACCAAAACCCTTACCGCCGCTGAACCCGTTGTTTGCGCCCATTCCGGCCGGCCCAACCGTGGTGCGATTGATGTTGGCCTTAATGCGGTCGGCCATAGTTGTCTTGTGCAGGCCGGCCTGGTCCCGGGTCAGTTTACCGTTGCTTACCAACTGGTCAAGTTGGGCGATGCGCTCCTTCATGATCAAGTCAATTAACTCTTGTTCCGTTTTGCCGTAGTCGGCTGCTACCTGCACCAGGGACTTACCGGATTGCCGGGCAGCAACCAGTTCTTCCTGGCTGATGCCGAGAAAACCGGCAACGGTGGCGGACATCGAGCCGGCAGTGCGTCCGAGACCCTGTCCCATTCCTCCCCTAGCTAGATCCGTTACCTGCGCGCCTTTGCCCTGGCCCTGGCCCTGGCCCTGGCCCCGACCCTGACCCGGCCCGCCTGCGGCAAAAGCAGCCGCGCTGAAGGTCAGCAACAGGGCTGAAATACCCAGTACTACAAAGATCTTTTTGACGGTCAAATCGAACACCTCCATTTATTTGATTAACCGTATTATACCCGCCGGTTGTCAAGATACCGTCGAGGGATTGTCAAGATTTTGTTAAGAAAGGAGAGTGTTTTCCGCTTCAGGCTACCTTTTTACGGCTGTCACGAACCGGAACATTTACCGCCCGGTGTAACATCAAATCGTCATGAAGCACTGCCCACGAACCTGGACTGAGGGGAAAAAACTCCCTTTGGGGAGGAGGTGTAAGCTATATTTTTAAATTATTTTTTAGTTCGCTGATATCCTTTTTATACGCGTCCTCGACTAACGCATTGTATTTTTCTTTAATCTGATCGTCCGGGAGGTGAATGCTGTGTAAAAAATCATTGATGTCTTTGCTGGCCTTGCTATATTCTTTTGTAATTTGCTTGAAGGCCAGGCTTTCTTTTTCCTCTTCGCTTAAAATATATTTTTTATAATCGGTTTCTAAACTCAGAGCTTTGATTTCGCTTTGAAGATTTTGAAGTGTAACCAGGTAGTCTTCAGTGTTCAATTTGCCGCTTAGCCAGCGGCTGTGAGCATCACTGGTTTTCTGTGCAATAGCTTCAAGACGGATGGTCCAGTCCTTCAGGCTTTTAATAAAACTGTCTGCTGTAATAACATCGGGGTCGGTGTCAACGACACTGTAGTTCTGGTTTACTGGTAGATCCTTCTCGGATTCAATCTTTTTTTGATCTTTTTTTGAACTGCAGCCAACCGATCCAAGCATTACTATCATTAAAACCAATGCTAAGATACGAAATCTCATTAGACGCCCTCCTTTCTAAAAAAATATTCTTTATGACTTCCAGAAGTCCTCCTGTAAATTAAAGTGAAAAATGGTTTCAGAAAAGGAAGCCCACTGGTCAACCAGACAAGATCATAGACCTTTAAGCCCTATAAATTCAAGAAGCAGGTGAAGGCCGCATGGGATGGAAGCAAACCACCGGCCTTCCACTTTTGCCTTCTACTTTTCATTTTATCTAAGACAGCCATGCTGCTGACGCAGCGCCAGCAGCAGGATTAAAAAGCAATAAAGTTAAGAGTAAGGCGCCCAAACTAATCACTCCGCTTAATGCACCGTGACCTCCTTGAACTCTGTTTGAAAAGCTCCCGGTGTTAGGGATTCACTAAAAAAGGCGGCCTGGCTTTCGGGTGAAACAAAGCCGAGATCAATTTTTAGTGCCCTCGCCAAAAACGGGTCCAGGGTAACCAGATCGTCCCTGTTAACGTCTCCCAGAGAAACTTTACCCGTCGTTATGGCTACGAGTTCCATTTCCCGAACACTGGCGTTCAGGAAATAAAACAAGTTTTGAACCGATTTATCCACGTCCAGCCGATCCGTCAACTTGCCGGTGTAAACTGTCAGGTCTGTAGGTGGCTCGAAAGGGAGGGACTTGGCCATCTGGTCCCCAATCATGGCCATAACCGCAGCTGTGCCGATATAAACGGCGTCAGCTCCCAGGGCCATTGCCTTCAACATTTGCCCGGGCGTTACCAGACCTCCTGTGGCGATCAGGCTAACATCCCGGTTGGCACCCTTTTTGATTAGAAACTGCGCTGCCCTGCTCGCGGCAAAGAGGGTCGGCAGGCCCACATCGTCCTGCAGGGTCGGAGGCCCGCCATGTGTGCCCCCCTCGGCGCCATCTACGGTTATAAAGTCACACTGCGCATCCAGGGCAATTTGCATTTCTTTTTCCAGGTGATGGGTTGCCGCGATTTTAAGGCCGACGGGAATTCCGACTTCTGCTTTCAACCTACCTACCAAATGGATAAAATCTTCCCGGGTGTTAACATCCTGGAGGCGCGAGTGGATGACCGCATCCTGACCTTCCTCCAGTTCGAACACTTCCCTGTATTCCTCGCCGATGTTTTTGGCCGTAGAGCGCTGGGGTGTCGAACCCTGGGCGCCCTGACCCAACTGGATCTCGATGGCGTCAAGACGGGAGTACTTTTCCTGATCATTCAGCCACCCGCCCCGGTTATACTGGCCAATTAATAACTGGGCGGCCTCTCGTTCTTCTTCCATCAAACCTGCCTCACCGGTATTGGTGGCAGTCCCAACCATTGTCGCGGCCCTGGCCAGGGCAATCTTAGCGTTTTTGCTCAATGCCCCGCCGTAGGACATACCTGCTATGATTAGAGGAATGGAAATGTTGAGCGGCTTCCTTGCCCCGGGCCCGATTTTAACAGAGGTGTTGATGCCGACATCCTCGGGAGTGGGGAAACGAAAAAGGTGAACCGGACTGAATAACAGTTTTTCCCAGGGCGAAAGGCGCAGGTGGCTACCCAGCGGACGCGGAATCGGAGTTCCCTGGGCGGCCCTCATCACAATTTCTGCCAGGTTGATCGGGTTTACCTTTTTGGCTACCGGAATCATATCGAAAAGGTTCTCAGTATACTGGTCCCTTACCATGGTCCGGACAGCGTCATCGGCAACCTCATTGGCAGCGCCCCTTAAGAGCCTGGATAATATACCCAAGTTCTATCCCTCCTATTTTTGCCCCATAGACTGCTGAATTTCTTCAATCTTTTGGGCCATGGCAATACAGAGTTGCTTAATTTCCCCCAGTTGCCTGGAGCTGTTTTGCTCCGCCACAGCAATTCCCGTCAGCCTTTTATCTTCATACTTGGTTAGGTCGTTGTAATGCTGGCGGTCCAGTTGGGAGAGGGTTCCGGCCATGGTTTGAATCCTGTTCAAATCTGAATGAAATGCTGTTAGAGTTTCGGATAGTTCTGGCAATTGTTCCAAGATCAAAAACCTCCTGACGTCAATCATATTTTATTAATATTATCGTTTCCTATTATGGAGCAGCCATTCATGTAATTTAACGGGTTTTGATCGTTTTATCATGGGAGGAAACACCCCTGTTTTGCCGAATATTGAGGCAAAAGGAGTGCTTTCTTTGACGATTAGAGTAAACTGGTCCAGAGCAACCCCCTGCAGCGATACCGATATCGCCTGCAAAACTAGGGTCAAAGCGGCAGCCTTCAATACAGGCAGAGCGCCTGTCAGAATAGCCGGGTTTGGCATTCGCTACCCGAAAAGCACGGGGATGGGTCCTCGTGTACTTGTCCCCTTGTCTACTATTTTAGCTCCGGGAGAAAAAGTATGCGTGTATCTGGAATTTGAATATTTTAGAGGCGCGGATCGGCATGATATTATTTTTGTGCAGGAAACTGCGGGGAAAAAGCACTACCCCGGGGTGAATCTGAGAAACAAAATCAGCCGCCTCTGGTGGTGGTATTTTGGTAAGTTGAATGTCTAATTAGCTGTTTGATCAAACTGCCCGCGAGGATAGAAATTGAATTATTTCAGGGGGGCTTTCGACGATATAGTCAGGACCGGCCTTGGTCAGCATATCAATGGAATCATACCCCCAAGCTACGGCAATTACTTTCACATCGTTGATCTTGCATGCCATTATATCCCTGTACTCATCCCCAATATAGACAACCTCATCTCTTTCTAAATTATGTCTTTTAATAAACTTGCCAATGGCTTTCTCCTTGCCGAATATGTTTCTGATACAATAGATTCCATCAAATACATCAATATTATTTTCCCTAAGAAATGTTTTAACATTTTCGTGTGCATTTGATGAAATAATGCTTAACTCCAAGCCCTCATCCTTAAGCCAGTGGATAACATCATAGACGCCCTCAAAAATCCTGAGTTCACCTATTATTTTTCGATAATTTCTAGTTATCTCAATTCCAAGCATGGGGATTCTGTAGAGTGGCACTTTAACCGCCCTGCATCGCTCCATAAATGACAAACTACGCAAGTATTCCAATTCATCATTGACAATTTTGTTAAATTTATATTTAATCGCCAGTTCGTTGAATAACTCAATAGATAAACTAATTGAATCAACGATTGTCCCGTCAAAATCAAAAATTACATGCTTAATCATAACAAGAATACCTCTTTTACATTCCACAAGATTTTCAAATCGCCTATGCTCTATTATAAAGAACGATTCCGCCACAAAGCAACCCCGATTCCCATCGAACAAAAACCTTTTCATATTCTTAGACATTTATGACACCGGGGGCAGCACAGTCAGAACATGAATTTGATAAAAAGGGGTTGATCCGATGTCAGTGCAAGAGGCCATTTACACCCTCCGCAGCGTTCTGGGAAAAGAAAACGTGATCACTGCCAAGGAAGACCTGATTTGCTATTCCTTTGATGCAACGGCCGACCTACCGGAACACCTGCCGGACTTACTGGTGACGCCAATGACCGTAGAGCAGGTCGCCGAAGTCATAAAGGCGGCGAATCGGTATAAGATGCCGGTTTACCCACGCGGTTCAGGAACAAACCTGAGCGGGGGAACGGTTCCGGTACGGGGGGGTATTGTGCTGTCGTCCTTAAAAATGAATAAAATCCTGGAAATAGATCCGGATAACCTTACGGCTACCGTGCAGCCTGGTGTCATCATCCAGACTCTGAACAATACCATTGCCCCTCACGGTCTGATCTACCCGCCTGACCCGGGGTCGATGGCCACCGCCACCATGGGCGGCAGTGTGGCCGAATGCTCCGGGGGTTTAAGGGGGCTTAAGTATGGCGTGACCAGGGACTACGTGATGGGTCTGGAAGTGGTCCTGGCCAATGGTGATATCGCCCGGTTCGGCGGTAAGACGGTTAAGAATGTTACCGCCTACGACATGGTCCGGCTATTTACAGGCTCAGAGGGCACCCTGGGCATAATTACGGAAATCATCGTTCGCCTGATTCCCGCACCGGAAACGCGGGAAACCATGTTTGCAACCTTTGCGGACCTGACCACGGCCGGGCGCTCTATTACTGAAATTATTAGGAGTAAAGTCATCCCGGCTACCATGGAGATTATGGACCGGGTAACCATGGAAACGGTGGAAAACCACGCCCAGATCGGATTACCCACGGAGTCCGAGGCGATTCTTTTGGTGGAGGTGGACGGGATTCCCGAGGTGGTCCGGCGCGAGGCGGCTACCGTCCGGGAGGTTATCACCCGAAATGGAGGCGTGGTCAAGACGGCGGCCGGCGACCACGAACGTGACCAACTCTGGGCGGCCCGGCGCGCCGCTCTGCCCGCCCTGGCCCGAAAGCGCCCCACCACTATCCTGGAAGATGCGACAGTACCCCGCAGTAAAATTACGGAGATGCTCCTGGCAATCCAGAACATTGGCCGACGCTATAATTTGACTATCGGCACGTTCGGCCACGCCGGAGACGGCAACCTACACCCGACTATCCTGACCGACTCCAGGGACCAGGAAGAAATGGAGCGTGTCCACCGGGCGGTGGACGAGATCTTTAAGGCCGCTCTTTCCATGGGGGGCACCTTGACCGGTGAGCACGGCATCGGGATGGCCAAGGCACGCTATCTGCCATGGGAATACGGTGAAAAAGGTGTACAGGTGCTGCAAAAGATCAAAGAGGCGCTTGACCCGGAATATCTCTTGAACCCCGGCAAAATGGTACCCTGCAGAGAGGAGCGGAAGTGAACCACGATTTCGATTTGTCTGCCGTTGAAGAGGAAATAGCCAACTGCATGCGTTGCGGCAATTGCCAGGCCACCTGCCCCTATTACCAGGAAACAGGCTTTGAGTCTTCTGTGGCGAGGGGCAAAATTGCTCTGGCCAAATCCGTTCTGCAGGGCAAAATCAAGTATACGCCCACCCTGGCCGAGCGTTTCGAATGTTTGACCTGCTATGCCTGCAACGCTACCTGTCCCTGCGGCATCCAAATTGACAAGATCTTTCTAGCCGCCCGGGCGGTGATGGTCCGGAACGGGGGCTCTCCCGCCTTTAAAAAGCTCATGGCTGCCGCCTTAAAAAACCAGGGTCTGCTGGACCTGGGTCTTAAAACCGCCACCCTGGCAAAGGGCCTACTTTTTCAGCCCCACCCTTCCGGGGGCCTTTCACCCCGCTTCCCCCTCGGCCTAGATCTGCGGCGGGTCGTGCCGTCCCTGTCACCTAAGACCTTCCGGGACGGAATGAGAGAGTCGGTGACTGTGCCCGGTGCTAAAAGCAAAGTAGCCTTTTTTACCGGATGCCTGGTCAACTACGTTTACCCCTCGACTGGTAGGGCTGTTGTGGAGATCCTCACCAAAAGCGGTGTTTCCGTGTTAATCCCCTGGAAACAACACTGCTGCGCCGCGCCACTGGCCTTAAACGGCGTAATGGACGTGGCGGAGCAGATGGCCCGCTCCCAAATCGACCTGTTTTCCGGACTGGACGTGGATGCTGTGGTGGTTGCCTGCGGTACCTGCGGTGAGTCCTTTAAGAAAAAGTACGTCGAACTCCTGGACGGGGCGCCGGGCTACGCCGGTAAGGCCAGGGAACTGGCGGCAAAAACCTGCGACATCGCGGATTTTGCCTGGAATGTGGCCCCGTTTAACCGACAGTTGTTGAAAGAATTGGCCATGAGGGTAACCTATCACGAACCGTGCCATCTGGGACGGGGACTGGGTGTAACCAAAGAGCCGCTTGAAATCATCCGCACCATCCCCGGCCTGGACTTCGTCCCACTCAGGGAACCGGAGCGGTGCTGCGGCAACGCGGGTTCGTTTAGCTTCACCCATTACGACATCTCCTATAATATTTTAAAGCACAAGCTGGCGGATATCTCAGGTACCGGAGCAGATGCCGTGGTTACCGGCTGTAGCGCCTGCCGAATGCAGCTAGAGGACGGGTTCGCCCAGGAAGGACTGGGAAAAAGGGTTTTTCATACCGCGGAACTCCTGGCCATGAGTTTAAAGTAAAAGAAACAAAGCTTATAGCTGATCCGCCAGAATCTCCGCCAGAAACTTTGCTTCGGGAGCCCCTTGGCCCCTGTCTGCCAACCCCTTCCTCAACTGCATCAGGCAGCCCGGGCACTCCACGGCTACCAGATCGGCCCCGGTTTCCTGGATACACGCCAGCTTCTGGTCGAGGATATGAGCGGAGAGCTCATGGTATTTTATGGAATAGGAGCCCCCGAAGCCGCAGCAACGGTCGGAAAAGGACATTTCCACCAGATCCGCCCCGACCATTTTCAAAAGCTCCCTGGGCTCTACCGTAATTCCCAGGCTACGCTTCAGGTGGCAGGAATCATGGTAGGTCACCTTCTTGTTCAGCGGCTTGAACTCAGGCTTTTGCACTAAGCCGCCTTTGCCCTGATGGTAAACAAATTCCGCAAAGTCGCAGACCTTTCCGGCCATTGCTGCGGCCCGGACCTGGAGCGCTGAATCTCCCGCCAGCAGTTCCGGGTAAACGTTCTTCAGAGAATGGGTGCAGGTGGGGCAGGGCGTCAGGATATAGTCAACTCCGGCTGACTCAAAGGCCTCCAGGTTCTGTCGGGCCACATCCGCCATAACCTCCGGCGCCCCCAACTGCCGGGCCGGATAGCCGCAGCAGGTCTGCCCCTGGGGGAACACCACCTCGAAGCCCACGTGCTCGAGCACCTTGACCATGGATGTGCCGATTTCCGGGTAGATGAAGTCGGACAGACAACCGGCAAACAGACCGGTCCTGAGTGCGTTCCTTTCTGCTTCCCGTCCACCGTTCTTTTTGAACCTGTCCCGCAAGGGCTCCTTCGCAATGGCAGGCAGATTTTTCACTCCCGCCTGCCCGGCCAAAAAGAAGGGCAGGTGACGCATGGTTCCCTCTTTTACAAAAGGTTTCTGGGCTGCCGATACGGCGCGTAGGAGGGCGTGGAACAGCTGGCGGTTGGTCAGCACGTTTTTCAGGACCAACCGCTGGGTCAGGGGCAAACCTTTTTCACGCGTTACGCGGGTGCGCAGCTTGGAAATAAGGCGGGGCAGGTTTATTTTGGCGGGGCAAAAATCCTTGCACCGCTCGCAGCCAAGGCAGAGGGTCTGAATCTCGGCGGCGTTCTCCATCCCGTTGAAAAACGCTGTCAGAATGGTGCCGATACCACCGGTGTAAACATGTCCGAAAACGTGCCCTCCGACCAGCTGAAAGACTGGGCACACGTTCAAACAAGAGGCACAGCGGATGCACTGAAGCGCCTCTTTGAAGACGTAATCGCGCTGCATTTCGGTGCGACCGTTGTCCAGCAGGACAATATGCATTTCTTTTTGGACAGGGGTGTTAAAAGCGTCCACCGCCGGGGCCGGGCCGGTCAGCATGGTCACGTAGCTGGTGAGCTGCTGGGAAGTGGCGCTGCGGGGCAGTGCTTCCAAAATGGGGGCCACGTCACTGAAGCGCGCCACCAGTTTCTCAAGGCCCACAATGGCCACATGAAGCGGGGGAAGTGTCGTTGTGAGGCGCCCGTTGCCTTCATTGGTGACCATCACTAGCGTGCCGGTTTCTGCCACGGCTATATTGGCGCCAGTAATACCCATTTCAGCCTTTAAAAACTTCTGGCGCAGGTTCTCCCGCGCCACTTTGACCAGGCGCGGGATATCAGGCGGAAGATCCTCCCTGGTTTCCCGGGAAAAAACCCCGGCCACCTCCCCCCTGGTCATGTGGATGGCAGGCAGCACCATGTGGGAGGGACGCTGTCCGCAGAGCTGGATGATCCATTCTCCCAGATCGGTTTCCACCACGTCCATGCCAGCTTCGGCCAGGCACTTGTTCAGGTGGATTTCCTCGCTGGCCATGGATTTCGACTTGACGATGGTTTTAATGCCCTGTTCCCGGGCTAGATTTAAAATGTATTCCCTGGCCTGCCCGGCGGTTTCGGCCCGGAAGACGATTGCCCCGTGCCTGGTTGCCTCGTCGGCAAACTGTCCGGCTAGTTCTTCCATGCGCCCGGCCGCCTGACTTTTCAGGGCAGCAATCTCCTCCCGCAGGGCGCTGAAATCTTTCTTCTGGTAGGCAGCCTCCCGGGAGTCCAGGTACGCGTCTGCAAAACGGCCCAGGGCCCTCCGCAGGCTTTCATTGGTGAGGGCCGCCTGAATATCTCCCTTGATTGTTGTACCGCTCATACCGCCTCAACTCCAGGTCGGTCAATAAAGATGATCCTAAGCTCACCCGGGCCGTGTACGCCGATGGTCAGCACACGCTCAATGTCCGCGGTGCGACTGGGACCGGAAATAAACGCAAGATATGGCGGGGGGGCG
>DHTR01000058.1:32317-36915 GCA_002408725.1 Pelotomaculum sp. UBA5255
CGGGAGGCCATTCAAATTACCGCTGTACCTGTCCAGAGCAACCCGCAGGGTGGCCACGATCCGGTCCGTGCGGACCAGCGCCACGTGAACGGGGGGCAGCATAGAAACCAGACGCCCGCCGATACAGGTGGCGTCCTGTACAAGCGTTCCTGTCTCAACAATGGCGAGGTCGAGCCCGGATATACCGACTTCAGCATCAGGCGCATGCAGGCGTAGGTTCCCACGGTGAAGAGACGGTCCCGATTCGTTCCACAGGGCATCTAGCCCGAGCGAATCAACGAGGGGGGATGGCTCAGCCACAACCTTTTTAGCGCCGACCTGGCGAACGATTTCCGTGACTTTGAAGGCGGCCTCAAGGCTGTCTGCGGCACGGTCGACGCGGGCTGAAACGGCCTCGGCATTGAGTTTAAATGCTTCGTAGAGGGTCTGAGCCTCCCCGTCTACCTTTTCCGTTTTAGCCCGCAAATTTTGCGGCGTCAGATGAATTACCTCCCCATTGGACTGTCTATGTTCAATTTCACATCAAGCTTTTGAGTATTGATGCCCAGTCGCAGTATCTTTCGATGCTCTCCAAAGCTGCCCGGATGCTTTCTTGATCATGGGGCTGGATGTGCCGGCTGACTAGGGCCAGTTTCTCAATAGTGGTATAGGTGTCGTAATGAACCAGGATAACAGGCACTTTCATTTCCTCGGCCCGGGCCAAAACCTTCACGTCCGGATAAAGCCCGCCGGTTAGGATCAAAACGGAAGTACTGGTCTCAAGAGCAGCAAGCGCAAGATCTGCCCGGTCCCCGCCCAGGATGACCGCCTTGTTGGCGGTGCGGCGCAAGTAAGTCAGAGCTCCCGCAGTGGTCATGGCGCCGATAACGACATCTTCTACAAGTAAATCTAGCTTTTCATGGGCCGCCAGGATTTCTCCGCCCAGGATATCGTAAAACTCGGCTACCGTGGGGGCGGCGATTTCCGGCCTACTTGGGAAGACACCAAGGGTCTTATAGCCTGCGTTTTCCAAAATGGGACGGTAAACTCCGTCGGTTTTGGAATAAAGGGGCCTGGGGACGTTGCTGAAAAGGTTACCTACCACGGGAATACCCTCCAATGCCAAATGCCTGTTTAAATAGATGGCCTTGTCCAGGCTGTAATCGTTTTCGACTTTGATCACCAGGAGAGCACAGGACCCCAGTGTTTTGGCCAGTGTCACGCAGTCCAAACCACAACTGCCCAGGATGTCCAGGGACAGGGCTCCGTCTACCAAAATGATGTCGACATCCCGTGCAATCTCATCAAAGGAATCCCTGATCAGGACGGGCGCGTCCTTCAAGAGCGACTGCGTGCTGAGATAAAAGGGACTGGCAGAGACCGGGGCAATTCTTTCCAGGGGCGCTTTTAGACCTAAAACTTCTTTCATCAATACGGAGTCCATATCGGCATTGCCCGGCAGTTTACGTCTGCTGGACACCGGCTTAAAATACCCGACCGTGTATCCTTCCTGCTGCAGCTTTTGAGCCAAACCCAAGGCCACCACTGTTTTCCCGCTACCCGGAGTCCCCATGATATAAAGGCTTTTCAATTTTTACCACCTCATGATATGGTTATTTTAACATCCAGGGCTGAGAGGCCCTTCTTGTAAGCAAACAGCGGGTTAATATCCATTTCGTTAATTTCCGGGAAATCCATGACCAGCCTGGCGGCGCGCCCGATGACATCCACCACTGCAGCAATGTCCCGGGGAGCCTCGCCGCGGTATCCTCGCAAGAGGGTGTACGCCTTCGTTTCTGTCAGCATCTCCTCAATTTGCTTTTCACTAGTCAATCCGCCGGCCAGGCGGAAAGCCACATCTTTTAATAAGTTGACGTAAATTCCGCCCAGCCCGAACGCAATCAGTGGACCGAACTGCACGTCCTTGGTCATTCCAATAATCAATTCGGTGCCTTTGGGCATCATCTTTTGAACTTCGATGCCGTAGATAATAACCTTGGGCAGGTAGCGGTGAACGCTTTCCATGATCTCAATGAAGACCTGCTTGACCTCTTCCGGGGTTTGAATTCCAATCCTCACACCTCCCACGTCCGTTTTATGCAAAATTTTAGGAGAAGCCACCTTGAGCACGACAGGATAACCTAAATTCCCGGCTGCGGCCACGGCCTCCTCCGGAGTTGTGGTTAAAACGATGGGCGCGGCGGGAATCCCGTAGGCGCTTGCAACTTCGGCGGCTTCGCTGCCCATCAGGGTCAGGCGGCGGTCCTTGATCACATCATAGAAAACGGCTTTGACGGTTTTTTTGTCCAGATCCGGCAGCGCACCGTTATCTTTGACTTCTACCGCACTACGATGCCGGCTGTAGTTGTACAATCCCCGGATGCACTCAATGGCAGGCTCGGGAAAGGTAAAGCAGGGTATTCCAGCTGAAGAGAGAAGGTCCGCCCCCCCGGCGAGGCATTTTCCTCCAGTATAAGCCGCGAAGACCGGCTTGCTGGGATGGGCGTCGCGGGCTTTAATCAGCGCCTGCGAGACTTCCACAGGTTGGGTTACCGCGGTGGGACACAACAGGACAAGAAGGCTGTCCACATTGGGGTCTGTCAGCACTTTTTCCAGGGCAAACTCAAAGCGTTCCACCCCGGCGTCTCCGAGGACGTCAACCGGGTTGTAGATGCCGGCCTCCTCGGGCAGATTGGCGCGCATGTCTTCAATGGTCTTTTTATCAAAGCGGGCCATCGCCAGTCCCTTTAATTCCACATTGTCTGTAGCAATGATGCCAGGACCGCCGGAATTGGTAACAATGGCCACCCTGTTCCCGGTTGGGATCACGGATTTGGAAAAAGCTACGGCAAGGTCAAATAGTTCGGTCATATTGCGCGCCCTGATGATCCCGCACTGGGCAAACGCCGTGTCGTAGGCCAGGTCGCTGCCGGCCAGGGCCCCGGTGTGGGATGAGGCCGCCTGGGCGCCAGCCTGGCTGACTCCGGATTTCAAGACAATGATCGGCTTTTTCTTTGATGCCCAGTCGGCCACCTCAAGAAAGTGGGCGCCGTCGACGATGTCTTCAATATAACAGAGAATGACCCTTGTGTAAGGATCATTGGCGGCATCTTTGATAAAGTCGATTTCAGAGAGGTTGGCTTTGTTTCCCAGGCTGACAACCTTACTGAAGCCAAGCCCCACAGCGCTGCTCCAGTCCAAAATTGCCAGCAGGATCGCTCCGCTCTGGGAAAGAAAGGCAATATCTCCCTTGATTGGAAACGTGGCAGCAAAGGAAGCGTTGATAGGAGTATGCGTGTCCATCAGACCTACGCAGTTTGGCCCCAGCATCTGCATCCCGTACCGGCCACAGGTTTCCAGCAGCTCCTTCTCAAGATCCAGTCCTTTTTTACCGATTTCCTTAAATCCCGCCGTAATCACGGCCAGTGCCCTGACTCCTTTTTCGCCGCATTCCCTGGCCACCGTCAGCACCCTTGCCGCCGGTACGGAGAGAACGGCCATTTCCACGTCACCTGGAACGGCGCCTACCGACGGGTAGGACATCAGCCCCTCAATTTCTTTTTCTTTTGGGTTGATTGGGTAGATCTTTCCCTGGTAGCCGCAGCCAATGATGTTTCGTATGATGGCGTTGCCGATTTTACTCTGTGCCCTGGTAGCTCCAATAACGGCTAAGGAATCGGGCCTGAAAAAACTGGTTAATTCCCCCACTGCTGTTGAACACTCCTTTCTTCTGAAGAAACGGCAACTATTTGAGTGTTGTCATGACGGGCAACCATTTACAACCATAAATTTTAAGCAAAAATGGTAATCTGGTATGACCGTCTTAGATAAAGTATAATTATTTTCATTGTTTGCCGTCAACCATAATACTTATAACTTTTACTTTTTAACTATAAGAGAACATTTTTTAGTATTGCAGCTTTATTTAACAAGGTTGCACCTGAGTCGGCGTCGTAATGGGTCGCAGATAATATTTTAACCCTCTGTATTAAATGAAAGGACGGTAGATAATTCGAATGCCGGGGGAAAATATCTTCTCTCATGGTGACATATTATGCCACGATTGAATATTCTTTGTATAAAAGGGAGGTGTTCTTAATGGATTATGTGATCCAACCCGGCGATACACTGAGTTCAATTGCTAACCGTTTTGGAGTAACGGTTGAAGGTATTCTGAGAGCTAACCCCAGGCTTGAAAGACAGGCTTTTATCTTTCCCGGGCAAATCATTCACATTCCCCGGCAAGGAGTTGTTCCGGTTCCCATGGAGTCGCTTTATATCGTTCAACCCGGTGATACCTTGACCCGCATCGCAGTAAGGTTTAATATTCCCGTGGGTGCGCTTCTAGAAGCCAACCCCCAGATTCTTGACCCAGACCTGGTTTATCCCGGTCAAATCATCGCCATCCCGCTTCCATACGGGACTGTGGTTCCGACTGCAACCCCAATGCCCATATTCCCGCCACTGGACCCCTATCTCGAAACAAAATAGTTAACAATTTTGTTATATGGTCTTCCAGGTGAAGGCCATTTTTATTATTTATAATGTCTCTGTTTTAAAGAGGAAATTTTTGTTTATTACTATGCGAAAGAGGTATGTTATAACCCGACTTTTACAGT
>DHTR01000076.1 GCA_002408725.1 Pelotomaculum sp. UBA5255
GCCACCTTTTCATTTGGCGCCCATTCCGCGTAGATACCCGGATAACGGGAAAATTGCTCTAAGATTTCAGTGCTCGGTGTACCCGGATAGGCGGCGGCCACCTTGACGCCGGACTCATAGGCGGCCCTGGCGATGGCCTCGTTACCGGAAAGAAGTTCCTTCAAAAAATTCACCTCCGAAAGTTAATTTCACTTATAGAAAAAGCCGGCGCGGAAGTTTCTGGCCACCGAACCAGCATTTATAACCATGGCGTAGAGCAATTAAAAGAACCGGACCACTACTAGTTTAACAAAGGGTGAACCAAAGGGCAACGCAAAGATGAGGTTCACTTAAAAGGTATTTTCGGCCGGTTGTCGATAACCCTCTTGGCCTTGCCCGTGCTTATGATCAACATATTGTCTGTGGATCATCTTCCAGTGCTGTAGGCCTCTTTCTGATCCAGAACCACGCTTTTACCGCTAATCCCGGGCGTGCCGAAAACCCGGTTAAGATGCCTCTCCGGGAACGGCTTAGTAATCAGGCTCACCAGGGGGACCACCACCAGGGGAACTAGCATGGAAACTGAGCCGACCAGGGGAATGACACCGGCGTCAAGCTTGTAATACAGAGAAAAAACAATCGATATAGACAAGCCGGTGATAGCCCCGGCCCAGGCGCCCGCGCGGGTAACCCCCTTCCAGAAAAGGCCGAGGACGTAAGGCGCCAGGAATGCGCCTGAAATGGTTCCCCAGGACATGGCCATCAGGCTCAGGATTATGGTCGGTTTTTTCAGGGCCATGGCCAGGGAAAGGCCAATAAAGATCACGCAGAACAGCCGCATTAAAGGCACGCCCCGGCGGGCGGCCAGCCCCGGCTTTAAGGCCTTGAGCAGGTCAATGGCAACGGAAGAGCTGGAAACCAGGACCAGGGAAGCCAGTGTGGACATGGAAGCGGAAAGCACTAAAAGCAGAATGATTGCAACCCCTGTTTCGGGCAGGGTGGTGTTGATAATTTGGGGCATGATCAGGTCCGGGTTTGGTTTTCCGGCCGCGTCCAGTGGCATCGTCTCAAAAAAGAGGCGGCCCAGTGAACCCGTAAAGTAAGCCCCAAAGGTTACAACCAGGGCAAAAAAGGAGGAAACAAGCATGGCCGGCCGGATGGATTTTTCGTCCTTGATGGCGTAAAACTTCTGGACCATCTGGGGCAACCCAAACACCCCGAGGCTGGTCAGAATTACCAGCCCGGCCAGAGAAAGCAGGCCCGGCGGTCCTACGGGGGTAACCAGTTGTGGATTAATCTGGGACAGTTTATGAATCCCGGACGCCAGACCGCCCACCTGGGGAGAACCCACAACATAGTACAGCAGCATAAACACGCCGAAAATCATAACGGTTCCCTGGATAAAATCGGTCAGGGCCACCGCCCTGTATCCTCCCATCACCAGGTAGACACCGGTCAGCAGGCACATCGCCAGCGTCGCGTAGAGGTAAGGGATGCCCAGGACCTGCTCAAAAAGATAGCTGAGTCCCATATATACCCCTGCTGAATAAGGCACCAGGAAAATAAAAATGACCAGCGCGGCAAAGATTTTCATCCCCCGGCTATCATAGCGGGCTTCCAAAAACTCCGGCATTGTCATGGCGTTCAACCGCGCGGTCATCTGCCGCGTCCTTCTGGCCAACAACCACCAGGCCAGAAGACTGCCCAGGAAAGTATTGCCTATGACAATCCAGAGATCAGAAAGTCCAAATCCCCAGCCCACCTTGCCGGCATACCCGATAAAAATGACCGCCGAAAAATACGTGGTGCCATAGGCAAAGGCTGATAACCAGGGACCGACCGTCCTGCCACCGAGGAAAAAGTCACTTACCGTGCAAGTCTTACGCATGCTGGTGTAACCACTGTAAACCATCACTGAAACAAATAGCAATAAAAGTACCCATTTAATCATCCTGCCGTCCTACCGTCCTTCCAATTAACATTTGTCTAACCTTTTTATAAATGTAGTATATTCTATAAGGATTGACATTTTCCTTCTTTGATTGGTTCCAGTTTTCCGAAAGATGCCTTCAGAACTCTTCCACGCCCCAGCCTGCGCTTTAAAAATTGATTCATTCGCTTAAAGGCCTCGGTCAGGTCATTGACCGAAGTAGCGTACGAACAGCGGATAAAGCCCTCTCCCTGCCCGCCGAAGGCGTTGCCGGGCACTACCGCCACCCTGGCCTCTTTCAATAGCTGTTCGGCAAATTCCTCCGAAGAAAGCCCGGTCATTTGGATTTCTGGAAAAGCGTAAAACGCGCCGCCAGGCTCAAAACAGGGCAAACCCATTTCCTCGAAGGCATGGAGGACGAGACGTCTGCGCTGACGATACTGCTCAATCATCTTTTTCATCTCGTTCTTACCGTTTTTCAAGGCTTCTAACGCGGCAATTTGGGCCGTTATAGGAGCGCAAAGCATGGTGTACTGGTGAATTTTCTTCATAGCTGCAATAAAGTCAGGGTTCCCCGCCGCATACCCAACCCGCCATCCGGTCATGGCATAGGATTTGGAAAAACCGTTCAACAAAATGGTGCGATCACGCATACCGGGCAGGGAGGATACACAGGTGTGCTCACCAACGTAGGTTAGCTTCTCATAAATTTCATCGGAGATCACGATCAGGTCATGCGCCTTCACGACTTCCATAATCTCAAGCAGACGCTCCCGGGAGATCGTTGCTCCGGTGGGATTGTTTGGATAACACAGGAGTAAAACCTTCGTTGCCGGTGTGATGGCCTTTTCTACCATCTCCGCAGTCACCTGAAATCCATTTTCCACAGAGGTTTTCAAATACACCGGCTTGCCGCCGGCCAGGGTGATGCAGGGGGCGTAGGACACATAGGATGGTTCGGGTATTAAAACCTCATCCCCCGGGGACAAAATAGTGCGCAAGGCAAGGTCCAGGCCTTCGCTAACCCCCACGGTAATTAAAATCTCATTTTTGGGGTTATAGGTGATCCGGTGGGTTTCCGCCAGGTCCCGGGCAATTTCCTCTCTTAATTCCAGCAGTCCGTTGTTGGACGTGTACATGGTGTAACCCTTTTCCAGGGAGTAGACACAGGCCTCCCGGATATGCCAGGGCGTCACAAAATCGGGCTCACCGACACCCAGGGAAATAACACCCTTCATTTCGGTGGCAAGGTCAAAGAAACGCCTGATCCCGGAGGGGGGGATGTCCCGCACTACGGGGTTAATCCGGTCCTGCCAGTTTACCGGCGCTGTCATGGGGTCACCACCAGCCTTCGATCAGATTCCATGTCTTCAACAATGGTTCCGTGATATTTGTATGTTTTGAGAACAAAATGTGTACATGTACTTATAACATTCTCGATGGTTGCAAGCTTGTGTGATACAAAATGAGCCACTTCTTTCATCGTGCGGCCGTTAATCATCACGGCCAGGTCGTACGCGCCCGACATCAGGCGGACACTGCCCACCTCGGGGAAGCGGTAGATGCGCTCGGCCATCGCGTCAAAACCAACTTCGCGCTGCGGGCTGAGCTTGACTTCGATAATAGCCGACACCCTTTCTTCCTCAAGTTTATCCCAGTTAATCAGGGTAAAGTAACCCAGGATAATCTTTTTTTCTTCCATCTCCTTAATTGTACGGGCCACTTCTTCTTCATCCCGGTTCAGCATCACGGCAATCTGCCCGGGAGTAAGCCTGGCGTCGGACTGTAGAAGCTCCAGGATCTCCTTCATCTGTCATCCCCCTTTATGCTAAAAAGCGAAAATAAAAAACCCGCCCTATCAAAGGGACGGGAATAAACTCGCGGTACCACCCTAATTGGCCCATGAAGCAATGCCTCATGGCCCTCTTAAGCCCTGTAACGGGGGCAGACCGGCTGTCGCTTACTCTCTTTTGCAGAACAAGATTTCGGCGTGCGGCGTCCGGGGCGGCACAGGCGTCTTTCTCACCGGGCTCACACCAATCTCCGGCTCGCTGCTGATTAAACAACGCCATTCTTCCCCATCATTGCCGATTTGCGATAATTGAAGAAATTATAGCACGGTCCCCTAGAGCTGTCAACAGGTAAAGTGTGGGGCGGGGCGCCGATAACTGCCGCACCCGCCCTATCAATGAATGGCCACGGATCGAGACATCATTACATGGTCAGCGTACCATTTTCCGTTTCAATGAGTTTCAATACATTTTCTTCCCGCCCGTTCTGGGCGTTGACATAAATCAGGAAGGTTTCATCCCCGAGCCGTCCCTGAAACTCGTAAGTCAATCTTTCATCCGATGCCCCCACAGGTATAAGCGCCAGTTTTCCGCCGGTTACTTCCAGGCGTGGATTAATGGTTGCCCTGGCCTGCTCTTGCGAAATCCTTTCCTTCGGCAAGTCGCGCTGCCGGTGGGACATCAAGTAGCCGGTGGTCTCAGCCCCGACCACCTCCCCGTTATCCAGGGCTACGGTTACTTTTACCAGGTCCGGGTAAAGGATAACATCGTCCTGTGTCGCGGCAAAGTTAAAAGTAACTGTGTTTTCCTGCTGCATGAAATAGGTGGGACGCATATCTTCAAAACCCCGGTCTTTTAAAAACTGGACAGCTTTCTGCCGGGCTTCGTCAATACTAATGACCTGGCCTCCCGGTAGACGCGACTGGAGCAGCCAGATCACCCTGCCGCCCTGCCTGGTTAGGTCCAACAGCGTCTTGTTCCCGGCGTTCCCCTCACCGGCGGAAACCTCCACCCGGTAGGCCGGGATGCGGCCATTGGTATCCCCGGTAAGGGCCGCCCGGTATTCCAGGTCCGGCCGCTTGTCCACAAAAGCAAGGGCCCGGTTTTTTGCCTCTTCCCGATCAACTTCAGCCTGCCCGCTTAAAGCCCTGGGCTCGGTTTTCTCCAGGTGCTCCGAAAAGGGGCCGTCGTAAATCAGGGTGGGATAGCGCTGCATCCGCCGGTCCAACGCCTGGAGGTCAGTCCGGGCTACATTGCCGGGGGTTTCCTGCAGGTTTTTGCGGACCTGGCGCACTAGTTCGCTGAAATAGAAGTTGTTCTGGGCCACTTTATAACTCATGCCCTGCAGTTCCTTGTTCAGGTCTACGGACTGCCGGTAGAGATTATTTAGATTATCCCACTGATTTGTTTCAATGACCTCCCCCCGACTGACCTGCCTGGCCAGGCTGTCCGCGTAGTCCCCAACCTGGGTCAGGAATTTGGAAGTCCGTGTTGCCAGTGAATCGACCAGGGGCAGTTGGCCCAGGTTGGACTGTGCAAAAGCAGCCTGCTGGCGGAGATCCATCAGGAGTGAAAGGTCAAGGCGCGGGTCGGCGGCGACCATACTCTTGGACAGGAGCACCTCAAGGCTTTGGACCTGGTCGGTCAGATCAAAAAAAGCCCGCTGGTACTTGTTGTCCAAAAAAATTTCGGTGTTGCGGTTGGCCAACCGCTGGGTGTTGCCCCAGATCCCAATGGCGCCCATAACCATAAGCCCGAGGACCGTCGGTATGATCCATTTTCTCATAAGCGATATCCCCCCTTAGTGTGCAAAGACATGGTTACCGATTTGCGTTGCAATATCCCTTGACCAAACCCACGGGTTAACCGGCTTGGTCGGGTTCCAAAAAAAGAGCGAGCCGCCTGTGGGGTCATAACCGCTCAGGGCCATTTCTGCGGCCCGAATTGAATCCTGGGAAAGAGGTCTGTAAGCCTGTCCGTTGCTGATTGATTCAAAAGCGTGATCCTGGTAAATAACGCCGCTGATCGTGCGTGGAAAGGCAGAACTCTTGGTCCGGTTGGCAATGACCGCCCCGACCGCCACCTTTCCCGTGAACGGCTCATCCGCAGCCTCTCCCTCGATCACATGAGCCAACAGGGTTACCTCGCCCCTGTCTGTGGCGGCGCCCCTGGAAACGGCGGGGGCTGCCTCCGGCGCGTTTAAGCCCAATGCAGCCGTTGTATCCCGGCCCACCGCGCCGTCCGGATTGATTCCATTATTGCGCTGAAATATTTGTACAGCGCGAAATGTTTCGCCTTCGTAGACCCCGTCCTGCGGCCCGTTATAGTACCCCCACTGGCTCAGTTTTTGCTGCACGCGCAAAACGTCATCTCCCCTGCTTCCCCAGTAAATAGAGGAGTCCTGTGCCGCCGCCTGCCGCCATTGCAGGGATGCGCCGGCGATTAACAGGGCCAGCAGGCAGGCTGCGTAAAAAATAAGTCTCTTTGAAGAAAGATGTTTTGAATTGATAATCCTCACCTCCTGGCAATTTATATATATTTTTTCTCCTATACCCTTTTTTATGTGGGCTTTAAAAAAACAAAAAAACCCGCCCCGCAATGGGTACAGGCTTGTTTTAGCGCTAACGAGAAAAATTCGCTTTACGTCGTGGCCGGCCGCTTATACTTTTTAGCAACAGGAAAAAACACAGCCCGTCAAATATGGTTCGCGGTCTGTGTCCGTTTCTTCATAAAGACATCATTCCCGGGCCAGGATCACGGCCAACATCTTAAAATGCAAACAACAACACCGGTGCTGAACCGGAACTAAACGCATCCGGTCGGCTTGGGCAGACCGGCAATTTTACAGGCTCCTTTAGCCGGGCCGGTTGGGAACAACTCATAAACTCGCTTCAGGCTGAAGCCTGTCTCCTTGCAGAGCTTGCGAATCATCGGGGCAATTTGGTTCTCATTATAGTATTCATGCAGGAAGTAAATTATTTTCCAGTGCTCTTCGGTTAAATCAGAAATCCCTTCCTTCGCGGCAAAAGTGCGGGCAACCTCTTCCGTCCAGTCCTCGGGATCGATGATGAACCCGTCCTCGTCCAACTCAATTTCTTTACCGTTAACATTAAGATAAGGCATCTTTATACTGCACCTCCAACATGTAACCTTTAAACAAAAGCAGCATCCTAAAGAACGCTTGCTCAATAAATATCTAAGGAATACACTTACCCTACGATAAAAGATAATATCACGTTCGGCCTTTGGAGTCAACGCAGATGGAATTCCGAAGGTGTCAACTTGTTGTGGATGCCAGGGGGACGGTTCTTCTCTTGACACCCTGGCTGTGTGTCCGACAAACCCGCGCTCTCGGCATGTAAAATTCAAAATAGTACAAAGGCCGCAAGGTAATATGCTAATTAGCAACTCTGCGGCCTTTACCTCATCTGTCTACTAAAAATTCGCAGTTACTTATGGTACGGTTCACCCCTGTTTATCTTAAACCAGCGGTATATTTGCTCCAGTAAAATTAGCCGCATCAGCTGGTGCGGGAAGGTAAATTTTGAAAATGAGAGTCTCATCGCAGCGCGGTCGAGGATACCTCGGGAAAGCCCCAGGGAGCCGCCAATAACAAAGGTAATGTCGCCCCTGCCGTTCAGCGCCAGCTTGTTGAGTACATCGGCCATCTGCTCGGAGGAACGCACCTCCCCATTCAAATCAAGGGCGATCAGGTAGGTGTTCGGGCGCAGCCGCTTTAATAGGCGCTCTCCCTCTTTTTCCTTGATTTTTTCCCGGCTGGAGGGCGCCAGACTTTCCGTAAAGCCCCCATCGTCCACCTCGACCACGTCAACCCTGGCGTGGGCGTTGAGTCTTTTGAGGTATTCCGCCGCTCCTTGGACCAGGTATTTTTCCTTGAGACGGCCTGCGGCCAGCACCGTTACATGAAACATTTTTCCCTCACTAAAAAAGCGTGTTTCCACGCTTATTTTCTCCAGATGGACGCTCCTAAAGACCTCAGCTTGTCCTCCAGTTTATGGTAGCCCCTGTCTATAAAACCGGCGTTGCAGATCTCCGTTTCCCCTGCGGCCATCAAGCCGGCCACGATCAAGGCGGCGCCGGCACGCAGGTCGGTGGCCTTGACCTGGGTACCCTGGAGGGAGGGAACCCCCTCGATTACCGCCATCCGGCCCTCTACTTTGACCCTGGCGCCCATACGCTTAAGTTCATCGGCAACCATGAACCGGTTTTCAAAAATATTTTCCACCACCATACTGGTACCAGGAACAACAGCGAGCATGGCCATCAACTGGGACTGCATATCGGTAGGAAAACCGGGATAAGGCATGGTTTTGATATCAATGGCCCGCAGGGGTTTTTCGGCGCACACCCGCAGGGTGTCCCCGTCCTCCAGCACTTCTACATTAGCCTCGCGCAGCTTGGCGCTTAGCGGCTGCAGGTGAATCGGGATCAGGTTTTCCAGGGTGACATCTCCCCCGGTGGCTGCCGTAGCGACCATAAAGGTCCCTGCCTCGATCCGGTCAGGTATAATTGGATAGCGCACACCCCCTTCAAGGAAGGGGGCCCCGTCAATCTTAATCACATCGGTACCGGCGCCCCGCACTTTGGCGCCCAGGGTATTCAGGAAATTCGCCAGGTCCACGATTTCCGGTTCCTTGGCTGCGTTTTCGATGAGCGTCTGCCCATCAGCCAGACAGGCCGCCATCATGATGTTTTCAGTAGCGCCCACACTGGGAAAGTCCAGGTAAATTTGAGCCCCTTGCAGGCGGCCCGAGACACTGCCCCGAATGCAGCCGCGTTCCAGAGAAAGATCCGCCCCGAGTCCGGCGAGACCCTTAAAATGCAAATCCATCGGCCGGATTCCGATGTTGCAACCGCCTGGAAGCGCCACCTGGACCCGCCCGAACCTGGCCAGTATGGGCCCCAGGAGGAGGTTTGAAGCCCTCAGTTGTTTAACAAGCTGGTAAGGGGCTCCGACAATCACTTCTTCGGGTGGTTTAATCCTCAGAGTATCGGAGTTTTCCCACTTCGCGGTCGCCCCGAGGCTGTTTATAATTCCAATCATTACCCGTACATCGCTGATTTCTGGAACATTTTCCAGCACAATCTCGTTCCTAGAAAGAAAGGTGGCGCACAAAACAGCCAAAGAGGCGTTCTTGGCGCCGTTAATCTTTATCCTGCCACGGAGAGGCTTTCCTCCGGCGATGACAATTTTGTCCATTAAAGTCCTCCTAAAAGCCTATTAGTGCTGCGGAAAAATAAAAAATCTATAAAGACTATTCGTCCTAAAAACTTTTATTCCTGCACCCCCGGCAAGGATCGTGATACATGCTGCAAGATTTCTTATTTATTTTAGGTTCAAGACCCACTCCTGCCAGCACGCCTCAAACTGGATCTCGTTTAGATGCAGCACCTTCTCCATAGCCTGGCTGAAGCTGTGGCCAAGGCCCAGTTCTTTAATCATATGATCCAGGGCAGCCTCCCCGTAATGGTTGACGATGTACTGCACCGCAGCAAACGATTGGCTGTAGGCGCGGGTCTGGTTGGGAAGTTGATCAAAATCCAGGTTCAGTTCTTGTATGGAATAAAGGGGCGGTTTTAGTGAGCCCGTCGCATCACTAAAGGTAAAGCCTGTCAGTTTGTATTCCTCATACTGCGCCACACCCTCGGTAAACCAGCGGGGGTAATTGCCTCCTGTGAGATAATCCACCATCAAGTGGGTCAGCTCGTGGGCCATCGGCCCGGATGATACAAAGACTTCTTTGACCCGGGACGCCTCTGTTTCATCCACCCAGGCCTTGGGAGAGAGCACCCGGATAACCCCTGCCCAGTAAACACCCATGGCGCTTTCGCTGGCTTCCCAGCCAAAACTCTCATTGAGCTCTTGCCTTGAGGAATAAAGGATGATGGGTATCTTGCCGCGCGGTGTGCAGTTAAAATCTTCTGTTACAGGTTGATAAAACAGCTCTGCCGTTTCCAGAACCAGCTGCGCCTCAAGCCGGTCCTCCGGCATATACTTCACAAAAAAATGCTCGGACGTTAGTTTGGACATATTCCAGGAACTAATGATCGCATGTATTTTGACCAGTTCACGGACGGTCCCATAGCAGTAAAACTTGGCTCCGACCGGGATTCTCCACAGGATGGACAGAAGCAGCACAAAGACGGCCGCTATAATCTTGGCGATACGGCTCCGTGTCAAACCTGGACTTGGGCCGGAAATATTCTTCACGGTGTCTTGAACTTTGGACTGCATGGCTTCCTCCCCGCCAGTTAATCAATCAGTCTAATTATAAGGCGGGGGACAAGACCTTCATAGCGGTAATTACTTCTTAAAAGAAAAACCCGCGGACAAGTGGGGGATTCCCGCCGCCTTGTCCCGGGTCTTTGTCTTTACGCCTGACCTGTTACTGGGCTGAGGCCTTCTTCCATTCGTCAATGGCCTGTCTGGCCTTTTCAACGTCCGGCCCTTCCTTGGCAAGGGCAATAAACGTTTCCATCTCCCGAATGGCCGAAGCGTAGTCCTTCTTGCCTGTGCCCAGGATAATGCTGTACAAGTAGTGGGCGCTCTTATTGTTCGGGTCTCTCTGGATTAAATCCTGCAACTGCGCTATGGCCGGGTCATACTGACTGCTGTAGTAATAAATCGTGGCAATGTTGATCCGGGCTTCGGTGTTATTCGGATCAAGGCCCAAAACCTGTTCGTAAGTTTTAACGGCCTGATCCGGCTGACCGGAATAGATATAGGTTTCAGCCAAATCCATCAAGACAACCTTATCGCCGGGATTCGCTCTGGCCTTGTCTTCCAGGTTAGAAAGTTTCTCCTGAAGCGTCTGCTGCGAATAATCATCTCCGGTAGCCCCGCTGTTACCCGGCTGTTTTTGAAAAAGGCCGGCCATCGGAATGACCAGACCGATGGCAATCAAGAGGGTCACTGTTATGAAAATGACTCTACGAAGCTTATTTTTTTTAACGGATTTTCGAATAAACAAACCTATCACCTCAAAGATATTATAGCACTGCCGTGCCTGTTGGCAAGCATTTTTACATGAAAAGCTTTAGTGAAACAGGCAGGGCATCTTCCGCTGATTTCAAAAAAGCCGCCCGGACACTCAATCCGGGCGGTAGGCAGGCACAAATAAATGGTCTATACAGCCGAATCAACGATAAATTTGAAGGGTCCTTACTTTAGGGCAAGTAGTTTGCCGGATTACGCGGCGCCCCCCCGATTAGGACTTCAAAGTGGAGGTGAGGGCCGTCTGAGCGCCCGGTGGAGCCCACCAGGCCAATTTGCTCTCCGCGCTCCACCGCTTCCCCGCAGTTAACCTGAATGGCTGAAAGGTGGGCATAGAGGGTTACGAGGCCTGACCCGTGGGAAATCTCCACGGTGTTGCCGTAACCACCTTGCCAGCCGGCATAGATAACAGTCCCGCCGGCGACAGCCTCGGCTGAACTGCCGTAGCCCGCACCAATATCCACACCTTCGTGCATCCGGCCGCCGCGCATTCCGAAGGGGGAAACAATCCCGCCGGAACAGGGCCTTCCCAAACGCACCGAACCGCCCCGGGACGCAAGCATGGTTATGGAGCCTTTTGCCACAACTTCTGTCTTGGGTTCACAGATGATGCTCTCGCCTAGAACTTCTCTTTCCGTTTCCAGGCCATTCTCCCGGACAATCCGGTATGTAATGGTTCGCTTTCCGGGTTCACCCTTGCAGATAACCTGCTTTTCTCCAAAGAGGAGGCTGTCATCCTTCTGGACCTCCACGGGATAGGGTATTTCTTCATCCAGGGTTACCTGGCGGGTTGCGACGACGGTAATCAGCGGGGATTCCTTGCTCAGGCACAATACCTGGTCGATGCTCAAGTTTTCCGGATCCATGCCGGGGTTGGAAATGAGGATTTGGTCAATGTCCACCTTCGCGGCCCGAGCAATATCCCAAAGCGTATCGCCGTCCTGGACTTTGTACTGCAAGATCTTGTTGGTTCCCAAGAGGACAAGCTTCTTGGCCGATTCTAGATCTATGATCCTGTTAATATCGGCAGATCCCTCGGCCAGCTCGATTTGTTCCTTAAATAACGGCTCTTCGCCTGCTTCCAGCGGGTATAGCTGTTTCAGCCAGGCCAGTAAATTTTCGGCATCTTCCTTTTGTTTTAAAAAAACCATGGCTTTCCCGTTTATTAATATGGATGTACAGGACGCCTTAAAGGTGAGGGCTTCATTCAGTCTTTTCGTTAAGGCTTCCTGATCCAGCAATTCTTCTTGTTTTGCCCGGATTCCCCTGTAGGATATTTTTTCTGTTACAGCTACAGGCTGGCCGGCCTGATCCGATTTGTACCTGGTTAGTTCACCTAGGGCCTCCCTGGCGCTTTTCTCGCCATCTGCAACGGCAATCATTTTACCGTCCGCCATGACGGCGCAGGCATTCCCGCCGAACACGGCGTAAGCCGAAAGGGCAAGGATAAAATAAAGTACAACCCCCAGCCCTACCCGCCGATATACCGGTTGCCTGGACAGCCACTGTCGAACAACGGCGATAAAGGCAAACCTTTCTGGCCCCTGAAGGCGCCGCAATCCTTCAAACCTTGGCGGCAAACTCGTCAGCTCCTTTCATGAAACAGGCTTTTGCGTTTAAATTTGTTTAAAAAGGGAACTTTGGTGGTAAAAAAGGGAAAAACGCTGGTTCATTATATCACAACTCGGCCGGGCGGTAAAACAACTCTTTTCGCAGCATGTCGGAAAAAATGGCCCATAATAGCCGGATTAGGGAAATATTTTGCTCGTTTGGCAAGTAAGTCCTCCTTTGGCAGGCAACTGTCACCGGCTTTCCCTTACCTTTAGGTAAAGGGCGCATTCCAGCCTTTTTCGGGCCAGGACACAGCCCTGTTCCTGAGGCCTGTAAATGGATCCGTTTACCGCCTCGGCGTTGGCGTGACAGCCGCCGCTGCAGTAAAATTTGGCCCAGCAGCCGGCGCAGCCCTCCTTGTTGTAGACATGCGCCCGCCGGAAAGCAGCCACCAGGCCCGGCTCCACCCTACCGTCAGACACGTTACCCATCAAGTACTCGCTTCTGCCTACAAACTGGTGGCAGGGATACAAATCTCCATTTGGCGCAACGGCCAGGTATTCGTGCCCCGCTCCGCATCCCGTAAGACGTTTCAGCAAGCAGGGCCCTCCCTCCAGGTCGATGTTAAAGTGAAAGAAATCCAGCGGCCTGCCGGCCTCCCTGCGCAGCAGCAATTCCCTGGTCAACTGCTCGTATTGGGAAAGAACCATGGGCAGGTCCTCCTGGCGGATGGCGTAGCCGGCTTCCTTCGGCGCAACCACCGGCTCCATCGACAAATGCTTAAAGCCCAGCTCGGCCATATGCAGTACATCACTGCAAAAGTCCAAATTATGGCGGGTAAACGTGCCGCGAATGATGTAGTTCGAGTTGTCCCGGGAATTAACAAAACGCTTTATCCTGGTTTTAACTGCTTCATAGGACCCCGCCCCGCCCGGGGTAGGCCGCATGGCGTCGTGTACCTCCTGCCTCCCGTCCAGACTGAGCACCACGCTGATTTTGTGATCGTTGAGAAATTGTGTAACTTCCCTGTTTAATAGAAGGGCATTGGTGGTAACCGTAAATTTGAACGCCTTACCTCTTTCTCCAGCCCGTTGCTGTCCGTAAAACACCAATTCCTTTAATACATTAAAATTTAAAAGGGGCTCCCCCCCAAAAAAATCTATCTCAAGATGTTTCCTGCCCCCCGAACGCTCGATCAGGAAGTCAATGGCCGCGCGCCCTGTTTCCAGCGGCATCAGTTGATCATCCCCGCCGAAGCGCCCCTGCCCGGCAAAGCAATAGCGGCAGTTCAGGTTGCAGGAATGGGCCAGGTGAAGGCAAAGCGCCTTGGTTACAACCTCCCCGCGTGGAGCGTATTGCCCCTGGCAGGGGTCCGGACTGAAGAGCAGGCCGGATTGTTCCAATTCCTTTATTTCTTTGAGTGCCCCGGCAACCTCTTCGGGGTCATAGCGGCCCCGGGTCCTGTCAATCAATTCGGAATCCGTCACCAGTCGGTATCCCTCCAACAGTTCCCAGGCCAGTTCATCCACCTCGTGGACGACTCCGCTATGAACGTCTAAAACAATTCTCGTTCCGTCAAATATAAACTTGTGCAGCAATTTTTATCCTCCCAATCAAAGAAGAGCCTCATCCCAACGGGACAAGGCTCTTTTTACTCTGAATGCTCTTTTGAACAAACCTGATTGCCCACCGTGCAGGAAGTTTTGCAGGCAGACTGGCAGGACGTCTGACACTCGCCGCAGCCGCGTTCCTTAACATTAGAAAGCTGCGTTTTATTTACTGTTTTAATATGTTTTCCTATGGTTACCACCCCCTCCTCCAAAACATTATAAATGATCAAGGGAGCCGGCGCAACCGCATCAAGGTATAAAAAACCGCTCTTTTCGCTCAAGAAGCACAGCATTCTCAGCTTGAAGAGGGGCATGTGCCCAGGTTAAACAACTGGAAGCAGCCCACCTCGCCCACCGGGGTTAAGTTTCCCAACATAACGGTCCCTACCAAACCTGGAGAAATATCGTCTGATTTCTACAATATGTATTGTTTAGTCCTTATCTTTTTGATACTATAGTGGAGGGCGATAAAAATGAAGTTTCTTGAGTATTTACCGAAATTTAAGTTCCTTAATAACTTAAAATTTTTTGTCAACTATATGATTTCCGGGTTTGCTAACGGAGGCAGTTGGAAACTGGACAGGATCGTAGAGCTGGACAACCGCGAGACACGCAAAATCATGATTAGGCACATGTCCACTTACGAAGAGCTCTTCTCCTGGCAAGAGAGAGCACAGCATTAACTGTATTCAATAACTTACGGAGTTTCTTTTTGTTGGACATATGGTTCTATCCCTGTTGATGACGCTAACCATAAAGAATTAGGAACAACCCTCTTGCAACAGCAGCAGGGTAAAAAACATCCTAAAATACAGGGTGTTTTTTTATTTATACCAACCCACAACTCAAACACCCTTTCCACTGCTCAAGCTCTATCCAGCTTTACTGGGCGGCCCTTGACAAACCATTAATCCGTAAACTATATTAATAAGTAATAATTAAGTAATATTGTTTTCAGAAAGATTCATTTATGGTCGGCTTTTAAAAAGATTTCAAAAGGAGGTGCTGTTCCATGAGAATACTGGCGGAGTTTTTCCCGGAATTTGCTGAGAAGCTTGATGAAATTGACGCGCTGTATCAGGAAAAGAGGTTCATTGACGAAAAAACTTATCAATTCATTTGCTTCGCGCTGTCCATCAAGGGCCGCTCCAAGCCCTGTGTCCTGAAGCATTTCAAAGGCGCCCTGGAGGCTGGAGCTACCGTGCAGGAACTGGCCTATATCCTTGCTCTCACCATGCGTGAGGCCGCAGGCGCTGACGACTGCTGGACGCACGACGTACTCGACAACTGGAAAGAAATCCTGGCCGGCAAGATCAGCTGCGAATGCCAGAAGTAATCCAAAGAGAGAACGGGGCTGGCTGAACTAGTCCCGTTCTCTCTTTGGATTATAATTTGTGTTTCTAGCCAAAGATTGCGCCGAAAATCATCCCGCCCACGGTGGACAGTAAGATTACCAGGGAGATGAACACAGCCGTTTTTTTATTCCCCAGTACCTGCCGGATTACGAGCATGCTGGGCAGGCTCAGGGCAGGCCCGGCTAAAAGGAGAGAAAGGGCGGGCCCCTTGCCCAT
>DHTR01000067.1:0-239 GCA_002408725.1 Pelotomaculum sp. UBA5255
TGGCGGTTGATCCTGCCGGTAGCGTTTTCTTTTGCGCTTTTGTTTCTTCCCAGAATCCTTCCTATACCAGCTGTTTACCCCGGGCTTCAGGAAGCAATTGAAAAAGTTCCGCGCAGGATGCTTGCCCTGTACCAGGGAGATCCTGAGGAAATATTCAAAGCCGCAATGCCGTTACTTGGCTGGAGCAGCTTCGAAGGAGACACTGTAAGCCAGCCGGTGTCCCAGATTCTTTGGGATGC
>DHTR01000067.1:491-12090 GCA_002408725.1 Pelotomaculum sp. UBA5255
CAGTCCCAAATCCCGTATCTAGCCGCAGTCGTCCCTCCGGGTTCAGACGTAGGACAACTGGGGGACTTTACCCCCAACTTCGTTCCCCCGGTAAAGACCGCCACCGCCCTGGCGGGAGAATGCCTGGTAGGGATTTATAACACCCATACCGGTGAAACCTACAGCCAGACGGACGGGCTGGAAAGGCTGGAAGGCAAGCGGGGTGGGGTGGTCACGGCGGCGATGGCACTCCAGGGGGCGCTGGAAGAAAAATACGGGATCAAGGTGGTGCGGTCCGAACGGATCCATGACGCAAGCTACAATACATCCTACCTCGAGTCGGAAAAGACGCTGCGGGAAATGCTGGCTGAGCATCAAGGACTAAGAGTTGTTCTGGACATTCACCGGGATTCCGGAAAAACCAGGGAGCAGAGCCTGGTCCTCATCGATGGACAGGAGGTGGCTCCTATTCTTTTTATTGTCGGCTCCGATACGCGCCGCCCCTTTCCGGGTTGGCGGCAGAATTATGACTTTGCGGTCGAGCTTTCCGGAACAATTAATGAAATGTATCCCGGGCTCTCACTTGGGGTCAGGGTAAAGGACGGCCTTTATAACCAGTTCTTGCACCCCCGCGCCGTACTTGTGGAGTTGGGGACTTCCCTAAATTCTACGGAAGAGGCGGCCCGCTCCGCACGGCTGCTGGCCGATGCCCTGGCCGCTGTCCTGGCCGGGGGCGGAACCGGGTTGGCAGAGCCCGGAATTGAGTCGGAATAAGGCAAGACAAACCGGCAAGCTGCCGGAATTTATGCGGCGCACAGGTATAGACTCCACCGGTTTTTAACAATACTAGCAGTAAGTCCACGAGTATATAATCTAACTTCAGGAGTGATTGGATGAGCCGCACCGGATATCTGCTGGCGATCCTCCTTTTTATTTTAGTCGTTATGGCGGGGGTTTCGGTAGTCCTTACTGAATTTAACCGGATGATTCGCCCGGCGGCCCCTGTCAATGCGTTAAACCTGGAAGCAGCCGGAAACAGCACTTATCGTGTAGAAATATTGGGGGAAGAGGCGGGTGTAAAGCTGCCCGGTGATTTTTCCCCGGCCGAAGAAATGTTTAAAAAAAGTCATGCGGCCCTGGTGGAAGCGATATGCTTGATGAGGGTTAAAGCCGGACATGTATCCGATAACTGGCGCCCCGCGCTCCAGGAGACCGGGAAAAGGCTTTTTGCTTACGGTTCGTCTGTGTTTGCAGCAGTCGTGCAGCCTCTACAAGAATGGCTTCAATCATTGGATGCCGGGAAGCGTTAGTATTTGCGACCCCTGCCGCATGGTGTTATAATTATATAGTTATTTGTCGTATAAGTGAGGAGGATCACGCCCTGAATGAAGTGGGACAAGGATAAAATAAGGAACTTTTGTATTATTGCTCATATCGACCACGGGAAATCCACCCTGGCGGACAGGTTGCTGGAGCTTACCGGCGCTTTGAGCGGGCGTGAAATGGCTGAACAGGTGCTGGACAAGATGGATCTTGAGCGCGAGCGGGGAATCACCATCAAGATGCAGGCCGTGAGACTGGTTTACCGGGCCAGGGACGGCCAGGATTACCAGTTAAATCTCATTGACACCCCCGGGCACGTGGATTTTTCTTATGAGGTATCGCGCAGCCTGGCTGCCTGCGAGGGGGCGCTGCTGGTGGTGGACGCCGCCCAGGGCATTGAGGCCCAAACTCTGGCTAATGTTTATATGGCCCTGGAGCACAATCTGGAAATAATCCCGGTAATTAATAAAATTGACCTGCCGAGCGCGGAGCCCGAAAGGGTAAAACAGGAAATAGAGGACGTCATCGGCCTTGACGCATCCGGGGCCGTGCTGATCTCGGCCAAGAGCGGGACAGGTGTTGAGGAGATTTTAGAGCGCATCGTGGACAGTATTCCACCGCCCGCAGGAGCGGCACAGGCGCCCTTAAGGGCGCTGATTTTTGATTCCCACTACGACCCTTACAAAGGTGTGATCGCCTATATCAGGGTTGTTGACGGCGCGGTAGCGAAGGGCATGCAAGTTAAATTGTTGGCCACCGGCAAAGAACTGGAGATCAACGAGGTTGGTATTTTCAGCCCTGCCCTTACTTCGGTGGGTGCACTGCACACCGGGGAAGTCGGCTTTATTGCTGCCAGTATCAAAAACGTAAAGGACTGCCAGGTCGGTGACACCGTTACGGAAGCTTCCTGCCCGTCCCCCGTTTCTCTTCCCGGCTACCGCGAGGTAACCCCAATGGTTTACTGCGGGCTTTACCCCGTTGATACGGTGGATTACGAGAGCCTGCGGGATGCCCTGGAGAAGCTCAGATTGAATGACGCATCTCTAATCTACGAGCCCGAGACTTCGGAGGCGCTGGGTTTCGGTTTTCGCTGTGGTTTTCTGGGTCTTCTCCACATGGAGATTGTCCAGGAGCGCCTGGAGCGTGAGTACGGACTGACCCTGATCACAACGGCGCCAAACGTTGTCTATCACGTGAAAACCACCGCAGGGGAAACGCTTGTCATTGAAAACCCGAGCAAGCTGCCCCCCGTTGGCAATCTTGATTTTATTGAGGAACCTTTTGTGAGGTCGACAATCATGGTGCCCAAAGATTACGTGGGGGCGGTAATGGAGCTCTGCCAGGAGCGGCGCGGCATTTTTACCAACATGGAATACATGAGCGTAAACCGGGTTATGCTCAACTACGACATGCCGCTCAGTGAAATTATTTACGATTTTTTTGACCAGTTGAAATCCCGGTCCAGGGGTTACGCCTCTCTAGACTACGAGCTGGCCGGCTACAGGCAGTCCGACCTGGTAAAGCTGGATATATTAATAGCCGGTGAAGTCTTGGACGCCCTGTCCATCATCGTTCACAGGGACAAGGCTTATTCCAGGGGGCGGTATTTCGTGGAGAAACTGCGGGGACTAATCCCTCGCCAGATGTTTGAAATCTCGATCCAGGCCGCAATTGGCAACAAGGTTGTTGCCAGGGAAACGGTCAAGGCGGTGCGCAAAGATGTTCTGGCCAAATGTTATGGGGGCGATATTTCCCGTAAGCGCAAGCTTCTGGAAAAGCAAAAGGAAGGCAAGAAGCGAATGAAGCAGGTTGGAAATGTTGAAATCCCGCAGGAAGCCTTTATGGCTGTTTTAAGCGCAGAGGATTAAAAAATATCCGTTTAATACTATAGGAGGGGGCAGTATTGAGTGAGTTGCTATCTGCGGCATTTGAAGCCTGTCCTGGGTGAGCTGGGTATAGAACCGGCAACCAAGGAGGAGCGAAAGCGAATTGACCTGGCGATCAGGGCAGTCGTGGGCAAGGACGCAAAGGACCCTTGCAACGAGGTCTGGAAAGAGGTCAAGACCTGGCTCCAGGAAGAAGGGAAAAAGAAGTCCCTCGTGGAGGAATTAAAGAAGCTCGGATAAAAAAAGACTATATAAATACTATATAATGAGGTGTTGGGACGAATGGCCATTGGCCTCTATATTCACGTCCCTTTCTGTGTTAAAAAGTGCCTTTACTGCGACTTTACCTCTTACCCCTATAATCCTTCGGACGCGCAAGCCTACTTGAAAGCCATCCGTCGGGAGATGCATCTGTACCGGCAACTCCTAACCAGCGACGAGCGGGAATTGTCCAGCCTGTTCATTGGGGGAGGGACGCCTACGTGCCTGGCGGTCGGGGAGCTTAAGGACATGCTGGAAGAGGTGCGTCGTGTTTTTAAGCTTTTGCCCGGTTCTGAAATAACGGTCGAGACAAACCCTGGCGCCATTGATCGGGACGGGTTTAGTGAACTCTTCGGGGCAGGGGTGAATCGCCTGAGCATCGGTGTCCAGTCCTTCCAGGACGACCTTTTAAAAGTACTCGGACGCATCCACGATGCCGGGGCAGCGGCGGAAGCGGTGCAGCTAGCCAGGGCTGCAGGCTTTAAAAATATTAACCTCGACTTTATTTTTGGTATTCCGGGTCAGACTGCCGGGGATTGGCTGGATACCCTCCGGCGCGGCGTGGATCTGTTCCCGGAGCACATCGCCGTGTACGGGCTTCAGTTGGAAGAGGGGACTCCCCTGGAGCAAGCCGTTGCCCGGGGTAAACGAAGAGCCTGCCCGGAAGACCTCGAACTATCCATGTACAGGACCGCAATCTCCTTACTTACGGGCTGTGGCTATGAGCACTATGAGATATCCAATTTTGCCAGGCCGGGCGGGAGATCCAGTCACAATTTGAAATACTGGTTGAACCATCCCTACCTGGGTCTCGGTGCAGGAGCTCATTCTAGTTTTCGGGGAGAGCGGTTTTCCAACGAGACCTCCTTAGAAAGGTATTTAGAAAAGGCTTTCCGGGGAGAATATCCAGTAAAGGATAGGGAACTGATTTCAGTGCAGACGGCAATGTCGGAATCCATGTTTCTCGGCTTGAGGCTGATCCAGGGAGTCAATCTGGATTTGTTTTACCGGCGTTTCGGCATGCGGGTTGAAAATGTTTACGGCAAGCAAATTGCCCGTCTAGCCGAACAGGGGCTTATTGAAGTCGGCGGTGGGCACTTGCGCCTCTCAGAGCGGGGACTCCCGGTGGCCAACCGGGTTTTCCAGGAATTCGTGTAAGGATGCGAAAAATACCGTTCACATGCTTTAAACTGCTTGTTTTCATGAATCCTTATAGCCATTTCCCTTGACAAATATACATAGTTGATGCTATTTTTTATTTAGCGGGAATTTAGCACTCAGTAGCATAGAGTGCTAACAAAAAGGGGGGTCCGGCATGAAAATGGATGACCGCAAGCAAAAGGTGCTTATGGCCATTGTCCAGGACTTCATCGCCACTGCCGAGCCGGTTGGTTCCCGGACCATTGCAAAGAAATACAAGCTTGGGGTGAGCCCGGCCACCATCCGGAACGAGATGGCGGACCTGGAGGAACAGGGCTATATTGAACAGCCCCATACTTCTGCAGGGCGCATCCCGTCACAGCAGGGCTATCGCTATTACGTGGACTATTTAATGAAGAGGAAAGAGCTTTCGGTCGAAGAAGAAGCTTTAATCAGCAACCAGTTTGAGAAAAAAGTCAAAGATGTGGGTCAGGTCATCCAAAAGGCGGGATTGCTTCTTTCCCAGATCACCCAGTATGCCTCAATGATCATGCCACCACAGATAGGGACCAACAGCTTTAAACACATCCAGCTCATATCCATGCATCCTTCCCGGGCCATGGTGATTGTGGTGATGGATAACGGGATGTTGCACCACAGGGTTATCGAAGTACCCGAAGGCATTACCTCCAACGACATGGAGACCATATCCGGGGTCTTGAACGCCAAGCTCCAGGGTCTAACTATGGAGAGCATCAAAATGACCCTGATGAAGGAAATTTACCTTGAACTTGCCATGCATAAGCATATTTTGGACCTGGCCATGGAATTAATTCAGGACAGTCTGCTGCTGAAGACCGAGGATAAAATCTACCTTGGCGGGGTATTTAATATGTTAAATCAGCCGGAATTTCATAATATTGAAAAGGTCAAAACTCTGCTCAGTATTATCGAACAAGAGAAAATGCTTTGTGAGTTACTGGCGGATCGGGGCCGTGAAGTCGGTGGTGTAACCGTGCGCATTGGTGATGAGATTAAGAGCCACAAAATCAAAGAATGCAGTATGATTACCGCTCCCTACTCTATCTGCGGCAAGCGCGTAGGATCCATCGGAGTACTCGGGCCGACCAGGATGGAGTATGCCAAAGTGGTAAGCGTTGTTGAATTTATGACAAAGAATCTTTCCCGGGCAATGGAAAGAATGATTTTGGGCATGGGAAAGTAAGGAGGAACCGTATTTGAGTTTAAAGAGGGAAGCGACGACCGGATCCGATGTGGATGAAAGGCTGGCCGCGCTGATGACCAACTCCAATGCCATCCGGGCCATTGCCAGCGCAGTGGAAGGCACTCTAGGCCCCAAGGGGCTGGACACTATGCTGGTGGATAAGTATGGCGAGGTGGTTATTACCAACGACGGTGTAACCATCCTGACCCTGATGGAGGCCAACCACCCCGCAGCCAGGATGTTGATTAATATCGCCAAGGCCCAGCAGGCTGAAGTGGGTGACGGGACAACCACGGCCACGGTAATGGCCGGGGTCATGGTCAGTTCCGGTGTGGAGCAGGTGGCCAAAGGTGTGCCTGTGGCCAGAGTTATTGAGGGGCTGCGCGCCGGGTTAAGCAGGGCGCTCGAAGTCATGCAGGGGCAGTCCCGGTCCATGAAAGGACTGGATGACCCGTTGGTTCGTCAGGTGGCCCTGGTGGCCGGTCGCGGTTACGTGGATATCGCCGACCTGGTGACACAGGCAGCAGTGTTGATCGGAGAGGAAAAGCTTAAAGACCCTTCTTTTAAATTCTCTGATTCCATCGTTGCCGAGGAGGGTGCAAAGAATCAGGTTTTTATGGGTGTTATTGTCAATAAGGAACGGATGAACCGGCAGATGCCCAGAGAACTGGAGCGGGTTAAGGTCCTGGTAGTTGATGACGCCCTGGAACCGGAGGAGATTGACGACGAGGCCCTGGGTACGGAGGCTGGATTCGCCCGCTACTTGCAGCTTCAGGAGGAGTTTAAGGAAAATGTGAAGAAAATTCTAGACCTGGGAGTAGGCCTGGTGCTGGCAGATCGCGGAGTCGCGGATCTGGTTGAAGAAATATTGACCGACGAGGGCGTCATGGTTATCCAAAGAGTTGCCAATAAAGAACTGCGTAAGGCGGCGGAGCATACCGGCGCCAGGATGATCAAGCGCACCGGCCTGAAAAGGTCCGCAACCGAGCTGGAACGGTATCTGGGGAGCGCCGGCCGTGTTTACAATGATGAAAAACTTGAGCAGGTGTGGGTTCTTGGCGGCGGGGGTAAGCCGATGGCTACCGTGCTGGTGGGAGCCACGACATCTGAAGTTGTCGGCGAAAGGGAGCGTATCGCCAAGGATGCGGCAGCCTCGGTTCAGTCGGCAATCAAGGGTGGAGTTGTGCCCGGAGGAGGTTCCCTGGAGCTATCGGTGGCCCGCGAGGTGGAAAAAGTGCAGGAAAGTATTCGGGGCATGGCTGCCTATGGTGTTGAGTGCGTAGTGGAAGCGCTGAAGAGACCTATGTCTCAAATTGTGGCCAATGCGGGGTTCAACCCCCTGGAAAAGATGGGCGATGTGATTGCAGCCCAGACTGAAACAGGTAATAATTCCCTGGCCGTTGACTGCGACTCCGGGAATGTGGCGGATATGTACGAAATAGGAGTTGTCGACCCGGCCAACGTGAAAATATATGCTCTAAAGGCGGCTGGGGAAGTAGCCGAGGCAATTTTACGAATTGATACAATTATTAAGAAAAGGGAAGATAGGGGCGAACCGTCCCAAGAAACATTTAAGGTTTAAACGAGGTGACAAGCATGATCGGCGAAGATAAGCGAAGTGCTTCTGAAAAAATTGAAAGGGACCAGGCCAGCTATAGCGCCAAACCCCCGGCAGACAGGGAAAACCAGTGTCCTGTGGATCAGGTTCCGCAAGGTCAGGAGTCGGCGGACCAGAATTTTAAGGGGGCAGGTGGGGCTCCGTCAGGAGAAGACATTTCCACCCTGCAAAAGCAACTGGAGGAGCAGACAATCAGAGCGGACGACTACTATAGCCGCCTGGTAAGGCTCCAGGCAGATTATGAGAATTTCCGGAGGAGGACCCGCCAGGAAAAAGAGGATCTATACAAGTATGCATCTGAACAGCTGGTTGTCAGGCTGCTGCCCGTGCTTGATAATTTTGATCGGGCGTTGGCGGCAGAGGGCGAATCGCTCCAGGATTTCAAATCCGGCGTAGAAATGATTTACCGACAATTACAAGATGTATTATCGGAGGAAGGGGTAACGGCCATTCCGGCCGTAGGAGAGCCCTTTGACCCGGCCAAGCACGAGGCGGTGCTCCGGGAGGATTCGGCGGAATATCCCGAAAACACGATCATTGAAGAGTTTCGGCGCGGATATGCCTTAAAGGATAAAGTGATCCGCCCGTCCATGGTAAAAGTAGCTAAATCCTTGTAACAATACGAAACTAAGATCGGGAGGACGAATAAAATGTCAAAAGTAATAGGAATTGACCTGGGTACCACCAACTCCTGTGTAGCTGTTATGGAAGGCGGCGAGGCAGTGGTTATTCCCAACGCTGAAGGGGCCAGAACCACCTCTTCCGTTGTGGGATTTTCCAAGACCGGGGAGCGCCTTGTTGGCCAGGTGGCCAAAAGGCAGGCCGTGAGCAACCCGGACCGGACCGTCAGCTCAATTAAGCGCTACATGGGCACAGACCATAAGGTAAATATTGATGGCAAAAATTATACACCGCAAGAGATTTCTGCAATGATTCTCCAGAAACTAAAGGCGGATGCGGAAGCCTACCTGGGCGGAAAAGTGGAAAAAGCGGTTATCACTGTTCCAGCCTACTTCAGCGATTCCCAGCGCCAGGCCACCAAGGACGCCGGTAAGATTGCCGGCCTTGAGGTGCTGCGGATTATCAACGAACCTACTGCAGCCGCCCTGGCCTACGGGCTGGAGAAGGGCGAAGAACAGACCGTACTGGTGTACGACCTGGGGGGTGGGACTTTTGACGTATCCATCCTTGATCTGGGGGACGGTGTGTTTGAGGTCAAAGCTACCAGCGGCAACAACCGCCTGGGCGGCGATGATTTTGACCAGCGGATTGTTGATTACCTGGCCACCGAATTTAAGAAAGATACAGGGATTGACCTGCGTAATGACAAAATGGCTATGCAGCGGCTGAACGAGGCTGCCGAAAAAGCAAAGGTCGAACTTTCAGGGGTGGCAACCACTAATATCAATCTGCCCTTTATTACTGCTGATGCCGGCGGTCCCAAACACCTGGATATCAATCTCTCCCGCGCCAAGTTTGATGAAATGACGGCCGACCTGATTGAGAAAACCATGGGCCCCACTCGTCAGGCGCTTTCCGACGCCGGTCTGCAGCCCAAGGATATTCACAAGGTTCTTCTCGTGGGCGGCGCCACCCGGATGCCCTCGGTGCAGGAGGCCATCCGCAAGTTTCTGGGCAAGGAGCCGCATAAAGGGATTAACCCTGACGAGTGCGTTGCCATCGGCGCGGCTATTCAGGCCGGGGTGCTGGCTGGTGAGGTGAAGGATGTCCTGCTGCTGGATGTAACGCCTCTATCCCTGGGGATTGAAACCCTTGGCGGCGTGCTTACGAGGTTGATTGACCGGAATACCACCATCCCTACTTCCAAAAGCCAAATTTTCTCCACTGCGGCGGACGGCCAGACAACCGTGGAAATTCACGTGCTGCAGGGCGAACGATCCATGGCAAGCGACAACAAGACCCTGGGTCGGTTTACCCTCACTGGTATTCCACCCGCGCCCAGGGGGGTACCGCAAATTGAGGTTAAGTTTGACATTGACGTGAACGGCATTGTTAATGTTGCAGCAAAGGATATGGGTACCGGTAAGGAGCAGAGCATGACCATTACCGCTACCACCACCTTAAACGATCAAGAAATTGACAAGATGGTCAAGGATGCTGAAAAGCATGCTTCCGAGGATAGCAAGCGCAAAGAAGAGGTGGAGATTCACAACCAGGCCGACAGTATGGTTTATCAGGCTGAAAAGACCATCAAGGACTTCAAGGATAAGGCCGAACCTGCTGCTATCGAGAAGCTGCAAAAGGCCACAGACGAACTCAAGGAAGCCATAAAAGGCGCTGATATCGATACGATCAAGGCCAAACTGGAGGCCATCACCGGCCCGCTTTACGAACTGACGGCGGCAATGTACCAAAAAACCGACCAGGGGCAGGCCGGACCTGACGGTCCCGAAGGCGGTCAGGCTGGCGGGGAGGACCCGAAAGACAATGTCGTAGACGCTGATTTCGAAGTAAAAGAGGATAAATAACACGCTTGTCCTGTTTTAGATTATTAAAACCACGTAGTGGTACCTTTTCGAGGGGAATGAAGGTTCCCCTTTCCTTTGTTTTAGTTTAGTGAGGTGGTAGGCAGATGGCAAAGAGAGACTATTATGAAGTGCTGGGCGTTTCCCGGAACGCGTCCCCTGATGAAATAAAAAAGGCCTACCGGAAGTTGGCCCGCCAGTATCATCCAGACGCCAACCCGGATGACAAGGATGCTGAGGCCAAGTTCAAGGAAGTTAGCGAGGCCTACGTTGTCTTGAGCGACCCCGAGAAAAGAGCCGGATATGACCATTATGGTCATGCGGGTGCTAATGGGCAGGGGTTTGGTGGGTTTGAGGGGTTCGGTGATTTCGGCGGAATGGGAGATATCTTTGATATCTTCTTTGGCGGCGGCGGCCGCCGCAGGCGCACCGGCCCGGAAAAAGGCCCGGATCTCCGGACCGATCTGGAGCTTACTTTAAAGGAAGCAGCCTTTGGTCTGGAGCGGGAAGTGAAGGTGCCGCGAGTCGAGACCTGCGGCACCTGTGGCGGTAGCGGGGCCGCTGCCGGGAGTAAGCCCCGGACTTGTCTGGCCTGTGCCGGCACCGGTCAGGTGCAGTTTGCCCAGAGTACCCCTTTTGGGCGCGTTGTCCAGTCCCGCACCTGTGATCGCTGCCGCGGCGCCGGTCAGATCATTGAGAAGCCTTGCCCTACCTGCCGCGGCGCCGGTTCGGTACGCAAAACGCGAAGTATCAAGATCAAAGTGCCACCCGGCGTGGACAACGGTTCCCGGCTCCGCCTTACAGGTGAGGGAGAGGCTGGAACCAGGGGAGGTCCTCCGGGCGATCTTTATGTTTATATCCACGTCAAGAAGCACCGACTTTTCAGGCGTGAAGCCGATGATTTGATTTGTGATGTACCGCTTTCATTTGTCCAGGCAGCCCTGGGCGATGAGATTGAAGTACCCACCCTGGAAGGGAATGAAAAATTGAAAATACCCGAGGGCACTCAAACAGGATCCATCTTTAGGATCAAAGGAAAGGGTATCCCCCATCTTAATGGATTTGGCAGGGGTGACCAGCACGTCCGGGTTAAGGTTGTCACCCCCGGCAAGCTGAGCGAAAAGCAGAAGGAGTTGCTCCGGGAGTTTGCCAGTCTTGGCGGCGGCGAGGCGACACAGGGAACAGGCCAGGCTACAGATAAGAGTTTATTTGAAAAGATGAAGGACGCCTTCATGGGTTAAGTTTACGATAACAAAGGAGTACGCTTTTTTGGAATGGTTAGAAATTGCTGTGCGAATCTCTCCCGATGGGGTTGAACTGGTTTCCGAGTTGTTTCAGGAGCTGGGAGCCGGCGGGGTCATTATTGAGGACCCCGCCGTTATTCTCCAGTATGCTGCCCGGACTCACCCCGATGAGTGGGCCGTTTCCCCGGAAACGACTAAGCCGGACAGGCCTGTCGTCAAGGGGTTTTTACCCGTTGATAGCGGGCTGGAAAAACGGCTGGAAAAGCTTGCTTCTGCCCTGAGCCACCTTGCCCTCAGTCCGAAACCCGAAGTAGTTACACGCACGGTGTTGGAGGAAGATTGGGCCAACACCTGGAAACAATACTATAAACCGATGCATGTGGGGCAAAGGCTCGTAATTAAGCCTTCCTGGGAGGATTACCAGGCTGGTAAAGACG
>DHTR01000067.1:12256-14863 GCA_002408725.1 Pelotomaculum sp. UBA5255
AGGCTGGTAAAGACGAACTGGTCCTTGAGCTGGACCCGGGGATGGCCTTTGGTTGTGGTTCCCACCCCACGACGTCCCTGTGCCTGAAGCTGCTTGAAAAGTACATCTGCGGCGGCGAGAGGGTTTATGATGTGGGTACAGGTTCAGGAATTCTGGCCATTGCGGCCGCAGCACTCGGCGCAAGCCGGGTGGTGGCGGTTGAGCTGGACCCCGTGGCCTGCCGGGCAGCTGTAGAAAATGTGGAAAGAAACCGGGCGGGCGAAAAAGTGCGTGTGGTGCAGGGTAACCTGCTGGATACCGTAAAAGACAGGGCCGATCTGGTGGTTTCTAACATCATAGCCAGCGTGATTATCAGCCTTGCACCGGATGCCGCTGAGGCGCTGGCTTCTGGTGGACTCCTGATTACCTCGGGGATTATCCACCCCCGTGCGGGCGAGGTGCGGAGCGCTCTGGAGGCGGCCGGCCTGGCTGTCTGCGAGCAGCTCGAAGACGGCGAGTGGGTGGCAATTGTGGCGAAAAAAACATCCTGACGGGAAGAAATTCCTATCCTGGGAAGGGGGTGCCGGACAATTCCTTACGTTAATATCAAAATTATAAAAGATGGGGTAACCGCGGAACAAAAGGCGCAGCTAATTCAGGGGGTTACCAAGCTCCTTGCAGATTTGTTGGGGAAAAACCCTCAAACAACGTATATCGTTATTGATGAAGTGGAAACAGATAACTGGGGTGTCGGCGGAGAAACGCTTACGGCGCGCAGGAAATGTGGAAAATAATACTTATGGTTAATGAATACAACAGAGCGGTAGGGTAATAATAGGTTTTTACAATTAATGAAGTATACAGGAGCTTAGGCTATGCCCCGATTCTTTGTGGCTCCCGAAAAGATCAAGAACGGATTTGTTTATATAGCGGGCCAGGATGCTATACATATTACGAAAGTGCTTCGCCTGGGGGAGGGCGAACAGATCCTGGTCCTGGATGGTTGTGGTAATTCCTACCAAGCGGTCATTAAGAATGCCGGCAGAGAGCAGGTTGTTTGTGCCGTGACCGGGGAACTCCCGCCGGCAAGTCCGTCCGGTCCCCGGCTTACCCTGATTCAGGGCCTTCCCAAAGGCGAAAAGATGGATTTGATTGTTGAGAAAAGCACCGAGCTCGGGGTCAGCCGGGTAATCCCGCTGGTGTGTGAGCGGGCTGTTGTAAAACTAGAGGGAGACAAGCCGTACAGGCGTCGGGAGCGGTGGCAGCGGATTGCCAGGGAGGCGAGCAAGCAGTGCCGCCGCCCGGATATTCCGGAGATCGACTTGCCGGCAGGCTGGGAACAGGTACTGCCGGGTCTGGACCGGGGGGCAGTGGCGCTGATGCCCTGGGAAGAAGAGAATGTTGTAACCCTGAAATCTTTTCTGCGTGAAAGTACGCCGCAGGAACAAATTTATGTTTTTATCGGCCCCGAGGGAGGGTTTGCCCCCGGCGAGGTTGGGCGAGCTCGTGCGCACGGTGTCCGGACGGTTACACTTGGACCACGCATCCTTCGAACTGAAACCGCGGGCCTGGCGGTACTGGCCATGGTCATGTACCAGTGGGGCGACCTGGGAGGTAAGTCAGATGGTTGAAAAGACGGTGGCGATTTATACCCTGGGGTGTAAGGTCAACCAGTACGAGTCGGCCGCCCTGGCCCGGTCTTTCAGGGAGCGGGGTTATCTCGTGGTGGGCTTTGAGGACCGGGCTGACATCTACGTTATTAATACTTGTACCGTTACGCATCTGGGCGACCGTAAATCAAGGCAGTTGATCCGGCGCGCGACAAGGGCCAATCCCGGGGCGCTGATTGTCGTGACCGGGTGTTATGCCCAGATCTCCCCGGATGAGGTCCTGAAGATACCGGGGGTAGATTTAGTGGTAGGCACCAAGGGCCGCTCAAAGCTAGTGGATTTGGTAAAAGCCGCCGCAAAGGGGCGTAAGCCCCTTTGCACTGTAAGTGAATTCACGGCTGGAGAAGAGTTTGAAGAAATTGCGGCGTTGCCCCTTGACGAGAGGGCAAGGGCTTTTTTAAAAATCCAGGAGGGCTGCACAAACTTTTGCACCTACTGCATTGTACCTTATACCAGGGGACCGCTGCGCAGCAGGCGTCCGGAAAATGTGCTTGCAGCGGCGGAGGAGGTTGTCGCAGCGGGCTATAAGGAAATTGTCCTAACCGGCATTCAAACCGGGGCATACGGGCAGGATCTGGGTCAAGACCTGAACCTGGCCGTTTTGCTGCGTGCTTTGTCGGGAATTCCAGGATTGTTGAGAATTCGCCTGAGTTCCATTGAACCCAACGACATCACACCGGAGCTGGTAGAGGTCCTGTCCGGGTTAAAGAAGTTCTGCCGGCACTTGCATATTCCCCTCCAGTCGGGTGACGACGAAATCCTCCGGAGGATGGGACGGCGTTATTCCACCTGGGAGTATTCCCGGATGGTGGAGGTGTTAAGGGAAAACTTACCGGGCCTGGGGCTAACCACCGATGTTATCGCCGGGTTTCCGGGGGAGTCCCAAAGTAATTACCGAAACACCTTGCGTAATATTGAAAAGGTATCCTTCAGCGGCCTGCACGTTTTCAAGTTTTCC
>DHTR01000067.1:15035-25743 GCA_002408725.1 Pelotomaculum sp. UBA5255
GCACGTTTTCAAGTTTTCCCCGCGCAGGGGAACTCCGGCAGCCGGGTTCGAGGAACAAATTCAGCCACGGGTCAAGGAGCAGCGCAGCCGAAAGCTGATCGAGTTAGGCGAAGAGCTGGCGGCCCGCTTTGCTGTGTCACTGCTCGGACAGGAACTGGATGTGCTGGTTGAGCAGCGTGTGGGAGAAGAAGGTTCCCTGTACGAAGGGTTAACCGGGAACTACGTAAGAGTTATTTTTCCGGCACGTGAAGAATTACGGGGGGAGGTTGTCCGGGTCAAAATGTCTGAGTTGGCAGGAACAGCCCTCAAGGGAAATATGATTTAATGATAATATTCCTTGCACTGCAGGATTTTCCTTAAAAATGTTGAATAAAATATTTAGATAACCAGTATGAATTGCCCCATAGGGAGGAGGTGGAAGAATGCAGGACTGCATATTCTGTAAAATCGCCGGCAAGGAGATTCCTGTGGATATTGTCTATGAGAATGAACAGGTTTTGGTCTTTAGAGATGTAAAGCCGGCTGCTCCTGTCCACCTTCTCATTATTCCCAAAAAGCATATCCCTGCCCTGTCCGAATTGAGCGAAGAGGATTCCGCTCTGATGGGCCAGGTCCAGTTGGCAGCTGTCCGGGTGGCGAAAGAACTGGGCCTTGTAGAACAGGGCTTTCGTCTTGTCAACAACTGTGGCGAGAATGCAGGGCAGGTGGTGATGCATATTCACTATCATCTCCTCTCGGGGCGCTCATTTCAATGGCCTCCGGGCTAAATACCGGCTCTGAGAACAGGGTTGCCTTTTCGGGTAAAGTCAGACATTGGTTGACTCCCGGTTAAACCCTGATGTATAATAGTAAAGCATTTGTTATAATGGGAAAATGGGCTTACTCCCAGTCAGATTTACGGCTTTATGGTTTAGCGGAGGGAGGGAAAGTATAGTGGCGGAAGTAAAAGTAGGTAAAAATGAAACACTTGACAGTGCCCTCCGGCGTTTCAAGCGTACCTGTCAGAAAGCAGGCGTTTTAGCCGAGGCTAGAAAGCACGAACATTACGAAAAACCCAGCGTGCGCAAGAAGAAAAAGTCAGAAGCAGCCAGGAAAAGGAAGTTTCGCTAGCTTGGTTTTATCTTAGAAAAGACACAATGCTTGGCCTTTAAAGCCAGGCATTTTTTACAGGCGGGGTGAATTAGATGACACCTGAAATGATGCACTGGCTTGCGGTGCTGGCTTTCTTACTGGGGTTAATTGCGATGCTCCTGGAAATCATTGTATTCCCCGGTTTCGGGGTAGCCGGCGTGATTGGGATTATCCTTTTTGGCTGGGGGGTTCTGTTGGCAGCGGTTGACGTTGCCCAGGTCACGGAAGCCCTCGTTCTGGCGCTGATTGCATCCATAATCATATTCGTGGTCTGCCTTAAATTGATGTCCCGCTATAAGTTTTGGTTCAAGCTGACCCTGCAAAACAGGCAGCAAAAGGAGGAAGGTTATGTGGCCCCTCCGGAACAGGGTGTTTTTACGGGTAAGGAGGGTTTTGCCCTGACTCCTTTACGGCCTGCCGGTACTGCGGAGGTGGAAGGACACCGCCTGGACGTGGTGACCGATGGTGAGTTTATCGCCCCCAACTCCCGGATTGTAGTAGTAAAGGTAGAAGGTACGCGGGTCGTCGTGAAGCAGCTGAATGAGAAATAATTTCAAAAGGAGCTGGTTTTATGGTGCTGGGTGCTGGAGCAGTGGCCTCCCTGCTGTTGATTCTCTTTATCTTTATCGGAGTCGCAGTGATTTTTAGCTTCATTCCCGTTGGACTGTGGATTTCCGCCCTGGCGGCGGGAGTCAAGGTGGGGATTTTTACACTGATTGGCATGCGGCTGCGCAGGGTTCCCCCGGCGCAGATTGTTAACCCGATGATCAAGGCAGATAAGGCAGGTATTGGTATTAGCGTGAACCAGTTGGAAGCACACTACCTGGCGGGCGGTAATGTGGACAGGGTGGTAAACGCCTTGATTGCCGCAGAAAGAGCTGCAATTCCGCTGCCTTTCGAGCGGGCGGCGGCTATCGATCTGGCGGGCCGGGATGTCTTTCAGGCGGTGCAAATGAGTGTCAACCCCAGGGTTCTGGAAACCCCGCTGGTGTCAGCCGTGGCCAAGGACGGGATTGAAGTCAAGGTTATTGCTAGGGTCACCGTGCGGGCAAACATCGACCGCCTGGTTGGCGGCGCCGGGGAAGAGACTATTCTTGCCCGGGTCGGCGAAGGCGTAGTGACAACTGTTGGTAGCGCCGATTCCCACAAGCACGTCTTGGAAAACCCCGACCTCATTTCCCGGACCGTCCTGAGCAAGGGACTGGATGCCGGGACGGCCTTTGAGATTTTGTCTATTGACATTGCCGATGTGGACGTGGGTCGTAACATCGGGGCCCAGCTTCAGACCGATCAGGCCGAGGCCGACAAGCGGATAGCCCAGGCCAAGGCCGAGGAGCGCAGGGCTATGGCCGTTGCCAGGGAGCAGGAGATGAAGGCTTCTGTGGAGGAAATGCGCGCCCAGGTGGTAAAATCCGAAGCCCAGGTACCGCTGGCCATGGCCGACGCCCTGCGCCAGGGTAACCTTGGTGTAATGGATTACTATAACCTCCAGAATCTCCTATCGGATACCCAGATGCGGGAAACGCTCTCCAGGGTAGGCCGGAACAAGGAAGATGAAGGGCCTGTCAATGCCCCGAAGTAACCTGTACTTGGAGAGAATGCTAACCTGGTTTAAGGGTGTGTTTTTTTGAAAACGATCTGGATTATTATTCTTCTAGTCATTCTCGTGAGAAGCATCTGGCGCCGTATGGAGCGCACAGGCACCCCGGGCCAATACGAGGAACCCGCGGGAACAGCTCCCTCTGACCTGGAGGAGCCGCCCTTGGAGAGTGTCCCCGGAGACGGGGGGCGGCGGAAGCTGAACCTTCCAGATTACATCACCGGGCGCGGCGGCGGGCCGGTTGCTCCTGTAGAAGAGGGGGAACCTCAGGCAGTTGCAGAAGGGGCAGCCATTGCCCGGCGTTCCGTTGAAGCGGAGCAACCGGGGAGCCTGGCCCGGGAATTGCGTATTGAGGCGGAGGATTGCTTGCCCCTGCCCGAAAACCTACCGGAGCAGACCCGGGTTTGTGCCCCCCGGGAGCGCCGCAAGCGGCGCGGTGGAGGAGATTACTTCATTGACATCTCAGGTCCGGGGCAGGTTTTAAAAGGGGTTGTCTGGGCTGAAATACTGGGGCCTCGCGGTGGGATCCAGGCGAAAAGAAGAAAGTAAAATACTTACAATAGTTCCAATGGAGAAGTATGCTTGTCATATTAATAGGTAATTTCTTCCCCCCCGGCCGCATAAAATTGTGGCAAGGAGGGGGTTTTTTTATGGCCTGGCGTGACGTTAAAAGGAAAGTCAAAAGGCGGTTTTCTGAAATTCTTGAAATACCCGGTGATGTTGCGCTGGATTTGCCCAAGATTATCCTGGTCGGCAACATCCAGCTCTTTATTGAAAACCACCGGGGCATTCTTGAATACAGCCCGGATGGAGTCCGTGTAAGCGTCGGGGAAGGGGAGGTTGCTGTGGAAGGAGAAAACCTGATCCTTCGCAATGTCCTGCCTGACGAATTATGTGTGGAGGGTAAGATCTGCTCCCTGAGGTTTGTTTAGGCAGGTTCTAGCAAGCGCAGCTACTGAAAACCTGGGGACGTCCGAACAATTCCAAAACTGGGGGATAAGTTATGTTTTTGTTTAAGCTGATGTCTTTTTTACTGGGGTATGTGACCATTTTAGTCACTGGTGAAACTCCGGAGAAATTTGTAAATATGGCAGCCAGCAGGGGGATTTGCCTCTGGGAGATCAGCCGGTCCGGGGACGGCGGGATAAGCTTAAAAGTTAGAGTGAGCGCCGTGAAATCAATGCGGCATATCGCCAGGCGCACCAGCTGCCGTTTTCGGATCCGCCGGCGTGAGGGTTTACCCTTTTATTGCGCTCGCCTGCGACGGAGAAAAACGCTGGCGCTGGGGGCTGTTTTTTGCCTCAGTACCCTCTACTTCCTTTCTTCTTTTGTCTGGTTCATTGAGGTCAGGGGCAACGAGCAGCTCAGTAAGACAGAAGTGATGGGAGTCGCAGCGGAAGCGGGCTTAATCCGGGGCGTCCCCAAATGGAAGGTTGAAACGGGCGCGGTCGAGGCAAAAATTGAAGAAAGACTACCCCTCGTAGCCTGGACAGGCGTCTATCTGAAGGGAACAAGAGTAACCATCGAAGTTGCGGAGCGGACTCTGCCCGTGGAAGAAGACCATCACCCCTCTCACATTGTTGCGGGGAAGTCAGGTCTCATTAAAGAGGTACTGGTCGTAAGCGGCCATCCTGTTGTGAAGGAAGGAGACACTGTTGTTCCCGGGCAAGTGCTCATATCCGGTGAAATACCTGCCATTGAAGAGCAGCCCAACCCTGGTGAAGAAGAAAAGAAGCCGGGCCAAAAGTCCAGTATGCTCAAGCCTGCCAGCTACGTACACGCTAGAGGTATTGTCCGTGCCAGGGTCTGGTACGAGGGTTACGGAGAAGTTCCCCTGGTTGAGGAAGGCCGGCGCCCCACAGGCAGGACTGAAACCAGGCTCAGTATTAAATCTGAAGGTAAGGAAATAATTTTATCAGGTAGTCAAAATATTCCCTTTGAACACTATGAGGCTGAGACTTTCGTCAAAAGCCTGCCCCAATGGAGGAATCTAATCATACCTGTCGAATTAGTAACAATTAAGTATCTTGAATTGTCGGACTACCGGGAAGAGCGCAACCTGGGGGAAGCCCGCCGTCTTGCCGAGGAAAGTGCCCTGAAGGAAGCGATGACATTGCTTCCCCAAAACACCAGAGTAGAGAAGGAGTGGGTGGAAGAGGTGCAAACCGGCCGCCCGGAGAAACTTGTGCGTGTTAAGGCCGTGATCGAGGTGGTCCAAGATATTGGGAAAGATAAACAATTCAAACCTTAAAGTCTTAACTAATTCTAAGAATTAAGGAGGCCTGGCGGCTCTTGTCGCAAAAATTTGAAGCAAGATTTGAACTGGACGACATTGTCGCTGCGGCTGAGATCTTTGGAAAGCATGACCAACACCTGACGCAGATTGAAAAGGCGCTGGAGGTCCGGCTCGTGGCCCGGGGGCAGGAAATGGTCATTACCGGGGATCGGGAAAAGGCGGAACAGGCCCGGGAAGTCTTGAGCCAGTTGCAGAAGTTCTACCGTGCCGGAAACCGCCTGACTTTCCGCGAGGTTGCCTATGCCATTAAAGCGGCCCAGGGCGGTATTAAAAATGCCCTGGTGTCACTGGCAACGGATGTCGCCATGATCACGACCCGCGGCAAACAAATCAAACCAAAGACCATTGGCCAGAAAAAATACGTCGAACAAATTAAGCTGTATGATATTGTTTTTTCCATCGGGCCGGCCGGCACGGGGAAGACCTACCTGGCGGTCGTCATGGCGATCAAGGCGCTTCGCAACAAGGACGTGGAGCGCCTGGTTCTGACCCGTCCCGCTGTGGAAGCGGGCGAGAAACTTGGTTTTCTGCCGGGCGACCTGCAGGATAAAATAGACCCTTACTTGAGGCCACTTTATGACAGTCTTTACGATGTTTTAGGTGTCGATAACACCCTCAAATACCTGGAGAAAAACATCATTGAAATTGCTCCTCTGGCCTATATGCGGGGAAGGACGCTGGAAGACTCGTTTATCATTCTGGATGAAGCACAGAATACCACCCCGGAACAGATGAAGATGTTCCTGACCCGTCTCGGCTTTGGCTCGAAGGCCGTCATTACAGGGGACATTACGCAGACCGATTTGCCCAGGGGACAGGCATCCGGTCTTATTCATGCCCTTGCTGTTTTAAAGGGTATAAAAGGTCTGGGTATTCATACGATGACCGGGGAAGATATTGTCCGACACCCTCTGGTGGAGGAAATCATTAAAGCTTATGATGAAGAAGGGCAGGAAGGTATGGCCAAATAGGGGTGAAACCAATGCTCACTTTAGGCGGTATGAAAAATAAGTTTACGGCCGTCCTGTCCCTGCTGGCAAGGCAGCGCAAGATACGGAGGGGCTGCGCGGCAATTTTATTTCTGCTTCTCTTGACCCTGATCATCTCCGTAAACTTTTTTCCGGACAAAACAAACCTGCAGGTTGGACAAGTATCTCCTAAAACCTTTTATGCAGACAGAAGTATCTTATTTGAAGATAAATACAAGACCACCGAACAGCGCCGCCTTGCCGCCGAGAAGGTGGACAAAGTTTTCGCCAAGGACCCGCAGGTCAGCATCGGCGTCCAAAAAGATATTTCCGATGTGGCGGGAGCGGTGCGTGAAGTACAAAATGACAACAGCCTGGACCGTGCCGCCAAGGTGAATAAACTTGTTGAGATCCTTCCCTTTACCTTGCCGGGCGCGGATATTGAGAAGCTGGCCGAGTCTTCCCCAAGTTACACGCAGCAGGTGGAAAACTCCTTGAAAGGCATGATTGCCGTGACCATGGAGGAGGGCGAAGGGATTACCCAGGACAAGCTGGCAGAGGCCAGGAAAACCATTACCGGCCAGGTTTCCAGAATGAGTCTGCCCCAACATTACGAGGGTTTTTCCGTCGGCATGATTGACCTCTACCTGCGTCCGAATGCCTTTATTGACTACGAAAAAACAAAGCAAAAACAGGATGAGGCCATGGCGCTCGTTTCGCCAACCATGATTTCCGTCAAGGAAAGTGAAAAGATTATCGGGGTGGGTGAAATTGTAACCGAGGAACACATGGCCAAACTTCAGGCCCTGGGCCTCACCCGGACCAAACTACCCTGGACCTCTGTTATGGGTATTTTTCTGCTGGTGGCCTTGCTGACGGTGCTGGTTCTCTTTTATCTTTTCCAGCAAAATCGGGAGATTTATGACCAACCTGGGCACATTTACCTGCTGGGGATAATCGTGCTGGCTGTTTTAGCGGTAGGTAAGGCTATCATTGCCATCAATGTCAACCAGTGGCCGGAATTCGGCGCCCAGTTCGGGTACATGGTGCCGCTTGCCGCAGCCGGGATGTTGATTGCTATTCTTTTGGATTCCCGGTTGGCGGTGCTGGTGGTGGCCATAATGAGCTTTATGCTGGCCATAATGACCGACAACCAACTTCGCTTCGGATTGGTGGGCCTGATCGGTGGAATTGCCGGAGTTTACAGCGTATCCAAACTCAGCCAGCGCGGCGATCTCGTCCGGGCCGGGTTTTACACCAGCGGCGCCAATGTCGTGGCAATTTTTGTTGTAGGGCTGGTTACAGGAACCCCACTTGGACTGCTGATCTCTACGAGCCTGGCCCTGGGTATTACCAGCGGGATCCTGTCTTCCATCCTGACTAACGGCTCGCTGCCTTTCTTTGAGCATACTTTCCAGATTACCTCTCCCGTAAGACTCCTGGAGCTTTCCCACCCCAATAATATCTTATTGAAAAAGCTTCTTACCGAAGCTCCCGGGACATATCACCACAGCATTATTGTGGGCAACCTGGCCGAATCGGCTGCGGATGCGCTGGGAGGCGAGTCTTTGCTGGTCAGGGTGGGGGCATACTACCACGATATCGGCAAGATCAAAAGGCCGTATTTTTTTATTGAAAATCAAATGGCCTGTGACAATCCCCACGATAAAATTGCCCCCTCCCTGAGCACGCTGATTCTAACCTCGCACGTTAAGGACGGGGTGGAATTGGCCAGGGAGCACAAGCTGCCGCAGGGCATCATTGACATTATTGAACAGCACCACGGCAGCAGCATGGTCAGTTATTTTTACCACAAGGCCCTGGAAAGCGAACGGGCGGAGACCGTGACCGAGGAAGAGTTCAGGTATGAAGGTCCCAAGCCCCGGACCAAAGAAGCGGCCCTGGTCTTGCTGGCCGATTCGGTGGAGGCTGCGGTCCGGTCTCTTCAAAACCGTACGCCGGGCCGGGTGGAAGGGCTGGTGCGAAAAATTATCAAAGACAAATTAAATGACGGTCAGCTTGACGAGTGTGATCTTACCTTAAAGGACCTTGATGTAATCGCTGTTGCTTTTGTCAGGGTGTTATCTGGGATATTCCACTCACGGATTGAGTACCCCGATCTGGCTCAAGAAATCGAAAGGAGAAAAAAGCATGTCGGTTCTCGTAAGCAACTTGCAGGAAGAAGTGGCGGTTGATGACAGCCTGGTTGATTTCCTGACCCTGGCCGTACAGGCCGTTTTAAAGGACGAAGGCTACGGGGAAGAGGCCGAAGTGAGCCTGGTGTTTGTGGACGACGCCCGTATTCAAGGGTTGAATGAGCAATACCGTGGTATGGACAGCCCGACCGATGTGCTTTCCTTTGCGATGCTGGAAGGGGAGTCTGTTCCGGGAGAGGAAGAGGAAGTCATTCTGGGGGATGTTGTGATCTCGCTGCAGACGGCCGGGCGTCAGGCTCGGGAGTTCGGCCACAGCTTTCGCCGGGAGGCCGCTTATTTAACCGTACACGGCGTTTTACACCTGCTGGGTTATGACCACCAGGGGGAGGAAGATCGCCAAAGCATGCGCCAAAAGGAAGAAGAGATTCTAACTCACTTAAGCCTTCCCAGATAATAATTCACCCATCGTCTTTAATTTAAATGGTTTAGGTTTCTAAATATGGTAGGTTGAAAGCGCGTAAAGACAAACAGGTAGGTGGCGTACCGTGGGACTGGGTAAAATTTTAAACAGTTTTCATTACGCCGTGGCCGGGATCGTTTATGCACTAAAAACGCAGCGCAACATGCGCATCCATTTTACGGCCGCACTGGTGGTGCTGGGAGCGGGGCTTTATTTCCGAATCAGTTCCAGGGACCTTGTGCTACTATTTTTTACCATTACCCTGGTGATCATGGCGGAAATGTTTAATACCGCTGTTGAAAAGGCGGTTGATCTTTTTGTCCAGGAATATCATCACTTGGCAGAGGTTTCCAAGAATATAGCTGCGGGGGCCGTGCTAATCACTGCTCTAAACGCGCTTGTCGTGGCCTATGTCATCTTTTATCCCTGTCTGGAAGGCATTTCATCGAACGCTGGTACAGGGGGCAAACAAGCCCCTCTTTTTGTGACACTTGTGGCTTTTCTGCTGGTGGTTTTGCTGACCATTGCAGGAAAGGCTTGGAGCGCCAGGGAAACCGGCGCAGGAGGAGGGTTGCCCAGCGGACATACGGCCCTGGCCTTCGCGGGAGGTACGGCGCTTACCCTGCTTACAGGGAATTTGCTGGTCACCACCGTTGCCTTATTAATGGCGATCTTGGTGGCCCACGGGAGGCTGGAGTCAGGATCGCATACGCTCATTGAGATTATTGCCGGGGCGCTGCTGGGAATCCTCGTTACTGTAGTGGTTTTCAAACTGGCAGGGTGGTGAACTGGGGTTTTGGGCGGCAAAATTCAGGGCGGGAAGGGATCGGAAACTATTTAAAACTCAAGAAGAAAAGGGGAATAAGTCTGGACTGTAGGCGGAAAGATGATCTGGAAAGGAGCGTTCAGCGGCCTGTTGTGATCTTGAAAAATATTAGCTTAACGTCGGTTCTGGAAAGGGAGCAATGATGGATTTTCCGGTTGAAAAGCTGATCAATGCCGCAACGGCCGCAAGGGAAAGGGCTTACGCGCCGTATTCAAATTACAAAGTGGGCGCTGCTATCCTGACCAGGCAAGGCCGTTATTATACGGGATGCAATATTGAAAACGCGTCCTATAGCCTGACCTGCTGCGCTGAACGGGTAGCCCTCTTCAAGGCCATATCCGGCGGCGACCTTGATTTTGAGGCCATCGCTATAACGGCCGGCGCCGTTGACTACTGTGTGCCTTGTGGCGCCTGTCGCCAGGCTCTGGCCGAGTTTGGAACAAAGCTGAAAGTCTACATGGTCAACGGGCAGGGGGATTACCTTGTTCAGACGCTGGATAAGCTTTTGCCTTGCGCTTTTGACCAGGGGAAACTGCTTGCGAAAATAATTAAGCCGGTTAACCGGTAGCCCCGGGTTTTGTTTAGCATTGATTTTGGGCTGGATCCGACAAGATCCAGATTATTTTGTTTGAATTCTGAAAATATAGGTAATTGCAGTAGCTCTAAAGGCTAATAAAGGGTGGTTTTTTTGGCAAAAGAAAGTAATTCCTTCAAGTCCGGGTTCACTGCGCTTGTGGGCAGGACCAATGTGGGCAAATCAACCCTTCTAAACAAACTGATGGGAAGGAAAATGGCTATTATCTCGGCCAAACCTCAGACCACAAGAAATAAGATCCTCTGTGTTCTCACCCGGGAGGATAGTCAGGTTATTTTCCTGGATACCCCCGGTATCCACAAGCCAAAGCATAAACTAGGAGAGCACCTTGTTCAGGTAGCCCTGAAAACATTAAACGAGGTTGATGTAATTCTTTTCCTGGTGGAAGCACACCAGCCGCCGGGGCCCGGTGACCGTTTTGTCATGGACCGCTTTAAAGGCCTTAAAACACCGGTCATTCTGGTTATAAATAAGATTGACCTGGTCCCGAGGGAGGATCTTCTGCCCCTGATTGAACAGTACAGCAAGCTTTACAACTTTATGGAAATAGTGCCTGTTTCCGCACGCACCGGGGAAAATCTGCCCCGCTTGCTTGAGATCATTACAAAAAACCTGGTGAAAGGGCCAAAATACTATCCCGATGAGATGATCACTGACAGGCCGGAGGTCTTTATCA
>DHTR01000067.1:25927-32473 GCA_002408725.1 Pelotomaculum sp. UBA5255
GGAGGTCTTTATCATGGCGGAGTTGATCCGCGAGAAGGTCCTTTACCTCACCTCCCAGGAAATACCCCATTCGGTTGCGGTGGTGATTGAGGAACTGACCCGGCGACCCAATCAGATCATCGCAGTGCGCGCCGTTATCTACACGGAAAGAGAATCGCAAAAGGGCATCCTGATTGGAAAACAGGGACAGATGCTCAAGCAAATCGGCCAACTGGCCAGGGAAGATATTGAGAATCTGCTGGGGTCAAAGATTTATCTTGAGCTCTGGGTTAAAGTAAAGACTGACTGGAGGAATAAGGAAGCTCAGATTCACCAGTTTGGTTATAGGGAAGAAGTGTAGGATAGACTAAAAATGGCGGTGTGCGAACAAGAAGGAAGGCTGTCCACCTGCCCGGTGGACAGTTTTCTGTGTTTTTTGGGGATTTGAATACTGGAGGTTATCCATGATGCCTGGTGACAGGAGCATAGAAAGAAAGGGAGACAGGGGTATCCTTTTGGGGGACCTGGCAAAAAAATCCCCCGAGAAACTGCAGGAATACCTTAAGAAATTACATCCCTCTGATCTTGCGGAAGCATTTCCCGCCCTAAACCTGGCCCAGCGGGTCAAAATTCTCCGGAGCATTGAGCCCGAAGACGCGGCCCGGGTCATTTTTGACTTGGACCGGGAAATGGTGGTTCCGCTGCTGGAAGGGCTGGGAAGGCAGCGCACCGCTAAAATCCTGGAAGGAATGCCCGGTGATGACGCCGCCGACCTACTTGGTGAATTGCCCAGGGGCGAAAAAGAAAAGCTGCTGGGCATCATTGCCGCGGCAGAAGCCCGGGAAATAAGGATGCTTCTGGCATACGGTACAGAAACCGCCGGCGGGATCATGACCACCGAATACGCGGCTGTTCAAAAAGACCTTACCGGCCGACAGGCCATCCAGGCCTTGAGAGAGACAGCCCGTGAGGCAGAAATAATTTATTATGTTTATGTCGTCAATCAGAACAATCAGCTTATCGGTGTTTTTTCCCTGAGGGAATTAATTATTGCGGACCCTGAAGCACCCGTTGAGTTAATCATGCACACCGGTGTGATCAGCGTAAACGTCAGGACCGACCAGGAAGAGGTGGCCCGTCAGGTGGCCAAGTACGACTTTCTGGCTATCCCGGTAATCAATGATGACCATGAACTTCTCGGTATTGTAACCATAGATGACATCCTGGACGTCATCGAGGAAGAGGCAACGGAAGACATCATGCGCCTGTCAGGTAACATTGACCTGGAGGGAGAGGAATACGAGGTCCGGACCTGGCGTCGTGCAGCCAAGCGCCTGCCCTGGCTGGTGGGTTTGTTATTCGGGGGACTGATGGCTGGAAATGTCATTAATTTCTTCTCTGGAGCGCTGGAAACCATGACCATACTGGCCTTCTTTATCCACATCCTGGCAGGGGGGCCGGGTAACGCCGCTACCCAGTCCCTGGCGGTGGTGGTGCGCGGACTGGCCACCGGGGAGGTGGGGTCTGAGGATGTCTTGAAAGTAATCTGGAGGGAGACAAGGGTCGGCGTTTTAATCGGCCTGGTCAGCGGCGTGGTCATGGCGGTAACCGCTTACATCTGGCAGGGAATACCCCTGCTCGGGCTGGTAGTGGGGCTGTCGCTGGCCGTAAGTATTGTCATTGCTACGCTGTTGGGGAGCTTTATCCCGTTGATTATCCATCGCCTCGGTATTGACCCGGCACTGGCTTCGGGCCCTTTTATTACGACCCTGATGGACATCACCAGCATGTTGATTTATTTTAGCCTGGCCAGCAGTATTCTATTGAGGTAGTGTGGTAATTATTTATTCACAACTGCTGCTGACAAGTTGCCATTAGAAAACGAAATTGGATGTTCGGCCTCTTTCGAGGATTTATTATTTGCTTTGCGGGGTATAATAAACCCCGGGGAGTGATTCGGAAATGATGTACAGTCATATTATTGCAATCGCAATTAAAATCATTCCATACAGCCTTGTCCTGGGTATTTTATTGCCGCTATACAGCGGAATGCTAACCACCCAAGCTCTGACAACAGCTTTAATCCTCGCTGTAATTACCTCGACGATGGACCTGATCCCGCTGCCTGAATTTATCATTCCGAACGTGGATCATAAATCTGGCCTTCTTATCTCCGCATCCCTGGATGTTGCTATAACCTACGCTGCGATCTGGTTTGCCCACTTTCTCACAATGCCGGTACCTTACGCCATTCCAGGTTTTTTATTTATTAGCTTCATGATTGGGTTAGTCGAAATTATTCTTCACCTGTACTTTAATTGGGCCTTATCACCCAGGATAAAATAGTTTTTTTAAACCCGGGCAGAGATCCTTTTCGGTTATGGTTTCAGCTTGTTAGCCCAGCGAGATAACAGGTTATTTTTTAATTGTATTTTTGAGCTAGGAATCGGTCTGGGATCAGGAACCTTAAGGTTTTCTGGACATAGAATTTCAAGTATAGTATAGTACACTCGAAATGATGATTTTGCAATTTTGAAAAAATGAAATGTTTAGTAGAAGTAGTGGGAGTATCTTTATGAAATTATACAAAACTGAAGCGCTGGTACTCCGGGCCAGGGACTGCGGCGGGGGCGACAAGCTATTAATCCTGTACTCCAGGGAATTCGGCAAGATTAAGGTGATGGCCCATGGCGTTTCTAAACCGTCCAGCCGTAAGCGAGGCGCCGTGCAGCTTTTTACCCGTACAAATTTTCTAATCCACCGGGGCCGGAACCTGGATTCAGTCAGCCAATGCGAAGGGGTGGAGATGTTTTCTTATCTCCGGGGAGACCTTGAAAAAATTAGCTACGCCAGTTACCTCTTTGAGCTGGTTGACGCATTTACCCCCGAGGGGGAAGCCAGCGAACCTCTTTTTTTGCTTTTATTAACAACATTGCGCCTGATGGCGACGGAAGACCTGGAGTTACTGGCCCGTGCTTTTGAAATCAAGGCGGCGGGTTATTCAGGTTATAACCCGGTATTGGAGACTTGCGCGAACTGCCAGGGGCCACTGGCAGGGCGGCTGTGTTTCAGCCCGAGCCTGGGCGGGAGCTTGTGCGGCGCCTGCGGGTCTGCCGATCCGGAGGCGTTACCCTGCAACAGGGGCCTGGTGGAGAATTTGAAAGTTCTCTTGCGCTGGCACCCGTCCAGGCTGCGCCAGTTAAAGGTAGATCGCCAGACCAGGGACCAGTTGAAAAAATTGTTGCATGAATATTTAATATATCACCTTGAGCAGGAATTCAAGTCAGCTGCCTTTCTAAATCGCTTTCGAGCCGGTTCGGCCGGCTCGTATGTATAAAAAAAGGAATCCAGGGTTTAACTAAAGCAAAAGAATGGAGGTGTACAGATTGACCAGCGAACTTGAAAAGATCGATCTTTTAAGAGCGCGCCTGGGTGTCGGTTATAAAGAGGCCAGGGAAGCTCTGGAGCAGGCGGGTGGGGATGTTATACAGGCCCTGGTGAACATGGAGGAGAAGGAGCGTAATTTGGGTGAACGCTTTCAAGCCCGGGGACAAGAAATGGTCGGGCAGTTTAAGGGTCTTTTGCAAAAGGGACAAATGTACCGGATCAAGATAAAAAAAGGGGATCATACGGTTTATGAGTTTCCGGCTTCAATCGGGGCATTGGGGATAATCGGAGCCCTGGCCAGCAGCGAAATCGCCGTGCTGGGAGCACTGGGTACGGTCGCCGCCATGGCAAATAAGTATACCCTTGAGTTTGAGCGCCAGGAAGAAACACCGGAGTGTGAAAATGTTGACATGGACAAAAAACCGGTTTGACTACCTTTTACGGGGCAATCGTCTTACGGTAAAGTTATATAAGGATATTTAGCGGTCGGGATTGACTTTGAACTGGGAATTTGGTAAATTTGATAAAATAATATGAGGCGATGAAGAAAAAGAGTAGCCGGAGGATGGTTTTTCAGAGAGCCCGAAGTGGTGGAAGTGGGTAAAGCATAGCCGGTGAAGGGGGTTTCCGAGCCGCAAGAGGAACACCAAAACGTTCTGGCATGGCGGGCTTCCTACAGCCCTTATGAAAGATCCGCGCCAGGGGTGCTTGTTTTGGTTAGTAAAGCTTGCCTTAAAAAGGGGGCTGCGAGGGTTTTCAGGAGGTCGCTTATTCGCGCTTTCCTGGCTGCCTAACGCCCGGAACCATTCCGGCGTCTACAATTGCGGCCAATCAGGGTGGAACCGCGGGAACAAACTCCCGTCCCTGGTAGAATCATACCAGGGGCGGGGGTTCTTTTGTTTAAAATATGATTTTCTGCTTGCGCCGGCGGCATAGTGTCCAGTAACATTTTAAGGAGGTTTTTATGAATTTTCAGGAACTCATTTTAAAGCTAAACGATTTCTGGTCTCGGCAAAACTGCATTATTCAACAGCCCTACGACGTGGAAAAAGGAGCCGGAACGATGAATCCGGCGACCTTTTTACGGGCACTTGGTCCGGAACCCTGGCGGGTAGCCTATGTTGAACCCTCCCGGCGGCCTACCGACGGTCGCTACGGGGAGAACCCCAACCGCCTCCAGCACTATTACCAGTATCAGGTTATTTTAAAACCCTCACCGGACAATGTGCTGGAAGTCTACCTGGACAGTCTGAGGGCCATCGGCATTGACCCGGATGAGCACGATATTCGCTTTGTGGAGGATAATTGGGAATCACCTACCCTGGGCGCCTGGGGGCTGGGCTGGGAAGTATGGCTGGACGGAATGGAGGTCACACAGTTCACGTACTTTCAGCAGTGCGGCGGCATTGACTGCAGGCCAGTTTCCGCAGAAATCACGTACGGCCTGGAGCGGTTGACCATGTTTGTTCAGGGCGTAGATAGCGTCTACGATATTACCTGGGTAGAGGGCATTACTTATGGCGATATTCACCAGCGTGGCGAGGTGGAGCACTCCCACTACAACTTTGAGCTTGCGAACACCGATATGCTGTTTAAACTCTTTGATCTGTATGAGCGGGAGGCCCTAAGTGTGATTAAAAAAGGCTTCGTTTTGCCGGCATATGATTATGTATTAAAGTGTTCCCACACCTTTAACCTCCTGGATGCCCGCGGGGCAATAAGCGTTACGGAGCGCACGGGGTTCATTACCAGGGTGAGGAATATGGCGCGGGTCTGCGCCCAGGCCTATGTAGAACAGCGTGAGACTATGGGCTACCCGCTGCTGAAAGTGAAGGGGGCGTAAGAGGTATGGTTGTGAAAAAGACTTCAAAAAAAGATCATTGCCTTGACTATCTCCTGGAAATAGGTGTTGAAGAAATGCCGGCCAGGTTTTTGGACCCAGCCTTGGACGAGCTAAAAGAAAAATCAACCGCTGTTTTGAAGGAGCAAAGACTTTCTTTTAACCGGATCGAAACATACGGGACACCCCGTCGCCTGACCTTGTTCGTTGAGGGTCTGGCGGTAAGCCAGGCGTCTTTGGAGATGGAAGTGAAGGGTCCGGCTGTAAAGGTTGCCTATAAATCAGACGGGACGCCCTCCAGAGCAGCAGAAGGTTTTGCCAGGGGTCAGGGGGTAACCGTTGCAGACCTGGTTAAAAAACCAGTCGGGCATGTTGAATACGTGTTTGCCTTCAGACGAGAGGCCGGCCGGCCGGCGCGGGAAGTCCTTCCCGAAATTGCTGCAACCCTGATTGCGGGTCTGCATTTTCCCAAGCCAATGCGCTGGGGCGACCTGGAAGTGCGTTTTGCGCGACCGATTCGCTGGATCGTATCGCTTTTTGGAAGCGAGATTGTGGAATTTGAGTTTGCAGGTCAGAAAGCCGGAAGGGTTACCTACGGTCACCGCTTCCTGAGCAAGGAGCCCGTGATTCTGTCAACTTCAATGGAATACTTTGAAAAAATGCGGAGTAGTTATGTTATGGTTGATCTTGAGGAGAGAAAAGCTACTATTTGGCGCCAGGTTCAGGAAATGGCGGCGTCAGTTGGGGGTGCAGTAGAAGAGAATGAAGATTTGCTCAACGAAGTCAAAAACCTGGTGGAATACCCGACCGCCCTGGTGGGGGAATTCAGCCGGGACTATTTGAGGCTGCCGAAGGAGGTCCTGGTCACCCCGATGAGGGAGCACCAGCGCTATTTTCCGGTGGTGGGGTCTGACGGCTGCCTGCTGCCAAAATTTATTGCTGTCAAGAACGGTGCGGCGGATCACCTGGATCTAGTTCGGGCCGGCAACGAGAAGGTTCTGCGGGCCCGCCTGGCTGATGCAAACTTCTTCTTCGAGGAAGACCTGAAGGCACCACTGGTAGAAAAGGTGCCGGATTTAAAGAAAGTTGTTTTTCAGGAGAGCCTTGGGACTGTTTACGACAAGGTCGAAAGGCTGGTCGCCCTGGCGGAGTTTCTGGGTGAAGCTGTGAACGCCGGGGAGCAGGATCTTAAGCAAATCCGGCGGGCAGCTTATCTGGCCAAGGCCGACCTTGTTACCAACATGGTTTATGAATTCCCGGAACTGCAGGGTTTAATGGGCAGGGAATATGCGGAGCGCACCGGTGAGAAGAAGGCTGTGGCACTGAGATCGGAAGAGCGT
>DHTR01000067.1:32634-32982 GCA_002408725.1 Pelotomaculum sp. UBA5255
GAAGAAGGCTGTGGCACTGGCTATAGCTGAGCACTACCTGCCGCGTTTTGCCGGAGACGGCCTCCCTTCCAGCCTGCCCGGGCAAATCCTGAGCATCGTGGATAAAATGGATAATCTTACAGGTTGCTTTGCAATCGGCATTCAGCCCAGCGGATCACAGGATCCCTATGCCTTGAGGCGCCAGGCTCTCGGAATCAGTCATATCATTCTGGAAGGACAGTTCGATCTTTCTCTGGAGCAGTTGGTTGAAGCGGCTTACCGGGGTTATCAGGGCAAGGTAGACCTGAAAATCAGCCTGGAAAAAGTGAAGGAAGATATATCGGAATTTTTCAGGCAGCGTCTTAAGGG
>DHTR01000067.1:33163-44144 GCA_002408725.1 Pelotomaculum sp. UBA5255
TTCAGGCAGCGTCTTAAGGGTATCTTTAGCGACCGCGGCTTTGCTTATGATACGGTGGAAGCAGTTTTGGCATCAGGCTTTCATCATTTCAGCGACACTCTTCTAAGGGTCCAAGCCTTAACAGATTTTCGGCGGGACCCTGCTTTCGGTGATCTACTGACGGCCTATATTCGTGCCAATAACCTGGCCAAAAAGGCCCCCGTGCTCTGTCCGGACCCGGCTCTGATGGGAGAAAGCAGTGAAAGAGAACTGTATCAGCATTTTTTAAGGGTCCAGGAACAGGCCCAAATCTTATTGGAACAGCGGGATTACCACGCACTGCTGGCCGCCATTGCCACCCTTCAGGCGCCCCTAGATCAGTTCTTCAATTCTGTAATGGTCATGGTTGAAGATGAAAAACTGCGGGCGAACCGGCTGGCTCTCCTGGCAGGACTGGCCGTTCTGGTCCAGCGGGTGGCAGATTTGAGCAAGATTGTAATCGAATAAGTAATTAATATGAAGTAATTACTATGAATAAAATTTTTTTCAATAAACTTTTCAAGGTTTTAAGAAATATGGAGGGAAATGCTCCTTTATATAGTATATTATATAGATATCAATTCGCATTAGTATGTCATATATGCTCTAAGGGGCGATGGATTTGGAATTAACCAGGCGGCAGGAGACCATTTTGGAAATCGTTAAAAATTCCGGGCCGATAACCGGGGATCAGATTGCCGAAAAACTCTCCCTGACCAGGGCGACTTTACGGCCTGATCTTGCCATCCTGACAATGTCCGGACTCCTGGAAGCGCGTCCGAGAGTGGGCTATTTTCACAGTGGAAAGTCCCCCTACCGGGTTGTAGCGGAAAAACTTCGCAGCGTTCCAGTGAATAGCGTTTTTTCCATCCCTATCGTGGTTTCCGAAAGTTGTTGCGTGTACGATGCTGTTGTGACAATGTTTATCAAGGATGTAGGGACTCTCTTTGTGGTAAAGGGGGTGGGGTTGCTGGAAGGTGTTATTTCCCGAAAAGATTTGCTCAAAACCACCCTGGGAGGTCACGACATTCACCAGCTTCCAGTCGGAGTCATCATGACCCGGATGCCTAACGTACAATATACGACACCTGAAGAGTCAGCCTGGTCGGCTGCAAAGAAAATTATAACCCATGAGGTTGATGCACTGCCGGTTGTCCGCAAGACTGTCCTGCCCGATGGTAGCGAAGGACTGGAAGTGATCGGGCGCCTGAGCAAGACCAATATTGCGCGGCTTTTTGTGGAACTGGGAGAAGGGTGTTAAGGGGGAGTTTATCATTTCCATGGATGCCAAACCGGTCATTTTCATCGTATCCGATTCCATCGGCGAGACTGCGGAACTAGTAGCCCGCGCGGCTGCCATCCAGTTCAATCACGGCGGGGTGGATATCCGTCGTTTGTCTTATGTAAATGATCCGAATGAGATCCCCGAAATTATGGAAGAAGCGAGCTCTTTTAACAGTGTGATAGCCTATACGCTGGTGATCCCGGAATTAAAGGAACTGTTGGTCAAAGAAGCGGCTAAGTATGGTATCCCAACGGTAGATGTCCTGACCCCGATGATGGAAGCGGTGTCCATTCTTGTTCACCGCAGGCCGAAGTTGGAGCCGGGGTTGGTCCGTAAAATGGACAGCGAGTACTTTCGGAAGGTTGAAGCCATAGAGTTTGCCGTCAAGTACGACGATGGCAAGGACCCCCGGGGCATCCTGCGGTCTGACCTGGTGGTAATCGGGATTTCCCGTACTTCAAAGACACCCCTGTGCATGTACTTGGCGCACAAGCAGATTAAATCGGCCAATGTTCCGCTGGTTCCGGAGGTTTCGCCGCCGGATGAGCTCTTTCGCCTGCCGCATCATAAATTGGTCGGTCTGACGATTCGGCCTCAGCAATTACACGAGATCAGGAGAGAGCGACTGAATACCCTCGGTCTCACTTCAGAAGCCGACTATGCAAGTATGAAGCGGATTCTAAGGGAACTGGAATACGCCGAAAGCTTCATGAAAAAGGTCGGGTGCTCGATTATTGATGTGACCAACAAAGCCGTTGAGGAAACAGCCAGCCGTGTCCTGGAAATATATCTTAGGGGTGAAAGGTATGTCAAGTAAGAAATATGTTTACCTGTTTGAAGAAGGAAATGCCGGGATGAAAAACTTGCTGGGGGGAAAAGGGGCCAACCTGGCCGAAATGACCAAAATCGGCCTGCCCGTTCCGCCCGGTTTAATTGTTACTACTGAAGCATGTAAAGACTTCACCGCACGGGGACAGCAGTTTCCGGAAGGGCTGGAAGAACAAATCCGGAAGCATATTGTCCTGCTTGAAGAAAAACTGGGAAAAAAATTTAGTGATGAAGCTAATCCACTGCTGGTCTCAGTCCGTTCGGGCGCTCCTGTTTCTATGCCTGGGATGATGGATACCGTTTTAAACCTGGGTTTGAACGATTGCACCGTGGAGGCCCTAGCTTCAGCCACTGGGAACGAGCGCTTTGCTCTGGACTGCTACCGTCGTTTTATCAACATGTTTGGTGATGTTGTGATGGGGGTGGAGCACCACAGGTTTGAAAGAATTCTGGAGAACCAGAAGGAAAAGTTTCAAATTTATTTAGATAATCAACTTTCCGCCGGGAACTGGCGGGAAATCATTGCCGAATACAAGAAGTTGATCCAGAAAGAAACCGGCCGCCTTTTCCCGCAGGATCCTATGGAACAGCTCTTTATGGCGGTTCATGCCGTCTTTAATTCCTGGAATAACGACCGTGCCCATGTTTACCGCAAGATCAATAAAATTCCTGACGACCTGGGGACGGCAGTCAATATTCAGGCCATGGTTTTCGGCAACCTGGGGAACGACAGCGGCACCGGTGTTGCTTTTACCCGCAACCCTTCAACCGGGGAGAATAAACTCTATGGTGAGTATCTGATCAACGCCCAGGGTGAGGATGTCGTAGCCGGCATTCGGACCCCTCAGCCGATTGAGGCGCTGGAACAGGACATGCCGGAGGTTTACAGGCGGTTCGCCGAAGTGTGCGTGCTTTTAGGTAAGCACTACCGGGATATGCAGGATATCGAATTCACTGTCGAGCGGGGCAAGCTCTGGATTCTTCAGACCCGCAACGGTAAGCGTACGGCCCAGGCTGCCATTAAAATTGCCGTGGACATGGTTGATGAAGGTTTGATTAGCCGGGATGACGCCGTGTTGAGGGTTGAGCCGGGACAGCTTGACCAGCTGCTGCACCGACGGATCGACACCCGCGCAAAGCTAAATATTGTAGCCAGGGGACTACCGGCTTCACCCGGGGCTGCCTCAGGAATTGTTGTATTTGATGCGGACGAGGCCGAAAGGCTGAATGCGGAGGGTAAAAAGCTGATTATGGTTCGTACTGAAACGACTCCTGACGACATTCATGGAATCGTGGCGTCCCAGGGCATCCTTACCTCCCGGGGAGGGATGACCAGTCATGCTGCTGTCGTAGCGCGGGGGATGGGTAAGCCCTGTGTTTGCGGCTGCGAGTCCGTAAGTATCGATTACGGGGAGAATATGTTTTCAATTGGCAGCCTGGTGGTCAGAAAAGGCGACACCATTTCTGTAGACGGTTCCACGGGTAACGTGATCCTTGGCGCGGTGCCGATGCTCGATCCCGAGTTGTCGCCTGAATTTAAAAGACTTCTGGAGTGGGCTGACCAGATTCGCACCCTGGGCGTCAGGGCAAACGCCGACACCCCGCAGGACGCTGCCAAGTCCAGGGAATTTGGATCTGAAGGAATAGGTTTGGTCCGTACCGAGCATATGTTCATGGCCCAGGACCGTCTGCCCTTTGTCCAGGAGATGATTCTGTCCGCGAGCAAGGTGGAGCGGCAGGTTGCCCTGGATAAGCTACTGCCCATGCAGCAGGGTGATTTTTACGGGATCTTAAAAGCTATGGATGGCCTGCCGGTAACCATCCGGCTTTTAGACCCACCGTTGCATGAGTTTTTACCCAATGCGGAGGAGCTCATGGTAGAACTGACCCGCTTGCGGCTGACAGAAGGCAGCCGGGCTGAGATTCAGGCCAAGGAGGAGCTCTTGCGCAAGGTAAGGTCTCTGGCCGAACTCAACCCCATGTTGGGACACCGGGGTTGCCGCCTGGCGGTTACTTTTCCCGAAATTTACGCAATGCAGGCCAGGGCGATTTTCCTCGCCACAGCCCAGTTGGTTAAGGAAGGTTTCGATCCCATCCCCGAAGTGGAGATTCCTCTTGTAATTGAAATCAATGAGCTTTCCTTCTTGCGCCGGCTGATCGTCTCAGAGGCTGAGGAAGTGGTCAAAAATACCGGGGTTTCTTTCAACTACACAGTTGGCACTATGATCGAAATACCCCGGGCAGCCCTGCTGGCCGATGAATTAGCCGGTTCGGCGGATTTTTTCTCCTTTGGCACGAACGACCTGACCCAGACCACTTTTGGTTTTTCCAGGGATGACGCCGAGGGTAAATTTATTCAAGCCTACCAGGACAGGAAGATCTTGCCCGATAACCCCTTTATGGTTCTGGACCGCAAGGGTGTGGGCAAGCTTATGGAATGGGCTGTCGAACTGGGACGCAAGACCACCCCGGGTCTTTTAATCGGAATCTGTGGAGAGCACGGTGGGGAGCCCAGTTCAATTGAGTTCTGCCAGGACATTGGTTTGGATTATGTTAGCTGTTCCCCCTTCCGGGTTCCCATCGCCAGGCTGGCTGCAGCCCAGGCTGCTGTGACCGAAAAAGACCAATCGAAGTAAAGGCTAAAGTGATATGAGTAAAGCTCATTAAACCTTATGTGCTAAGGCTTTGAGAACCTCTATAAAAAATAGAACAAGGGTACTGATACTTAATATTTTTAAGGATCAGTACCCCTTGTTTTTGTTATATAAAATAATCAAAAACTCTATTGAAAGGTAACGACAAAAGCGTTACAATCTTATCAGAAGGAGATGATTAATATGGAAAAAACTACGACTTTAAATTTAAGAGTCAATCCGGACGTAAAAAGAAGGGCTGAGGAAGTCCTTTCACAACTCGGCATACCTATGTCCACAGCGATAGATATTTATCTTAAGCAGATTTCAATGACTGGCGGAATACCTTTTGCTGTAACGCTGCCGAAAGCACCGGTTTCCGTAAACGCCGATTTGATGACAACGGATGAAATTCATGCGAAGTTAAAGGAAGGATACAATGATATCGAAAAAGGTAATGTGCAGGATGCATCTGCTGCCTTTCAGAGATTTCGGAAGACACACGTATGAAGCAGTATAAAATTCAGATCACGGACAAGGCACTTTCCGATATGGAGGAGATTTATAATTATATCGCGGAGCAGCTACAGGCTCCGGAAACGGCCGTGGGACAGTATAACAGAATAGCTGACGCAATCGAAACTCTTGATACGGTCCCGGAACGTGTGAGGTTAATGGAGGCAGAAGAAGAACGTGCGCTGGGACTTAGGCAAATACCTGTTGATAATTTTTCTGTATTCTTCCATATCAGAGAAGAGCGGGTAATCATTTCAAGCGTTTTGTACAGTGCCAGCGATATAGCCAAGCGTTTACGTGATTCCTGAAGGCTTTAGGTGGGGGTAATTTGAGCTGGAAGGCGGTAAATGGGCGGGAAATCTGGTCAAATTACCTTTTTTCGTTTTTCCTATTGCTATAAGTGTTTCATAACAGTGAAAAATAACGATCGGTCTATTATGATAGCTGCCGCCCAGGCTAGAGTTAAAAATGGGTCTGTTGCAAAGCAGGAATGCAGCACCCTTTAGGTTTGGTTAGCGTAAAAGGGAGGCCGTTGAGCCTCTTTTATCGATTTTAAAAAGGGATATCCAGGGTATAATATCGAAGATGGGGTGATGGCAGTTGCGGCAAATGAGGCTCTTTATTGCAGTGAACTTACCCGGCAAAGTAAAAAGATCCCTAGGGGAGTTGATCCAGGTTCTCAGGAGGTTTCCCTCGGACGCGAGGTGGGTTGAAGAGGCAAACCTTCATTTGACCCTTCAATTTCTGGGGAATGTTTCTGAGGAGCAGGTCCCGGCGATTGTTGACGGCCTGAACCACGCTGCGGAAGCAGTTAAGCCCTTTAAGCTTGAACTTGGCGGCGTGGGTGTATTTCCTACTGTTGAGCGGCCCCGGGTATTGTGGGTTGGTGTATCCGGTGAAACTTTAGCACTGGAGGACCTGCAGCGGAGGGTACAAAGGGAGATGGGTCTGCTGGGCTTTCTAGCGGAGCAGCGCAAATTTTCCCCCCATCTGACCCTGGCCAGGATCCGGTCACCTCTGGGGTTTAGGATGCTTCTTAAAGGAGCGGAAGAATTTACAGGAAGGTCAAAAAAGTTTGGTGATCTTCAGATTATTTCAATTGAGTTGATGTTGAGTGAACTCAGTCCCAAAGGTTCCAAATATTACGTTCTAGCCAGGATCCCCTTGTCGGGTTTCCCCACGGTCTAAAAAAAGAATGCTGAGAATAAATATTGTGTAAGGAAGGGTGTACTGTGAATGACCCCGGCAGTGTTTTCCCGCTGCCGGGGTTTGCCTTGGCCTGTAAAATAGGTTGCTGGACAGGCAGGATTATCATTTATATTGACGAATATTTTTACGAACTCTCATTTTCTGTAAGGTGGTGGAAGCATGCAGATCCGCCTGCGCGCCGAGGAGCTGGAACGCAACATTTTATCACCACACGCTTGCTTTAGCAGCACGAGCAGGGGCAGGGAGCGACCGGAGGCTGATTGCGGTGTCAGGACCTCTTTCCAGCGTGACCGTGACCGGATTATCCATTCCAAAAGCTTCCGCCGCCTGAAACACAAGACGCAGGTTTTCGCCATACCCGAAGGGGATCATTATCGCACTAGACTCACCCATACGCTGGAGGTTGCCCAAATTGCACGCACAGTTGCACGGGCGTTGAGGCTCAATGAGGACCTGGCGGAAGCCGTGGCTTTGGGGCACGACCTGGGGCATACACCTTTCGGCCACGCCGGAGAGGAAGCGTTAAACGAGGTCTTTAGGCCCGGCTTCAAGCACAACGAGCAAAGCCTTCGGGTTGTGGATGTGCTGGAAGGGGGCAAAGGGCTCAACCTGACCTGGGAGGTCAGGGATGGCATTTTAAATCACACTGGTCCGGACAGACCGGCAACACTGGAAGGTCAGATTGTTAAAATTGCCGACAGGGTGGCTTATATCAACCATGACATTGATGACGCGATCCGGGGAGGGGTGCTGAACATTGAGCAGATTCCCGAACAGTGCCTGGAAGTCCTGGGAAGGGAGCACCGGAACAGAATCAATACAATGGTTCTTGACCTAATTCAGACCAACTGGAACAGCCCGGGAACGATTAAAATGAGCCCACAGGTGCAGGTTTCTACAGACCAGTTACGGGATTTTTTATTCCGCCATGTTTATGTCGGATCTAATGCAAAGCGCGAGGAGGCCAAGGCCGTCCATGTCGTTCAGTGCCTGTTCCGGTACTTTTTAGAACACGTTGATTCGTTGCCCGTTGAATACCTTCAGCGCGCCCGGGCCGGAACAGCGGAGCGGGCAATTTGCGATTACATAGCAGGTATGACGGACAGGTTTGCCGTCCGGATCTACCAGAAGTACTTTCTGCCGCTACCCTGGTTGGTGTAAGAACAAAATATAGAACAGTGAATGTGGCTTACATTATATGGCAATACTATTTAAAAAAATGTCGATACTAGGGAGGAAAAGTATTAGTTGTAGCGAATATTCTTTTAATAAAAAATTTTAAGTGCGCTTTATAGATATTATTTTCATTACCCGTGCTGCAGGACTCTATCATTATCTGTTGAATCATTTGTATATACAGAGGGTAATAAGTAGGTGATCTGGGTGGGCTTTATCCCTGATGAAATAATCGAAGCAGTCCGCCTGCGATCCAATATTATTGAGGTGGTTTCCCGCTACGTTCAATTGAAGAAAACAGGCAAAAACTATACCGGCATCTGCCCCTTTCACAGGGAACGTACACCGTCTTTTACAGTCACGCCGGAAAAACAGATTTTCTATTGTTTCGGTTGTGGTGCAGGGGGCGATGTTTTTCAGTTTCTAATGCTGAAAAATAACCTGAATTTTTACGAAGCAGTAAGTTTTTTAGCGGAACAGGCCGGAATTACCATACCCGCAGGTACAAACCCCGTTCAGAAAGAGATGGACCGCGAGCGGGAGGGCTTGCGACGGATTAACAGCCTGGCAAAGGATTATTTTCGCTACACCCTGCAGCACCACGACGACGCCGACCTTGCAAGACAGTATTTGGCCGGTCGGGAACTTACCCCGGAGGTGCTCGATCTTTTTCAGGTGGGTTTTGCCCTTGCGGGATGGGAGCACCTGCTGGGATTTCTGGGCAAGCAGGGTTTCCGGCCCGAAGAGATGGCCAAGGCGGGCCTGGTCGTCAAGAAGTTGAGCGGTGGCTACTATGACCGGTTCCGCAGCCGGATAATTCTCCCAATCTGGGACGCTACCGGTCGGGTTATAGGTTTTGGTGGGCGGGTTCTGGATGACTCCCAACCGAAATACATGAATACTCCCGAGACCCCGTTTTTCAGCAAGGGACGCAACCTTTACGGGTTGCACCTGGCGAGGGCAGCCGTTCGGGAAAAAGGTTGTATTGTCGTGATGGAGGGTTATATGGATGTGATTACCGCACACCTGCACGGGGTTACAAATGCGGTGGCTTCCCTGGGAACTGCCCTGACCGAGGAGCAGGGCAGGCTGCTGATGAACTACAGTAAAAACGTGGTCATTGCCTATGACGCTGACGCAGCCGGCGTGGCGGCCACCATCCGCAGCCTTGACCTTTTGCAGGAATTGGGGTGCCAGGTTAGTGTTTTAAGCATCCCCGACGGAAAGGACCCCGACGATTATTTGCGAAAGCATGGTTATCAAGCCTGGGAAAGATTAATAGACACAGCTCCTTCCTTGATTGAATACAAGTTGCGTCAAAGCACGGCAGCCCGGGGTGTCAAAACGGTTTCAGATAAGCTGGAAATTATCAATCAGGTGCTTCCAAACATATCCGGTTTAAAAAGTGAAGTTGAAAAAGAAGAAGGGTTAAAAGCAATTGCCCGGGAACTAAACTTGAGTTGGGAAACAGTTGCAGGTGAATTTAAGCGATTTAAGACAAATACGGGTAAAAAATGGAGAAATCCGGATGATATTGTTAAATCCAAGCATACTATAGTAAATAAAGAAGAGAAAATGGATGCTAGGAGCAAGGCAGAATCTGTTCTTTTGCGCCTAGTGTTGGAAAACCCTGATCTGGGAAAAACTATCGTTGATAAAATGGGCCAGGCGCCCTTTAAAAATAAATCCTATCAAAAACTATATGAACATTGTATGAAAGTGGCCAAAGGGCCACTTTACCAACCCGTGGAAATCTTCAAAGACCTTGACGATGATGAAAGGGGTCTGTTGAGTTTTTTGCTTACCCAGGGAATTCCGGGTGAGGACCCGGTTCAGATAATGAATTTATACGTGGAATCTATCAATCGCTGCTTGCGTCAGGAGCGCAGGGAAAACCTTTTGAAGGAAATCAATAAGGTGGAAAAGACGGGCAATAACTGGCTTTACAACGGTTTATTGCATGAGCTTATGATTCTAAAAAGGATCGACGAGGCTGAAAGAGACGGAGATCAGGGAAGAATCGACCAGTTGCTGCAGGAATACCGGCAACTTGAGTCGAATAACTGGAAATACCCTAGAGAGGGGATTGATGGCAAGTGAGGGACGAACAAAAAACCGAGGGTGTTATGGACTTGATCGAAAAGGGGAAAAAACGCGGTGTCCTGACTTACAACGAGATTATGGACAGTCTTCAGGGGACCGACCTGACACCCGAACAAATCGATGATATTTATGAAAAGTTGGCAGGCTTGGGTATAGAAGTTGTTCCGGAAGCACCCGAAACAGGGCCTGTTAGCAGCGCATCCATTGAATCCCCGCCTGAAGAAGTGGAAGTCGACTTGTCCATCCCTGAGGGCGTCGGCATAGATGATCCTGTCCGCATGTACCTTAAAGAAATTGGCCGGGTTCCCCTTCTGACCCCCCAAGAGGAAGTGGATCTGGCAAAGCGCATGGAGAATGGTGACGAGGAAGCGAAAAGAAGGCTGGCGGAAGCGAACTTAAGGCTGGTCGTGAGCATTGCCAAGCGCTACGTGGGCAGGGGCATGCTTTTCCTGGACCTGATCCAGGAAGGCAATTTGGGACTGATTAAAGCGGTTGAAAAATTTGATTACCGGAAGGGTTATAAATTCAGCACCTATGCTACCTGGTGGATTCGTCAGGCCATCACCAGGGCTATCGCGGACCAGGCCAGAACCATCAGGATCCCGGTGCATATGGTGGAAACCATCAATAAATTGATTCGGGTATCCCGGCAACTTTTACAGGAACTTGGCCGCGAGCCCAATCCTGATGAAATTGCCAAGGAAATGAATATTACTGAGGAAAAGGTCAGGGAAATCATGAAAATTGCCCAGGAACCGGTGTCCCTGGAAACACCCATAGGAGAAGAAGAGGACTCCCATCTGGGCGACTTCATCGAGGACCACGACGCCAGGGCTCCAGCCGAAGAAGCATCATTCACGCTTTTAAGGGAACAGTTGGACGAGGTATTAAAGACCTTAACTGAGCGGGAACAGAGGGTTTTGCGCTTGCGCTTTGGACTTGACGACGGGCGTGCCCGCACCCTGGAAGAGGTGGGACAGAAGTTTGGTGTCACGCGGGAGCGCATCCGGCAGATAGAGGCAAAAACCCTGCGCAAGCTCCGTCACCCCAGTCGCAGCAAAAAATTAAAAGATTACCTGGATTAAAAATCATATGGTCAGGTGCCTTGACTGAAGCTTAAAACTATCGTATAATATCACTTGCCGATGTTCCTCGATAGCTCAACGGTAGAGCAACCGGCTGTTAACCGGTAGGTTGTAGGTTCGAATCCTAC
>DHTR01000067.1:44419-44559 GCA_002408725.1 Pelotomaculum sp. UBA5255
TGGTGGGCCCACCAAGCCAGTCGCAGGTCGTAGGTCGTTGGGAGTTAGTGCAAATCGGATTAGGCAAGCCTAATTTGCAAGAACCCAACCACCAACCACTCACCACCAACCACTAAAATGGCCCCTTGGTCAAGCGGTCT
>DHTR01000052.1:0-11351 GCA_002408725.1 Pelotomaculum sp. UBA5255
ACCAAACAGGCAAACCGACTCAACAAGCGCCCCGGAGAGAGCCAAATACGGACGGGTTGCCTGCGTCCTCAACGGTACCGGCACAGCCTATTTTGACGCAGTAAAACTGGTGCCTTGAGGAAGAAAAGCATTGGAACGACTTGATGAGCAAGTACCACTATCTGGGGTTCCGTACACTGACCGGCAAGGCACTCAAATACGTAGCCATATTGAATGATCAATGGGTTGCGCTAATTGGCTGGGGGGCTTCTGCCTTCAAAAGTGGCCATCGTGAAAAATGGATTGGCTGGTCACAAGAACAAAAAGCAAAACGGTTAATCTTTGTTGTTAACAATCAACGATTCTTAATTCTTCCCGGTATCCGGATTAAGAACCTGGCCTCAAAGGTCCTGGCACTCAATACGAAACGGTTGCCATCAGATTGGCTGGCAGTTTATGGTCATTTGGCTCTGCTTGCGGAAACCTTTGTTGACCACAGCCGGTTTGCAGGAACCTGCTACCGTGCGGCGGGCTGGCTCCCACTGGGAAAAACCAGTGGGTATGGACGCAAGGGCGATATCTACTACTACCACGGTGAGACAAAAACTATCTTTGTAAAACCACTGCACAAAGATACCCGGAAAATTTTATCTGCGCCGTTCTGCCTCCCGAATTCACTGGAGAGGAAAAGGCAATGGTGGACTTAAATGAGGTTAGCATCGATACCAGGGACGGCTTGCTCGATTATTTAACCAAAATACGGGACCCCCGTAAACCCCGCGGTATTTGTCACACTCAGGTATCCGTCCTGGCCGTGGCAGTTTGTGCTCTTTTGTCTGGGGCAAAAAGCTTTATTGGCATGGGTGAATGGGCTGCTCATTTGTCGCAGGAACTACTTAAACGACTCGGTTGCCGGTATAGCGACAGGCTCAGAAAATATGTTCCTCCCAGTGAACCCACACTGCGCCGTACTATCCAATCAATAAATGCTGACGAGGTTGACCGGGTAGTGGGTGAATGGCTCGTCCCTCTGAGTTCCGACAACTCTTCTTGAGCCTCTGGACTTAAACGGCAAAATATTTACTGCTGATGCTATGCAAAACCAGGTGAAAAATGCCAGGTTTATCGTTAAAGATAAAGGCGCTGATTACATTTTTCCGGTAAAACAAAATCAGGCAAACCTCTTCGAAGCTATACGCAATATTGCAGGCGGGGTTGAAATAAAAAAACCCGCCTAAAATACAAATATAATCATGGAGGTATACAATATGGACCGATATATCTATCCAGCAATCTTTGACACTAATGAAAAAGGCGGCTACACAATAACTTTTCCCGATCTTCCTGGCTGCATCACTGAAGGCGATACCCTCGAAGAAGCTTTTTATATGGCCAAAGATGCCATGAGCTTGCATCTATGGGGTATGGAAGATGACGACGATCCTATTCCGAATCCAACCCCGCCTGAGAAAGTTCAGGCTCCTGAAGGCGGATTTACAAGTCTTGTTGAAGTTTGGATGCCGCCATACCGTGATAAAATAGCTAATAGAGCTGTCAATAAGATGGTCACCCTTCCAAAATGGTTAAAAGACGCAGCTGAAAAAGAAAAAATAAACTTCTCCCATATACTCCAGGATGCACTAAAAAATCACTTAGGAATCTCGGAAAGAAAGCATTCTTAAGCGACTGCTTCTTCTTTGTTAAAGCAAAAGAGCCCGAAGGCTCTATCTTAAACCAAACCTCAAATAAACCCAAAGCCATGTTAATACAGCCAATCCAATGCCAAGTCCTAAGGTGTTTGCATGGAAATGTCCAGGATCTCATTGTCGTCCGTCTCGGAAAAAGCTCCTTTATCTATCTGTCGGCGGGCCGTAATACTCAGCACTTTGCTCCCGAGGCGCCAGATAGTTCGGCCCGGCCAATCCGCCGGACGGTATTCAAACCGGGGTGGGTTGGCCAACCTGGCTCTGGACAGGCCCTGTATGGTATCGGCCAGGCAAGGTGAGCCCTCAACCATGACATAAAGGTCCGGTGAATTAAGCTGACCCAGCCGCTCTTCCGCAATAAGTGCCATGCGCACCGCCAGCAGGAGGCCGGCGCATTCCTCTTGATGGTGTGTTAGGGCTTGTTTCAAAAGCAAACTCCTTTGCATTTTCCTCTTTAATGAATATATGTGGGGCGTTCGCGGGGAAAAGACAATGTCGTTTTCGTAATATGGCTTAATATCTATAACAGGGGTTTCGTTGACAGCGTCCAATCCGGTAACATAAAGCTCTAATCCTGCCACCCTGTCCAATTGAACTAGGTTCAGGCCGACAGGATTGGGACGGACCGGTGTCCTCAGCGCGAAAACTCCGTAACTGGGTGAGTTGGGATTTATTCGGTACGGCGTGGCGGCAAGGACGTTACGCCGGGCTAGGTGGAACCAGGTTAAGATCCAGAGGTGAGAATTTTTTTCAAGCTGTTTAAGGGCGCCTGCATACTCCGGAAAAACCTCCACAACCGCTTTTGGCTCTGAATCCGGCGCCTTCTTATGGTCTAAAAGATCAGATTTCACCACTCCAACAGGTCTGATGACAATTTCCTCAAGCACTACCTCATCTCCCTTTCTTTAATAATTATTGTTCGCTGCTTTAAATTGAGTTTGACACCGAACCCGGAAAGTCCCGTTATTGCTAAATTTATCGCCTGGCACAATTAAGATGGTCCATAAATTGAAACTTAGATTTAATTATTGCCGGGCTTACCTCATCACCAACACAATGTTTTATTTTAGCAAAAAAGGCCGATCAATGACCGGCCCAAATAGAGCAATAACTACATGCCAGTTTAACAGCAGCCTGTTTCATGGCCTCTTCATCAATATTCTTTAAGCCCTTTCGGCAACCATAGTCCTTTCTTTAACACTCCCTATAGTCATAGACTCTTTTACTTTTCTTCTCGCTTCGCGGGAGAGCCTGGTTTGGAACAGCCTCCACTTCCACCAGGATGCCAATACGAGTTTTGATATTTTTGCGCAGCCGGTCGGCCACGAGCTCTAGCGGATGGTCCTTCAAGACCTCGACTTTGACCAGGATGTTGTCCTTGCCCTGATCCCTGGTTACGATGATCTGGTACTCGCTGCCGGCCCCCTCGGTGATTTGCAGCACGTGCTCCACCTGGCCCGGGTAAATATTAACTCCCTTGATTTTGATCATATCGTCGGTGCGGCCGAGGACGCGCTCGTGCATGGGGTGGGGACTCCCGCAGCGGCATTGGCAGGGAAGGATTCGCGTGATATCCCGGGTGCGATAGCGCAGGAGGGGCATGCCTTCCTTAGTCAGGGTGGTGACCACCAACTCGCCTTCTTCACCCGGGGGAAGCTGCCGGCCACTAAACGGGTCAACAACCTCAAAGAGGAGGTGGTCGTGCCAGTAGTGCAGGCCGCAATGTTCGGGGCAGTCGATGGAAATGCCGGGACCGTATATTTCCGTCAGGCCGTAGATGTCAAAAGTCTCGATGCTCAGCAGATCTTCAATTCTTGCCCGCATTTTCTCCCCCCAGCGCTCGGAACCAAAGATCCCGCTGCGAAGCTTAATCTGGTCGCGGAGCCCCTGTCTGGTGATTTCCTCAGCCAGGAGCAGGGCATAGGAGGAAGTGGCGGTCAGAACGGTGGTCTGGAGATCGATCATCATCTCAATTTGTTTTTGAGTGTTGCCCGGACCGGTCGGAATGGTCATAGCGCCAAGGCGCTCCACCCCGGCCTGGAAGCCAATCCCGGCCGTCCATAGGCCGTAGCCCGGCGTCACCTGGACGCGGTCACTGTTGGTAACTCCGGTTATCTCCATACAGCGGGCCATCATCTCTGCCCAGGTGGACACGTCATAAGCAGTGTAAGGTATGATCACCGGTTTACCGGTGGTGCCGGATGAAGAGTGGATCCGGACAACCTTCTCGCTGGGAACCGCCATCAGCCCCAAGGGGTAACCGGTGCGCAGTTCCTCCTTGGTGGTAAAGGGTAGGCGCTCCAGGTCCTTCAAATTCTTTACGCTTTGCGGGTTAATCCCCGCATCGTCAAGCTTCTTTCTATAGAAGGGGGAGTTCTTATAGAGGCGCGGGATCAATTCCCGCAGCATGTTTTCCTGGTTGTAGAAGATTTTATCCAGGCTGAAGGGCTCTTTTTTTCTCAGTTTCAGGGCCATTTTAAGCCACCTCCATGGCCGCGCGCCCGGCTTCAAAGGCGCGTTGGTTAAGTTTTAGAAATTTATCAGGGACATAGCGCAGGATCGCCTGGAGCAGCTGGTCCGGGCCAAAGGGCAGTCCGGGGAGGGTCGAAAGCGCCCCCAGGATTACCACGTTGCCGGTCTTGGAATGGCCTGCCTGACGGGACAGTTCTTCCAGGTCAAGAAAAAAGACTTTATCGGTCTGTTCTTTAATGTATTTTGTGATGTCCTCCTGGTCGTAGGTAGATAAGCCCAGCTGGACGGTGGCCGGGACGATAGCTGCGGTGCCGGTGATGATGGTCCCACCCGGCTTTAATTTAATTAGCGCCCGGGCGGTTTCCGCAAGCTCTAGACCAAGCAGGAAGTCGGCCTTCCGATCCGGGATGGTAGCGCCGTATAGCTTTTCACCCATCCGGACGTGGCTGATGACCGAACCTTCACGCTGGGCCATGCCGATGACTTCCGAGGTGCGCACCGCCAGACCGCGTTCGATAGCCGCCAGGGCGAGCGCCCGGGAGGCCAGCACAGAGCCCTGCCCACCAATGCCGCTGATTACAATATCCAGGTTCATATCGTTACCTCCCTGATCGCGTCAGACGGGCAAACCTGCGCGCAGATGCCGCACCCGTAACAGCTTGAGGATATTTCGGGGCTTCCCCCCGGTCTGCCGATGGCCGGGCACCCCAGATCTTCAAGGCACAAGCCGCACTCAGTGCAGCTCTGACGGTCAATTGTATAAGACTTTTTCTTTTTAACCAGGGCAATACACTCCCGCTTCATGATTACCACGGCGGGGCCGGGGTAATCCATTGCAGCCCTGGCTGCCTCAATGGAAGCTTTCAGGTTGTAGGGATCGACTTCACGGACGAACTTTACTCCACAAGCCTCTGCCAGCCGGGCAATGTTCACCGGGGTTCCTTGCTCCCCAGTGGCGGTACGGCCTACGCCGGGGTGAGGCTGGTGCCCGGTCATGGCAGTGGTACTGTTGTCCAGGACGACCAGGGTAACATCGGCTTTGTTGTAAACCGCGTTAATCAGACCGGGGATTCCGGCGTGGAAGAAGGTGGAATCACCCAAAAAGGCCACCTGCTTGCGAGCTGGCTCCACCCTGTGCAGCCCGGAAGCGATGGTGATGCTGGCGCCCATACAGAGGCAGGTGTCCACCGCGTTCAAGGGCGCCATGGCGCCCAAGGTATAGCAACCGATATCCCCCGAAAAGATTGCGTCTGTCCCCCTGGCCGCCTCTTTAAAAGCATAAAACGAGGCGCGGTGCGGACAGCCGGCGCAGAGAACGGGCGGGCGCAGGGGCAATTCCGGGGCGGGAGTTGCTTCGGGCTTGGCAGAGGGCATTTCCAGGAAATTTTCCAGGATGATTTTTACCTTATCTGTGTTCAGCTCGCCTTCCCTTGGTACCAGGCGGTCGATTTTACCTGAAATGCCGGTCAGCAGCTTGTTGCGCCAGGCAATGGCAATAACCTGGTCCTCCACGGCGGGTTCCTGTTCTTCAACGATAAGGACTTTTTTGACCCTTGTTAAAAAGTCCAGCACCGGCCTGACAGGCAGGGGGTAGGGGGCGCCGATTTTCAGGATCGGGACGTTGGACCAGGACATTTCCAGAGCTTCCCGGACGTAGTTATAACTGACGCCGCAGGCGATGATCCCGGCTTCCGCTTGCTCCTTACCTGTAAAATCAACCAACCGGTTGAATCCCGAGTCCTCCAACAGTTCCCGCGCGTTTTCCTGCTGCTGATTCAGCCAGGGGTGTCTGCGCGCGGAAAGATTGGGGAGAATAACCCAGTTGGGGCCTTTCTCAAAGCCGGCTGCGGGGCGGGGGTTCTCCGTTACGTCCGCCACTTCGATGTTCTGGCAAGCATGACAGGTCCGGGTGGTAGGCCGCAAGATCACAGGCAGGTTCAGTTTCTCCGACAGATCAAAGGCGTATTTAACCATCTCCTTGGCCTCGGCCGGGGTTGCCGGGTCGAGGACGGGAAGCTTGGCAAAGCGGGCAAAGACGCGGGTGTCCTGCTCGGTTTGAGAACTGTGCGGACCCGGGTCATCTGCCACCACCAGTACGAGCCCACCCTTGACGCCGATGTAGGCCAGGGTCATCAGCGGGTCGGCTGCCACGTTGAGCCCCACCTGCTTCATGGTGACAATGGCCCGTGCGCCGGTGTAGGAAGCCCCGGCGGCTGTTTCCAGGGCCACTTTCTCGTTGACCGACCATTCCACGTAAAAGCCTTTTTCCCCTGCCAGGTGGGCCAGGGTCGACAGGATCTCGGAAGATGGCGTGCCGGGGTAGCCGGTAGCGACTTGCACGCCCGCCTCTGCGGCGCCGTATGCGATTGCTTCATTGCCCATCAACAGTTTTACACTCAATTCTGTTCCTCCTGTGACTTATCAAAATAAAAAACGGGCAAAGAGCCCGTTTTTATAAACAATCTGAACTGGATCAAGCTAGGCTAAGCTCCACTAAATAAATCTCTCAGCTTTTTAAATTATCCTTTTAATGCTGCTACTCTCCACTGGATACGCTTTCTTTGGTAACATTTTAGCACAGGAGTTCCCGGTTGTCACGAGACTTTTTGACAGGCCAGGTGGCACCGGTAACAAATAACTTAGGTACCTGGTACCTAAGTTATTAAGTTATCGGCGCCACAGGTATTTGTAACTACATAATTCCATGTCCGGTCAGGCGTGCGGCCACGCTAAAGGCCAGGATCAGGGTCAGGATTGCTGTCAGGCTGTAATCCACCCCGCGCATTATAGGTTCTCTTAGATAGGTCCGCTGCCCGCCGCTGTAGCCTCTTGTTTCCATAGCCATAGCAAGCTGGTCGGCTTTATTTAAAGAGAGCAGTACCAGTGGCACCGCCACCGGGACGTAGGCCTTTATTTTTTTTACGGGGTTCCAGCCCTCCACGGCGTGGCCCCTGGCCTGTTGCGCTTCACTGATCTGTCGCACTTCGCCGAAGAAGGTCGGAATAAAGCGCAGGGCGGTCATAAACATAAAGGCGTAGTCGTAAGGAACCTTCAGCTTTTCCACCAGGGTCAGGACAATGTCCTGGGTGCGGGTGGTGGCCAGGAAGACCAGGAAGCTCAAGACCAGCGCCATCATCCGGGCAGCCATGGCCACCCCGGAGAGCAGCCCCAGGTCGGTTACTGCGAGGACGTTATTAACGGGATTCAGGTAAAACAGGACCTGGCCCTGGTTGTAGAAAAGGGCCTGAATGAGCAGGAGGATCAGGGCAAAGACGGAAAGCCCCACGGCTAACGGAAGCAGATTTTTTAAAATCCCGGCTGCGGCAGCCACGATCACGACTGAGGCCAGCAGCGACAGCAGATAGCGGTAGTCGTTAAACAGGAGGCCCACCGCCAGGATCAAAAGCGCCCAGAAGATTTTGGTCAGGGGGTTCAGCCGGTGGACCGGGGAGTTTCTGTGAATATATTCAGCTGCAGCAGCCAATTTTCTCACCTCTCGCCTTGAGCAGTAGTTCGTAAAGTTCCCGCACGCTAAGCACATCCGGCGGTATGGAGTGCCTGCCCAGACGCTGGGCCAGGTTGGTTATCTGGGGCGGGCACAGGTAGGTTTTTTGGAGCAGCTCCGGACCGGCAAAAACCGAGCGCACATCGCCGTCCACCAGGATTTCTCCCCGGCAGAGCACGAGCACTCTCCGGGCGTAACGGGCTACCAGGGACATGTCATGGGTAATAAAGACGATGGTGTGTCCGCATTCATTCAGCTTCCTGACCATGTCCATGATTTGTACCGACTCCCGGAAGTCCTGCCCGGTGGTGGGTTCATCCAGGACGATGGTTTCTGTTTTCATGGCCAGCACCGAGGCCAGGGCCACCCGCTGACGCTGCCCCTTGCTCAGGTTGAAGGGATAGGCCCGGCAATGGTCCGTCAGGCCTACTGCTTCCAGGGCGGTAGCCGTGCGTTCCTCAATTTCCTGTTTTGGTAGGCCGAGATTCTTGAGACCGAAAGCTACTTCTTTGCCGACAGTATCGTTAAAAATCTGGTGGTCTGGGTTCTGAAAGACAAACCCCACCTTTCGGGCCAGTTCCGATACCTTCATGGTGCCAGTATCGCTGTTGTCCACGTAGACCTTGCCGAAAGAAGGCTTGTGCAAACCGTTGAAGTGCTTGGCCAGGGTGGTTTTGCCGGCGCCGTTCTGGCCGATAATAGCGATAGATTCACCCTTGCTGATTTCAAATGATATATTTTTTAGCGCGGGCTGACCGGAGCCGTATTGGTAGGTCAGCTTTTCAACTTTGATCTGGACTTTCGGGGTCATTGGATTACCTCCGGAGTATTCTTTCAATAAAGATATAGCCCTGCTCTACCGTCAGCGGCAGGGTGTAGCTGTCATTTCCCCCCAGCATCCCGGCCAGCCGGGTCACCTGGGGGATTTTCACACCAATTTCTTCAAGCTCCCGGCGCCTGGAAAAGACCTGCCAGGGCTCTGCGTCTATGACTATCCGTCCCTCGTTTAAAACCAGGAGCCGGTCGGCATAAGCGGCGAGCTGCTCTGTTTTTTGCTCCACTATGATTACGGTGATGCCCTGCTTTTTGTTTAAGAGGTTCAGGACTCGGAAGATTTCGTCCGTACCCGCCGGATCCAGCTCAGAGGTGGGTTCATCCAGCACAAGGATTTCCGGGAGCATAGCCAGGGCGGCGGCAATGGCGACCCGCTGCTTTTCGCCGCCCGACAGGCTCACCGTAGGGCGGTCGCGCAGTTCGGGGATGCCTACAAGTTCAAGGGCGTCCCCAATCCGCTTCTTGATTTCAGCGGGGGGAAAGCCCAGATTTTCCGGGCCAAAGGCCAACTCCTGCTCCACCTCTGCGGAGATGATTTGCGCTTCCGGGTCCTGGAAGACGCTGCCTACCAGGCGCGAAAGCTGGGCTGTGCTCCGGTCAAAGATGGATGCTCCCTGGAGGTTAATCGTGCCCTGGTATTTCCCTGCCTGGAAGTGCGGAATGATGCCGTTCAGGCAGCAGGTCAGGGTACTCTTGCCCGCCCCGGTGGGGCCGGTGATCCCGATAAAATCCCCTTTCCCCACGCGAGCGTTGATTTCTTTCAACGCCGGCTGCGGCGACTGGGGGTAGTTGAAGCTGAAGTTTTTAATTTCCAGCAGGGCCAAGGCGTAACAACCCCTTCCTGTTTTATGCGTCCGGTTGCTTCATTCCGGTAATCAAAAATTCCTGCATTCTTTTAGAGCCGTAAAAACTTTTTCGCCGGCGCGTACAGGATCTGCGCCAACACGGCATTGATCGCGGTAACCGGGAGCACAACCATGACGAAGGCCGTCTGCCAGGCTATGATCAACTTTTCCGGCGGGAGATTCAAGGCAAACTTGAAGTTCAGGGTGATGTACAACGTCCCGCTGACCAGGGTGCCGATAATTGTGGCCAGGGTCGGCTTGAACGAATAACTGCCCAAAGCCAGGGCCGGCAGGTAACGGACGATCAGGGCGCAGGCCAGTGCTCCGGCCGGTTCGGCAATCAAGTTCAGGTAGGGTATGGGAGACTTGGAAAAGATCATGGCCACTGCTCCGCCCACCAGGCCGATGCCGAGAGCGCCGCCGGCGTTGGGACGGACCAGAAGAATGGAAAGGCAGTACATGGCAATCACGAAATTAGGCGTAATCCCGGCAATGGGCGGGGTGAACATGCGCAGTACCGCCCCAATGGCAATGAGTACTGCAACCAGCGCCAGCTGTTTGGAGCGGGCCATAGGGCCTTCATTTATTTGCAAATCAAGAGTTTTTGGGTCAGCCATAATAATCTAAAACACCTCCTAAAAATATTTTGACTAGAGAATCTGAGAAACAAAAATAGAATCGAAAAGACCGGGCTTGAGCCCGGTCTTGCAGGACGAAAATAAAAACTCTGCTCGACTCCACTCGTCTAAGCTCAGCTCATGCTCAACTCACCTCCGCTTATGAAATTGTCTTTTTAAAGCCTGCTCTCGTCGTGAAAGGCTCTCCTTTCACCTGCTAAAATTCTACCATACACTGTTCTTGATGTCACTAGAAATTTAGTTATTTTATGTATTATTATCTTATCGGATAGTAGCCGCTTCGGTGACAACCAAAAGGCATTTACCCGCATCCATTTCAGCCCGGACTCCCAGCGGGAGGGTGGCTTTTTGGGCCATGTGACCCACCGCCAGGCCGTAAAAACAAGGCGCCTTGAGCTCCTTCAGGGTTTCCCTGAGCACCTCCAGCAGGGTAAAGGATCCTTGGCTGTGCCCGGCTTCACAGCCGACAAATTTTCCGAAGACGACCCCGGCCGCAGCTTGTAATTTTCCGGACAGCCGCAGTTGCCGGAGCATGCGGTCGACCCGGTAGGGCTGCTCGTTAACCTCTTCCAGGAATAAAATCATGCCACGGGTGTTGATTTCATAAGGGGTGCCCAGCGTTGCCGCGACCAGCGAGAGGTTGCCGCCGACCAGGCGCCCCCGGGCCCGTCCGGGATTGATTACCTCCGCCTTAACGTCCGGCGCAAGGGGGATGACTCCCAGTGGAAGGGGGTGAGTTAAGGCCTTGTAAAATTGTTTCAGCGTATTTCCGTCTGCCTCGCAGCCAAGATCAGCTGCCAGCATAGGACCGGAGAAGGTAACTAGCCTGGTTTTTTTCCAGATTGCCAGTTGGAGGGCGGTAATGTCGCTATATCCCACCAGCACTTTTGGATTATGCCGGATTGCGTGGTAATCAATCCGGTGCAGGATCCGCATGCTGCCGTAACCACCGCGCAGGCAAACCAGCCCGTCTATATGTGGGTCCTTAAACATCTCACAGAGGTCGGTAACTCTTTGTGCATCCGAACCGGCCAGGTACTTGTTTTTGTTCAGGGCGTGCTTTGCCAGTACAACCCTGAAGCCAAGTTCCTCCAGGACGCCAATTCCCTGGGCAACGCATTTGGGGTCAAAGGCGGGGCTTGCCGGGGCAATAATACCAAGTGTTGAGCCGGGAGCCAGGGCTAAAGGTTTTCTGAGCAGTTCCTATCTCACCTTCTTTTAAAGCCTGTCGATACCAGGGCTGACGCATGAATCGGCAAACATGGTGTTGTATAAGGCGTTAGAGCGATCGGGCCAAAATTGTTATTCACACAGTTTACCTGCCCAAGTTCTTAGCAAATTAGGTATGCGGTGATTTTTGATGCGTCAGCTC
>DHTR01000052.1:11581-19917 GCA_002408725.1 Pelotomaculum sp. UBA5255
ACTGTCTGTCATTACTTTATAATTATGTTAAGGATCTTATTGAATGACTTGTTTTGGGACGATCAATATGTAAATTCAAGTAAAAACGTAGGCCGTAGGGTCGTTTGGTAAAAAAGCTACGGTTTTTTTCGTATAATCGGTATAATAGGATTAATTGGACAAGTAGGGGAAGCTCTGTCGCTTAAACCTATTTTGAGATGGCCTGCAAGACCGGCACTTGGCAAAATCCAGGATTCTTCTGTTTGACTGACTTAATTGGAGGTAATAGATCATGTCTACTGTCAGGGTTTCCGTCATTATCAAGGGAAGGGTGCAGGGAGTTTACTTCCGGTATGAAACGCGGCAGCAGGCCCTTGCGCTGGGCGTGAAGGGATGGGTGAAAAACAGGCCGGACGGCGCGGTTGAAGGTGTTTTTGAGGGGGACCGGGAATGTGTCAAAAAGCTGGTAGAATGGTGTCGCCAGGGGCCTCCCGACGCTGAAGTGACAGAGCTTCAGGCGAAGTGGGAAGAGCTTCGAAGCAATCGTTGCGATTTTTCTTGCTTCAGGATCGAGTTTTAAGCCATGCTTAACATCCATAAAATAACTGTCCCAACACCTTATTTGGTTGGTCCGGTCAACTGCTATTTGATCAAAAACCGCCCCTATACGCTGGTCGATCCCGGACCGGACACTGCAGAGGCAAAAAAGGCCCTCATGGAAGGGTTGTCTGCCCTGGGCAGCACTCCGGCAGACCTGGAAAGGGTGGTCATCACCCACAGCCACTCTGACCACAGCGGGCTGGCCCGGTGGCTGAGCGGGCAGACGGGTGTGCCTGTATATGTGCATCGACTTGAGCGCCACAAGCTCAGGGCGGACTATGAATACTACCGGGAAAGACTCCCCTTTTTGAGGGAAGCCGGCCTTCCCGGGGAGGTCCTGGCGGAAATATTCAATGATTCTGACCCACTCGAAAGGCCGGTATTAACCGGCCCGGTCAAGGAGGTGCAGGGCGGGGAAACCCTTGGCTTTGATGGAGGGGCCTTGCGCTTTTTGCACCTTCCCGGCCACTCCAGCGGCCATATCTGTCTGTTTGATCCCGAGCAAGGGAATTTTTTGTCAGGGGACTTTATGCTTAAAAAGATCACTCCAAATCCGGTTATGGAGGCCGACCCGGCTGCTCCCGAACGGAGATTACCCGTCTTATCCCAGTATCTGGACGGTTTAGAGACGTTAAAAAAGCTTGACATCCGGCTAATCTGGCCTGGGCATGGGCAAAATATAGAAAAAGCAATGGAATCTATTACCAGGGTAATCAGGCATCACCAACGCCGCTTGGAAGTGATCTCTACAATTTTGGAAGAAAACAGCTGGAGCGCCTTCCAGGTGATGAGATTTCTTTACCCACAAATCAAGGGATTTCAGATTTTTCTCGGGCTCTCAGAGGTTTTCGCTCACCTGGATTACCTTCTCGAGAGAGGTCGGGTGAACCGGGAGGATTGCGGAGGCATTTCTTTTTACCGTAAAGCCAGGCAATCCCACCCTTAGCAAAATAAGGTTTTATTGAGTAAGATAAAGAAATTGGGCTTAAGCATTGAGCGATGCTTTTTTCAAGATATTTCAGAAAAGGGGGATATTTCCGGTTGAAATTAAGGCTGTCCCTGGCGATTTTAGCCGGGAAGATCACGGCATGGGTCAGTAGGTTCTATGGACACAAGGGCTCTTCGCTACCCGGTGTAGTTGCCCGCAGGATTTATCACGGTGCCTTGCGGGACCTTGCCGCCCAAGTGGGCAGGGGCGTCCTTGTTATCAGTGGGACCAATGGCAAGACCACGACCACAAATATGATTGTTAAGATCCTGGGTGACGCCGGTTACAAAGTAACCTCCAACCTGGAGGGGGCAAACCTGATCACAGGTGTCACCGCCAGCTTGATCAAGGATGCGGGGATCTGGGGAAAACTCAACTGCGATTATGCGGTTTTGGAAGTGGACGAGGCCTCGATGCCCGGGGTGCTGAGGGAAGTGAACGCCGGGGTGGTTGTTCTAACCAATTTTTTCAGAGACCAGTTGGACCGCTACTGGGAGTTGGACAAAATTACGGGGATAATACATGATGCTTTACATAAGCAAAAGCAGGCAACCCTGATTTTGAATGCGGACGACCCCCTGGTGGCCCAGTTTCAAAAGACGACCAGTGTTCCCGCACTCTTTTACGGCCTGGGCGCAAACGACCAATCTGCACGCACCGGCGCCCAGACCAGGGATGGTAAATTCTGCCCCTTTTGTGGGGCGGCCCTGGATTACAGGTTTTTCCACTACAGCCAGTTGGGGCTTTACAGCTGCCCGGGATGTGAATTTAGCCGACCAGTTCCTCAGGTTGAGGCCTTCGAACCGAAAGTTGAGGGTGGGCAGACCCGGTGCCGCCTGGTTTATGACGGGCGAGAGGTTGAACTGGCTGTTCAGGTCCAGGGCCTTTATAACCTTTACAACGCCCTGGCGGCTTTTTCCGTCGGGCTCCACCTCGGTCTTGACAGCGGCCCGGCACTAGACAGTCTGGGCCGCTACCGGCCCGTTACCGGTCGGATGGAGGTGTTTAACTATAAGGGGAAGCTTGCCTATTTAAACCTGGTGAAGAATCCCACCGGATTTAACGAGGGCCTTGCGACGCTGTGCGCCGCTAAGGGCAGCAAGGATGTTTTTATTGCGATTAACGACAACGACGCCGACGGCAGGGATGTTTCCTGGCTATGGGATGTGGATTTCGAAATGCTGGGCGAGGACCACCGGCTTTTTAACAGCTTTGTCTGTTGCGGACTTCGGGGGGAGGAGATGGCCGTTCGCTTAAAATACGCCGGTGTGCCGATTAATAAGGTCTCCATAAACGCGAATATGCACCAGGCCATCAAAAGCGCGCTCGCCGGCAGCGCCGGAGCGGCCTACCTTTTTTCGACCTATACCGCTCTGTGGCCCGCTCAAAAAATGATCAAAAAACTCGCCGTGGAGGGGGGCGCCGCCCGTTGATCAGGGTCTGTCACCTTTACCCGGATCTGCTCAATCTTTACGGTGACCGGGGTAACATCATAGCCTTCCAGCAGCGTTGCAAGTGGCGGGATATTCCTGTTCACGTGCAGTCCGTGAACCGGGGGGACAAGGTTTGTTTTCGGGAGTTAGACTTTGTTTTTTTGGGAGGCGGTTCGGACCGGGAGCAAATCTTGATTGCCACCGATTTGATGAAGCGCAGGGATGAGTTTGCAGCTGCAATTGAAGGGGGACTGGTTGTTCTGGCTATTTGCGGCGGCTACCAACTGCTGGGTGCTTATTACCTGAACCGGGACGGTGAGAACATACCGGGTCTGGGCATCCTGGACTTTTATACAAGGGCCGGCGAACGGCGTCTGGTTGGAAATGTAGCCGTAGAGGTAAGCTTAAATGGCGTCCCGTTCAAGCTGGTAGGTTTTGAAAACCACTCAGGTCAGACCTTCCTGGGGGATATCCGGCCCTTAGGGAGAGTTCTTTCGGGCAACGGTAACAACGGGCGAGATGGGCTGGAGGGCGTGTGGCATAAAAATGTCTTTGGTTCCTACCTGCACGGGCCGCTACTGCCGAAGAATGTCAGACTTACCGACTACCTGATTGGCCTCTGTCTGGAAAGGCGTGGCCTGAACAAGGAATTAATGCTTTTGGACGATGACTTTGAGAACCGCGCTTGCGAGGCCATGCTTTTGCGACTGGTTCATCGGGGAAATAAGCTCTTTTGCTAATATTGTTCTTTTTTAGGTCTTTATTTTCCATTCCCATTTCAGGCGGTCTTGTTTACAATGGGTGTATGAACAAAGAATCCTGTATACAAGAAACAGGAGGTATTGATTGATGCAGTACATTGTAACATGGTCCGAAGGTGAAGAGGTTTTTTACCGTTTTGTATCGGAAGAAGAAATTAAAGACATCGTTGAAGACGACAAAAAGTATATTATTGCAGGACCAACTAATTTTTGTCCACCTGTTTTAACAACAAATTACTGCGTCACCTGATCTTTATTTGAGATTAAAATTTTAACAGTTTCCATGAAGCCGGTTTTTTTCAGGGCTGGTTTAATAATCCGGCTTTTTTATACTTTTTAATTTACTTTTCATCTTTATTCTTTGATTATTGGTCACAAAATTACTGTGGCCTTTTTTCTTTGTCCTTAATAATTTAGTATTGACCTTTGTTATTTTTTGGTGTTCTGACCGGTGCCCTACCATTCTTCTTTTTGCCGGTATTGCATATAATGTAGTATTCATTTTCACTATACCATTGAAAAACAGAGCCGGCTTACTAATTAAAAAGGAGTGATTCATAAATGGACTTCCTGAGACGTTTGGAAGAATACCGCTCCTTGGAAAAACAGATAGCCTGGGAAGGGACTTTCCAGGATTATCTTGAGACTATCAAAATAAGACCCTACGTCTCTCAGCTCGCCCATTCCAGGATATACCACATGATCAGTGACGCCGGGGTGGAAGAAAAAGAAGGAGTGAAACACTACAAGTTTTTTTCCAGTGAGTTGTTTGGCCTGGATAAAACCCTGGAAAAGTTGGTAGAGGAATACTTTCACCCGGCTGCCCGCCGGCTCGATGTCCGGAAGCGGATCCTGCTTTTAATGGGCCCTGTGAGTGGGGGGAAATCTACGCTGGTGGCCATGCTAAAAAGGGGGCTGGAGAGATACAGTCGGGCCAATGAGGGCGCCGTCTTCGGGATCCGGGGATGCCCGATGCACGAGGAACCCCTGCACCTGATCCCCAAAGATTTAAGGGAAGACTTTCAAAAAGAGTACAACGTCTACATTGAAGGGGAGCTTTGCCCTTCCTGCAGGATGATGGTGGAAACAGAATACGGCGGCAAGATTGAAAAGATACCGGTGGAGCGGGTGCTTCTCTCAGAAGACAATCGGGTCGGTATCGGAACCTTTACCCCCTCCGACCCTAAGTCTCAGGATATTGCAGACTTGACCGGCAGCGTCGATTTTTCAACCATCTCCGAATTCGGCTCCGAATCGGACCCCCGTGCCTACCGTTTTGACGGCGAGCTGAATATAGCCAACAGGGGCCTGATGGAGTTCCAGGAAATGCTCAAATGCGATGAAAAGTTCCTGTGGAATTTGCTCAGCCTTTCACAGGAAGGAAATTTCAAGGCCGGCCGCTTCGCCTTGATTTACGCAGATGAGATGATCGTGGCTCACACAAACGAAAACGAGTACAAAGCTTTTATCAGTAACAAGAAAAACGAAGCCCTTCAGTCCCGGATTATTGTTCTGAAAATCCCGTATAACTTGAAGGTTACCGATGAAGTCAAGATTTATGAAAAGCTGATCCACCAGAGCGACTTACGGAACATTCATATTGCGCCCCACGCCCTGCGGGTGGCCAGTATTTTTTCCGTGCTTTCGCGCCTCAAGGAATCCAAGAAGCAGGGCATGGACCTTGTAAAAAAGATGAAGCTGTACGATGGGGAAGACGTGGAGGGATTCAAGCAGAAGGATCTTTATGAACTCCAACAGGAGGCTGTCGACGAAGGCATGAGCGGCGTGGATCCCCGCTACGTAATTAACCGGCTTTCGTCGGCGCTGATTCGCACGTCAACCCAGTGCATCAACCCGCTGGACGTCCTACGGGCACTGAAGGAGGGGCTGGATCAACATCCCTCCATCACGAAAGAAGAGCGGGACCGCCTGCTAAATTTCATCTCGGTTGCACGCAAGGAATATGACGAGATGGCCAAAAAAGAAATCCAGAAGGCATTTGTATACTCCTATGAAGAGTCGGCCAAGGTATTGTTCAATAACTATCTGGACAACGTGGAGGCCTACTGTAACGGGGTCAAACTGAAAGACCCGATCACGGATGAGGAACTGGACCCCGATGAAAAGCTGATGCGCTCCATCGAAGAGCAGATTGGTGTTTCCGAAAGCGCCAAAAAGGCCTTCCGGGAGGAAATCCTGATCAGACTCTCCACCTATGCCCGTAAAAACAGGCGGTTTGACTACAACTCCCATGAGCGCCTGCGGGAAGCCATTGAGAAAAAGCTGTTTGCCGATCTTAAAGACGTGGTTAAGATCACGACTTCAACCAAGACCCCCGATGCCGGGCAGTTGAAGCGAATCAACGAAGTCAGCGCCAGGCTGATCGAAGAGCACGGGTATTGCCCCACCTGCGCCAATGAGTTACTGAAATACGTGGGCAGTTTGCTGAACCGCTAGGAGGGTTAACCATGTCCGGTTCAAATTTTATAATTTCTAAAGAGGACTGGTCGCTTCACCGCAAGGGGGAAATTGACCGGCAACGCCACCAGGAAAAGGTGCGGGAAGCAATCAAAAAGAACCTTGCCGACATTGTCAGTGAAGAAAGCATTATCATGCACGACGGTCGCAAAATGGTCAAGGTCCCCATCCGATCTCTGGACGAGTTTCATTTCCGCTTTGACTTTGGAAAACAGAAGCACAGCGGTCAGGGAGACGGCAAAAGCAAACAGGGGGATATAATTTACTCCGAGCCGCAGCAGGGGCATGGCAAGGGCAAGGGAGCCGGGGATGAGCCCGGGATTGATTATTATGAGACCGACATCACCGTCGATGAATTGGCTGCCATGATCTTTGAGGACCTGGGTTTGCCGAACCTGGAACAGAAAAGAAAACCGGAGCTTGCCTCCGAATCGGTGGAGTTTAAGGATATCCGGAAAAAGGGGATTGCCGGCAACATCGATCGCAAACGCACGATCATGGAGGCAATTAAGCGCAGCTCCCTGAAGGGAAAGCCAGGTTTGTATGAAATTACGCCTGATGACCTGCGCTATAAAACATGGGAAGTAACTTTTAAATACGAGTCGAGTGCCGTAGTCCTGGCCATGATGGACACTTCAGGGTCAATGGGGCCCTTTGAAAAGTATATTGCCCGCAGCTTTTTCTTCTGGATGGTCCGCTTTTTGCGTACCAAGTATAACAATGTCCAGATTGTTTTCTTGGCCCACCATACAGAGGCCAAGGAAACCTCCGAGGAAGAGTTTTTTACCAAGGGGGCCAGCGGGGGGACCCGCTGCTCCTCCGTCTATAAACTGGCCCTGGAGGTCATTGAAAAACGCTACAGCCCCCAGGACTACAACATTTATGCTTTTCACTTCTCGGATGGGGATAATCTGGCCTCGGACAACGAAAAATGCATCAAGCAGCTCAATGCGCTGCTTAAGGTCTGCAACATGGTGGGGTACGGTGAAATTGAGGGTCCCTATTACTATACCAGCACCCTGCGCACGGCTTTCAAACGCATCCAGAACCAGAAGTTTACCTGTGTCACCATTAGGGACAAAAGTGGGGTCTATCCCGCCCTGAAAAAGTTCTTCACCCAGACACCGGATCGAGCAAAGACATAGAAGGGGCCTTTTAAGGCGCGTTGTGGCAGGACCGATTGGTAATCCTTCGGGTTCGGGAAACCAGGTTTATCCTGAAGGCATAAAATAAAAGTTGGGTTTTTCAGGTAAAGGTTAAAAACCTGGATCTGGTAAATTTGAAGCTTTTTGCTCCTCCCTTGAATATACTGTTGCAAAGGGAGGGCTTTTTATGTCTGTAGTGGTCGTCGGCGGGGGCTGGGCAGGGTGTGCTGCTGCTTATGCGGCGAGATTAGCCGGGGCCCGTGCAGTTATTTTGGAAAGAACCGATATGCTTCTCGGTACCGGCCTGGTGGGTGGGATTATGTGCAACAACGGCCGTCTCACCGCGTTAGAAGAGCTGCGGGAGCTGGGCGGGGGGGAATTTCTCGGGTTAATTGAAGGGGTTGCGACTCACCACCGGCTTGATTTTCCGGGACACCGCCACGCCATGTTGTATGATGTTACCAGGATAGAACCGGCTGTGAGGACGAAGCTACGTGCTCTTGGAGTGGAATTAAAGCTGCAGAAAAGAATGACCGGAGTTGCGGAAAGCGGCGGCCGGATTATAGGTGTGCTCACAGCTGATGACGAAATCATTGAGGGTGATGTGTTTATCGACTGCACCGGTACGGCCGGCCCGGTGCAGAACTGTATCCGGTACGGTACCGGGTGCGCCATGTGCATCCTGCGTTGCCCAACCTTCGGTCCTCGCGTCAGTTTAACAGCCCAGGCCGGGATCCCGGAGCTCAGGGCCGGCAAAGGCTTTCCCCAGTTTGAGGCGATGAGCGGGTCTTGCAAGTTGGAAAAGAAGTCGCTGTCTTCCAACCTGGTTAGGACATTGGAGAGGGACGGCGTTCTGGTTATTCCCTTACCCAGGCGCCTTCAAAAAAACGAACAGCTTCAACGGAAGGCCTGCCAGCAGTACGCAATTAGTGATTTTTCTGAGAACCTGGTG
>DHTR01000052.1:20105-20954 GCA_002408725.1 Pelotomaculum sp. UBA5255
AGAACCTGGTGATTCTGGACACCGGCCACGCCAAGTTGATGACTCCCTATTTCCCGCTGGAGATCCTGCGTACCCTGGATGGCTTCCAGGAGGCGCGGTATGCCGACCCCTATTCCGGGGGGAGGGGCAATTCCGTACGGTTTATGGCTATGGCCCCCTGTGACGACAACCTGCGGGTAAACGGCGCGCCAAACCTTCTCTGCGCAGGGGAAAAAACCGGACTTCTGGTTGGGCATACCGAGGCTATTAGCACGGGGTTCCTGGCGGGGCACAACGCAGTAAGGCTAATTGCCGGGAAAGATCCGTTGGTCCTGCCTGCCGAGCTGGCCTGCGGGGACATCATTTCATTCATGCACAGGGAAATGCAAAACCCGGAGGGTCTGGGTAGGAAATACACGTTCTCAGGGTCGGTATACTTCCAGCGAATGCTGGAGTTGGGTCTATATACAACGGATCGGGCAGAGATTAAAAAGAGGGTGGCCAAAACCGGGCTGACGGGTATCTTTGAGCAGCGCCTGAGATTTAAGAAATATAAAAGCCCCCCCGGCATATTGTAGATCCTAGGAGGGGGAGGCCGATGAAAACAAAGCATGAAATAAAACAGCTGGAACAGGTTCTGAAAAAGGTAATAATAAAAGCAAAAGAATTCGGGCTGGATTTTTATGATACCTATTTTGAAATATGCCCCGCTGAGATCCTTTATACCTTCGGGGCCTACGGAATGCCCACCCGTTTTACCCACTGGACCTTCGGCAAAGCCTATCATAAAATGAAAACCCAATATGATTACAATTTGGGACGCATCTACGAAATGGTGATTAACTCCAACCCCTGCTATGCGTTCTTATT
>DHTR01000052.1:21158-26991 GCA_002408725.1 Pelotomaculum sp. UBA5255
GGAACAGCCTGATTCAAAATAAGCTGATCATGGCCCATGTCCTGGCCCACTGTGATTTTTTCAAGAATAATGCTTACTTTAAAAACACTTCCAGGGATATGCTTGAATCTATGGCCGCTGCCGCAGAACGTATCCGCGGTTTTGAGTTCACCTACGGGCGGGATAAAGTGGAAGCGTTTATTGATGCAGCGCTTGCAATCCAGGAGCAAATCGAACCAAGGTTGCTGATCAAGGAACGACTTCCAGGGAAGGATCAGAAAATAAAGCAGGATTGCCGGTGCAATCTTCCAGAAACACCTTACGACGATCTTTGGTCCCTGGATGAGGTGAAGCGGGAATGTAAAAACTGCGCGCCGGCAAAAAAATTTCCTTCGTCTCCCGAGAAAGACCTTATGCTTTTTATCCTCCAGCACAGCAGGGAACTAGAAGACTGGCAGCGGGACATTATGTCGGTGATCCGGCAGGAAATGCTCTATTTCTGGCCTCAAATGGAAACAAAAGTAATGAACGAGGGCTGGGCGACCTACTGGCACTTAAGAATTATCCGGGAAATAGACCTGGATGAGGCGGAGGCGGTGGAATTTGCCAAGATGCATTCCGGGATTATCCAGACCTCGCGCTTCCGGCTAAATCCATACACACTGGGATTAAAGATTTTCGAGGACATCGAGAAGCGCTGGGAACACCCTGCGCTGGAGGAAAAGGAAAAATACGGCCGTCCCGGTGGGGAGGGGAAACAAAAAATCTTTGAGGTGCGAGCTACGGAAAACGATATCTCCTTCCTGCGCAATTACCTGACCAGAGAATTAATCGACGAAATGGACCTTTACTTATATAAAAAAATCGGCTATGACTGGAAAATCACCGACAAGGAATGGGAAAAGGTTCGGGACGGATTGGTCGGCAGCCTGACCAACTGTGGTTACCCCCACATCGAAGTGCAGGATGGTGACTATAACCGGCGGGGTGAGCTGTATCTAAAGCACTGCTACGAGGGGAAGGAAATGGATACTTTCTACCTGGAAAAGACCCTCCCTCACGTCTATACCCTTTGGGGAAATCCGGTTTACCTGGAGACCGTGCTGGACAATAAGAAGGTGCTTTTTTCATATAACGGCGAAAAGAGCAATAAGAAGTTTTTATAGCACTCGGTCTGTACTTGGTAATCCAGACACAATGCTTTTAAAAATGTGCGGGATCTGCTTTAAAATTAATTTTTCTTCCGTTCTCTAAAATGCGCTGAAACAGGAATTGGCAAAATATTAATAGGCTCTAATTTATCAGCCCGGGCAGCCCGGGTTTTTTCTTCCCCCCATTGCCCTTCCGTTGCCCATCCAATAATAAACCGGATAAAAGTCATTGATTTAAGTTATGCGTCATGTTTCCTTCGGTAAAGTCTGTCACAAAATGCAGTCATTCGCTTGGGCCCTGTGTATTCTGCACTGATCTGTTTTCGCTGTTTCCATTATTTGTACTATTTGTCCATCTCTTTTCATAAAGTAGCAGTAGACAACCTTTGGTGCGGGGGTAGGATCATGGTTAATTTGGTCTGGCTGGGCATGATTGTCTTCGGGATCATCGTGGCCGGGGCAAAGGGCAATATAGATGTGGTAACCAAGGCGGCTCTGGATGGAGCAAACAATGCGGTTAAAATATCCTTTAGCTTGATTGCCATTATTACCTTTTGGCTTGGGATTATGAAACTGGCCGAAGAGGCGGGACTGGTGCGTGCGCTGGCCTGGTTGGTGCGCCCGGTGATGCGTTTTCTCTTTCCCAGCGTGCCTAAAGACCACCCGGCCATGGGAGCCATGGTGATGAATCTGAGCGCCAACATCCTGGGCCTGGGGAATGCCGCCACGCCTATGGGGCTGATTGCCATGCGGGAACTTCAGAAGCTCAATCAGGGCAGGGTCTCCGCTTCGGACGCCATGTGCACCTTTTTAGCTCTCAACACTTCCTGTGTGACCCTGATCCCGACTACGATTATCGGCATCCGCCTGCTCTACGGCTCATCAGACCCGACCGATATTGTTGGACCTACAATCATGGCTACATCCTTCAGCATGGTTGTGGCCATCGTTGTGGACCGGATCCTGCGCCTACTATACTCCGGTAAAGGGAGGTAGCGGTATGTTCGAAATTATTGCCGAGCTGTCCCGCTGGGCCATCCCCATGATCCTGCTGGTGGTTCCCCTGGTTGCCATGCTGCGCGGAGTAAAAGTCTATGAAACTTTTGTGGATGGGGCCGAGGCCGGTTTCGCGACGGCGGTCCAAACCATTCCGTACCTGGTGGCCATGCTTGTGGCCATCAGTATCTTCCGGGCCTCCGGCGCAATGGAAGTGTTAGTGGCTACGTTCTCCCCTATCCTGAATTTTGTTGGGCTGCCGGCAGAGGTTTTGCCCCATGCCGTTATGCGCCCGCTTTCCGGCGGGGCGGCGCTTGGAATCGCTTCGGATATCATCAAAACATACGGCCCGGACAGCTTCCTGGGGCGGCTCGTATCAACGATGCAGGGAAGCTGCGACACAACGTTTTACGTTCTCACCTTATATTTCGGCTCTGTTGGCATCAAGAAGTACCGCTACTCCGTCATCCTGGGGCTGACCGCCGACCTGTCAACGCTGGTAGCCTCTGTTTTTATCGTCAGCGTTATTTTCGGCTCCGGAGGTTAAAAGTTACACCCTTTTACAATACTAGAAATAAGTTGCCGTTGCTAATACCGTACGTGTTGGAGGTGACGGCTTTATTTTTTGTCAGACTGCGTTTAATATTATTGTTGACAATAAAGTCTGTTTTTGGTTAAATTTCTTATACGTCTCAATTATATTTCAGGCACATGGTATTAGTATAACTATACCCGGAAGGTGGATTTCATGGAACGCCTGCAAAAAGTAATGGCCCGGGCTGGGATTGCTTCCAGGAGGCGATGCGAGGAGATGATCTCCTCGGGTATCGTCAAGGTGAACGGGAAGGTCGTTACCGAACTTGGCACAAGGGTGAACACCGGTAAGGATAAGGTTGTTGTAGCAGGTAAACCTCTTTTTCTTTCCTCGCGCAAATACTATATTCTGATGTACAAGCCACGCGGCTATATCACCACCTTAAGTGATGAAAAAGGTAGGAAGAAGGTTACCGATCTCTTGCGGGGTGTAACCGAGCGGGTCTATCCTGTAGGAAGGCTGGATTATGACAGCGAGGGCTTGCTGCTGCTGACCAATGACGGCGACCTTACTTACACGCTGACCCACCCTAAATACCAGGTGCCTAAAACATACCTGGCCAGGGTTTCGGGTGTGCCCGAAACGGCTAAACTGGAACAGATGGCAAAAGGATTGGTGCTTGAGGACGGCCTGACCTCTCCCGCTAGCGTAAGGTTGCTCGATAGGCGGGGAGACAACGCGTTGCTGGAGATTGTCATCCGCGAGGGGCGTAAGCGGCAGGTCAGGCGCATGTGTGAATATATCGGGCACCCGGTGCTGAGGTTGCAGCGTTCCAGGTTTGGTAATCTCAGCATCGAAAGAATGAGGCCGGGTCAGTACCGCCACCTTACCGGGGAAGAGTTGAACAGTTTAAAGGCAGGACTAAAAAATACTTAAGAGGGTTTCGAAATAGTTTAGAAGAAGTGTTATGTAGAAATTAATTAATGATAATTAGTAGTGGTATACCATATATGGTTATGGTGACATAGTCTGGAAGAAGTAAGCAGGACTTTCACTTTATGGGTAGAATTATTTACCTAATGCTATAACCTGGCTTTATGGATATCCAAGACGGTGGGAGGGATTCTCTTGTCAAAGCTGCAGGGCGAGGACAACCTTACTGACAGAAACGGCATTCTTGCGAAGGTGCGCCTTGATTTCAAGGGAAATGGCAAGCCAGGCCGCTTGTTGTTCGGGGGAAAGCCTTCGGATAAAGCTGCAGAGGAGGCCAGAGAACAGCAGATTGCTATTTTTCGAAATATTCCACTGCATGGTGTGCAAATTATGGATATTGACGTCAGCACGGAGGTTTACTCGGTTTCCGATGATTTGACCGGCGCAAATATCGCGTATGCTCCCCTGTTGCTGACAATACGTGCTGACGGCCTGGAAAACATTGTCCGCTTTATTGCCAGAGAGGACTTCCGGAAAATTGAAATCATGGACCCTGCTTTTGTTACCCTGAGCCATTATGAAATAGAGCGACTCCTCTTCAAAGTATACGAGGAAACAATGGAGTGCAGGTCAAGGCTGGAAAGAAAATATAACTTAAAATAGCTGGATTCTAAGCATTCCCCAATAAGAATATTTTACCATGCAACCACATAGAATATTAAAAATGGATCCGGGTAAAACGTTCTTGGGGGAAAATGCAAATGAAAGCGCCAACTCGCAGACCCCTGGGCCAGAAGCTTGAAAGCGGCCTGATCAGACTCTTAGCTGCGATCGCTGTTGTGGTTATGCTTGCGCAGTTGATCATCTACAATAAAGCTGTAAAGCAGGTGGCGGCGCCCTTTGCCACCCTGGAGGGTTCCCGGCCCAACCGGGGGAATTCTGCCGGGATCTTACAGGCTCCCATAATTACGTTTCAATTAAAAAACTTTTCGTCTCTTCCCCTGGCCAGGGTGCTGGTTAACGGTGAGTCACGGGGGGAATTCAGGGATCGTTACGTAACCGTCTATGTCCTGGAAGGCGATGTTCTGGAAGTGGATGGTACCCGTTATAAGCGTCCACTGGAAATTGAAATTTTGGATGTTTCGGGGGAAGTCATTGCGCCGGCAGCAGGCACAAAAATCAGGGTTGAGGGAAGGATCTATTCCCTTGGGCGGGTTCATTTGGCGGGTCGTTAGGGTTTGAGGAAATGTTGCTTTTTTAAAAGCCCTCCAGTATAATATTACCAGGGGTATTCGAGTAAATAAAGGCTGCACTCCATTGGAGTGTATTTTAATTTGGGCGGAGGGGATTATGTGGTGGCCCATTATGGGAGCCGGAAAGTCTCAAGGATAGCGCTTGAAATGGCGCTGACTGAAAGCAGGGAAGAAGAACGGGAATTAAAGCAGCGTTTTTCCAGAGAAGGGATCAAAACGGCGGCTGCTGACTATGGCGGCGATTTTATTTCTTCTGTGAACAAAATCATTGAAAGGGCTGTCGTAGCCTCAAAGCGGGAAGGCGTGATTAAAGAGATGCACGCCGACGAAGGCGCCGTAGCTGGGGCGACCCGAGAGGCCTTGTCTCAGATCATGTCGAAAGCCATCGGTTTAAACGTGGGGGGAAAAATCGGAATTGCCAGAAAAGAAGACCACATTAGCGTGGCAATTTACTTCGGAGTGGGACTTTTGCACCTGGACGAAGTTGCTGTCGGGTTAGGCCACAGGGCGGTCCAATCCTGATCCTTCATAGGGATACGTTTAAATTGATCATAATCGGCCACTTTTTTTGAGTTTAAAAAAGGAATTACAGGAGGTCGCGGAGAAAAAACATAAAAACACTATAGGGTGGAATTTTGTGGAATTCTGGGTTTGGCTTCAGAATACTGACCAGGGCATGTTTCTTTTACTGCTTTCGTTTGCCAGTTCAATCTTTCTTCCCGTTGGGCCCGAGATTGCCTTGGTCCCAATTCTTCTGGTCAACCACCATAAATTATTACCCTACGCCGCCTGTTGTACGGTTGGGAGTGTCCTGGGGTTGATGTTAACCTATGCTCTATCCTATTATTGCGGGCAGACGCTTCTTGAAAGGTTTGTTTCGCAGAACAAGATAAATTTAGGAATCCGGGTTTTTAACAGCTACGGCCCCTTTGCTCTCGTTGTCGCCTCCGTATTTCCCGTCTTCCCATACCGGATCCTGGTCCTTT
>DHTR01000052.1:27162-30190 GCA_002408725.1 Pelotomaculum sp. UBA5255
CTTGATGTTTTGAAAACTAACAGCGGATTCCTGAGACAGAAACCCTGGACGATTTTTTCTCTGCTAACCGTCGGTAAAACTTTAAGGTTTTTTGGTTATGGGTTTTTAGTTGCGAAGCTGGGCGAATCAGTTGTAAAGTATTTAATCTGATTTTTATGCGTAAAAAACGGTAGGATGGATTAGGCCGGGTAAAAGCCCGGAGGTGGTTACGGGTTTTAGGACAAGGGCAGAACGGTAGAGCGGCAGGGGAGGCGATAAGGTTGCGCTTATGGTCTGGTTCGGCACACCTCCTTGGGGTGTTTTTTGTTTTTTAGCATAATTGATCTGGACGAATCCGGAGCGTTTAAGTGCCATGTGGTTTGTGATTTGAGTTTATGGAAAATATATTGTTAGCCGCTACAGGAAGATATAGGGGGTAAAAATAATGATCGTGGTTATGAGCCACTGTGCCACGGATGGTGAAATAGACGCGGTATTGGTCTGGCTAAAGCGGGAAGGCTTTCAGATCCACCTATCCAGGGGGGTTGAGCGAACTATCATCGGGGCTATTGGGGATAAAACCCGCCTGGCCGGGTCCGGCCTGGAAGCTATGCAGTCCGTAGAACGGGTTGTCCCCATCCTCCAGCCTTATAAGCTTGCCAGCAGGACATTTCAAGAAAAGGACACTGTCGTTCGGGTCGGCGGATTGGAGATAGGTGGAGACACCATTCACGTTATAGCCGGGCCCTGTGCGGTAGAAAGCAGGGAACAGCTTCTGCAGTCAGCCCGGATCGTTCGGGATGCCGGTGCTACAATGCTGAGGGGTGGGGCTTTCAAGCCCAGGACCTCCCCCTATTCCTTTCAGGGGCTGGAGGAAGAAGGCTTAAAACTCCTGGCAGAGGCCCGGGAGGCAACGGGTCTTTTGATTGTTACCGAGGTTATGGATGCCCGGACGTTGCAGCTGGTTGCGGAATACGCAGATATTTTGCAGGTTGGCGCCCGTAACATGCAGAACTTTTTGCTTCTCAGGGAACTGGCCGGAGTCGATAAACCGATACTTTTAAAAAGGGGTCCTTCGGCTACCATTGAAGAGTGGCTTATGGCAGCGGAATACATCATGGCGGGTGGCAACTATAATGTAATCCTTTGTGAGCGCGGCATCCGCAGCTTTGAAAGCTACACCCGGAATACACTGGACCTTACCGCCGTGCCGGTGGTGAAGAGCCTTTCCCACTTGCCTATCATCGTTGATCCCAGCCATGCCATCGGCAGGTGGCGTTATGTTCCGACTATGGCCAGGGCGGCCATCGCAGCAGGCGCCGATGGAGTGATGGTGGAGATGCACCCAAATCCGGCCGTAGCCCTCTGTGACGGTTCCCAGTCGCTGACACCTCCTAATTTTGTCGCCATGATGGATGACCTGCGCAGAGTTGCCGGTGTGATAGGGAGGAAAATGCCTTGAACCCGGAATTTGGCCGGGTGACCATCGTGGGTGTAGGCCTGATTGGTGGTTCCCTGGGCATGGCTCTCTGCAGGCGAGGACTGGCCCGCGAAGTGGTGGGAACGGGTTCACAGCCTGCTGATTTACGCCTGGCCCTAGAGATGGGGGCGATTCACCGTTTTACCTGTTCAACAGCCGGGGCAGTGGCAGGCGCCGGCCTGGTGATTATCGCTACCCCCGTCAGCGCCACCATCCCGGTGCTGTTAGAATTACTGCCTCATCTTTCAGAGGGGGCTGTAGTGACCGACGTTGGGAGCACCAAGGGTGAGATCGTTCGTGAGGTGGAAAGGGCAGTCACGTCCGGGATCAGCTTTATTGGCGGTCACCCCATGGCCGGATCGGAGGAGACCGGGGTCCGGGGCGCTGATCCTTACTTATTTGAAAACGCTTTTTACGTGCTTACGCCGACCCCAAAGACCCATCCCGGAGCACTGGAGGCTGTTGGGAAGATGGCTGCGGGGGTTGGCGCACGGGTTATAGAGATGGATCCGGAGAGGCATGACCTGGCCGTATCGGCGGTTAGTCATCTCCCCCATTTACTGGCGGCTGCGCTGGTCAACACGGTGGCCCGGATGCCCGGCAGCGAAGGGGCTTTGCCCCTGGCCGCTGGAGGTTTCCGGGATCTCACCCGGATTTCCTCCAGCAGTCCTTCCATGTGGCGGGATATTTTTATTTCTAACCGCAAGCAAGTGCTAAATATGATCCGGCAATTCAGGGAAGAATTAGTTCTTTTTGAAAATATGCTCCTGGAAAGGGACGGAAAAGCAGTCCAGGCCAGGCTGGATTACGCCAGGCAGGTTCGCTCCGGCCTTCCTGCTAAAACCAAGGGTTATCTGCCCCACCTCTATGAGGTCGTACTGACCGTACCAGACCAGCCCGGTGTCATCAACGGTTTCACCTTGCACCTGTCGAAAGCAGGAATTAATATCAGTGACATTGAAATTCTCAGGGTCCGTGAGGGCGAAGGGGGCACAATCAGGGTGGGTTTTGCGACGGAGGAAGAGCAGGAGGGCGCCGTTCAGGCGCTGCGGGAGCAAGGTTACACGGTGTATAAGAAATAAGCGGCCTTCATCGAAGTAGCTCTACTTTTAAATCATTTTCCCTTCATAAATATATTTGGTAAGCAGGTGAAGCTAATTGGACCTGAAGGTTAGGCCGGCCCGATCCCTACGGGGAACGGTGCCTGTTCCCGGTGACAAGTCCGTTTCTCACCGGGCGGTGATGCTGGGCGCCCTTGCGGAAGGGGACACCTTCATCGAAAACTTTCTTCCTGGTGAGGACTGCCTGGCCACCGTTGCCTGCTTCAAAAAGCTGGGCATAGAAATCACGGGGCCCGAGAATGGCGTGCTCAGGGTATGTGGGCGCGGTTTGGACGGCCTGCAGGAGCCGGAGGACGTTCTGGATGCGGGTAATTCGGGTACAACTATGCGCCTGCTTCTGGGGATTATGGCCGGGCAACCCTTTTTTAGCGTGATTACCGGCGATGCCTCCCTGCGGCGGCGCCCTATGGCCAGGGTGACCGGACCGCTGGGCCGGATGGGGGCGCGA
>DHTR01000087.1 GCA_002408725.1 Pelotomaculum sp. UBA5255
AAACGGCCTGGGGCTGCTTGGCCTGACGGCCCCTGAAAGGATGTAGACTCCTTTCTAATCGGTTGCCGGGCGTGCCGGCCGGTCTGACGCAGGCGTCGATAAGACAGGGCTATTTTGTGGTTGACAGGGCTGACGGCCATCGTTAAAATGGGAGGGGTAGTTTAATAACATTTTTTTGACAGGGAATAACAGGAGGCTGACATGGCCAAATTTGTGTTTGTGACCGGTGGGGTGGTATCTTCACTGGGGAAAGGGATTACGGCCGCTTCGCTGGGGCGTCTTTTAAAGAGCCGCGGGCTGAAAGTAGCCATTCAGAAGTTGGATCCTTACATTAACGTTGACCCCGGCACCATGAGCCCCTACCAGCACGGGGAAGTATTCGTCACCGAAGACGGCGCGGAAACAGACCTGGATCTGGGACATTACGAGCGGTTTATCGATATCAATATCTCCCGCAGTTGCAATGTTACCACCGGCGGTATTTATAGTTCCGTGATCAATAAGGAGCGAAGGGGGGACTATTTGGGCGGCACCGTCCAGGTTATCCCCCACATTACTAATGAGATTAAAGAGCAGGTCTTCCGTGTAGCCACCGAGTCTCTTGCCGATGTCATTATCACTGAAATCGGGGGTACCGTGGGAGACATTGAGTCGCAGCCTTTCCTGGAAGCCATCCGCCAGATGAAGGGCGACCTCGGCAGAGGGAACGTAATCTATATTCATGTAACCCTGGTACCCTATCTCCAGGCTGCTAACGAGCTGAAAACAAAGCCTACCCAGCATAGTGTCAAGGAACTCAGGGGAATCGGCATTCAACCCGACATCATTGTTTGCCGCAGCGAACGGCCACTATCTAAAGAGATGGAAGAAAAACTCGCTTTGTTTTGCGACATCGACAGGGAGGCGGTGATCCAGGCGCTGGATGCACCGTCTATTTACGAAGTACCCCTGATGCTTGAGGAAGAGGGATTGGCCGATATTGTTCTGAAAAAGCTTGGTATGAATACCGGAGCCCCGGATTTGACCGAGTGGCGCAATATGGTTTCCAAGCTGAAAAATCTGCGCTACCTGACCACCATCGGCCTGGTGGGAAAGTACGTTTCCCTGCAAGACGCTTATCTCAGCGTGGCCGAGTCGCTTCGTCACGCGGGATTCAGCTATTGCTCCGCCATCGAGATCAAGTGGATTAATTCAGAGGAAGTCAACCGGGCAAACGTGGGGGATTACCTTGGGGATGTTGACGGCATCCTGGTGCCCGGCGGTTTTGGCGACCGTGGCATAGAAGGTAAAATTGAAGCCATTCGCTATGCCCGCGAGCGGGGGGTTCCTTACCTGGGACTCTGCCTCGGAATGCAGCTGGCGGTGGTGGAATTCGCCCGCAACGTAATGGGGTGGCAGGATGCCAACAGTACCGAATTTAACCCTGCAACAACCCATCCGGTGATTGACCTTCTGCCGGATCAGAAAGACCTGGTCCAACTGGGGGGCACCATGCGGCTGGGGGGATACACCTGTAAACTACTGCCTGGTTCTGCGGCTTACAGTGCCTATAAGCAGGACACAATCGTTGAAAGGCACCGCCACCGTTATGAATTAAACAACAAATACCGCGCCGAACTGGCACAAAGTGGCATGATCTTCAGCGGCACATTGCCCGACGGCTTCCTGGTGGAAATTATTGAATTTCCGGGTCACCCCTGGTTTGTGGCCACCCAGTTTCACCCGGAGTTCAAGTCCCGGCCCAATCGCCCGCATCCGCTGTTCAGGGGTTTTATCGGGGCGGCAAGGAAATATAAAGAGGGCGGGAATATTTAATGTTTACATTCAACAGCTTTGGGTTAACCCAAAGCTGTTTTCACTGAGACACCCTTTTTTTTTGCCGGGTAACATTTCCTCGGGTATTCATATGCTTAAATATAGATATTATACATAGACATCCATGCCGCTGACGCGACATCAGAAGAAGGATAAACAACATTAAGTGAATAAGTTAAGGACCAGGCGCCGTTTTTAAATTTGAGGAGGAGGATTATTAACTTGGGGAAAAAAATCATTGCAGCCGTTATTCTGGGGGGCGTCGCCTTTTCCCTGCTTTTGGCCGTCGCCCTCCAGCGGGGGAGCAGTTCTGCCGGCAGGAATGCTTATGCGGGTGGAGAAGTCGGTGTCGTCTATATTGAAGGAGTTATTGCCGGAGGCACGGGCAGCAGCGGGCTGTTTGGAAGCCAGGGCGGTGCCGAGTCCATAGCTTCGTTGTTGAGAGAGGCCTCGCGAGCTCCCAATTTAAGGGCCGTGGTAATCCGGCTGAACAGTCCCGGTGGAACTCCGGCGGCCTCGCAGGAAATTGAGGCGGAGATTCAGAGGTTAAAGGATTCGGGCAAAAAAGTGGTTGCCTCAATGGGGGACGTTGCTGCTTCCGGCGCTTACTGGGTCGCCGCCGGCGCCGACCAGATCGTGGCTAATCCCGGTACTATTACCGGAAGCATCGGAGTCATCATGGAAACAACAAACCTGGAAGGCCTCTACGAAAAAATCGGGGTCAGCCCGGCGACTTACAAAAGCGGCCCTTACAAGGATATGGGTTCTTCAGCCCGCCCGGCAACGGCCGAGGAGCGTGCTATTTTCCAGTCGATGATCGACGATGTGTATAACCAGTTTATTGATGCTGTGGCCCGGGGCAGGCACAGGGACGCTTCGGAAATCAGGCCTCTTGCGGACGGTAGGGTCTATACAGGGCGTCAGGCTAAAGAACTGGGGTTGGTCGACCGCCTGGGTGACTTTCATGACGCCGTCCTTTTAGCCGGTGAACTGGCGGGTATTGAAGGTGAACCGGCTATTGTCGATCTTGGTCCGAAAAATTTTTGGACCGATATATTTGGCAGTGCGGGGGTAAAATCCCCGTGGGGTTCTGGTTGGTTCGTGCTCCCCGGTCAGTCGGACAAAGTGGGTTCGCTTAATTTGCGTTAATGCCCAGGAAGGAGTTAGAAGCGTATGAACGAGGAAATCCTGAGGGCTGATGAAAAAAGGCAGAGTGACTCGGATATCACCGGTACCCCGTTGGATTCCGCTGCTCCGGACGCGGAGCAAACTCAGCCTCACGCTGAAGGGCCTGACAACCTGCCGGGCGCCGCTGGGCGGCAGGATCAGGAAGGTCCTTTTCCGGGCTTTTTGGAACTGCTCTACGGGGTGTTTTTTGAGCCTCGTACAACCATGAAAAGAGTTGCCGGGAGGCCGCCGCTGGGACATGCTGCGCTGGTTGTAACCATCTTGAGCGCCCTGGGTACAGCAATGTGGCTCCTTACCGCTGCCAGAGTCCTGGGCCGGGTTCTCCAGGCCGCTTCTTTGGACCCGTTTGCTTCGGTATTCCAGGCGCTGGCTCCCCTGGCGGCCGTGACCGTTTTTCTCTGGGGCTTTTTAAAATGGTTCGTTTACAGCTCGGTCTTAAGCCTTGCCGCCGAGCTTTTAGGGGGACTGGGCAGAGCCAGGGGTGTGTTTGCGGCCTCCGGCCTGGCTGGACTTCCGGCTCTCTTGATGGTCCCGGTTCAGCTTATAAGCTACGGAACCGGCGCTGAAAACCTGGCCGGCAGCGTGCTGTCAGGGCTGGCCGGGGTGACCGTGGCAATCTGGAGCATAGTACTGACCGTCATGGGTGTCAGGGAGGTTCACGGTCTGTCCACAGGCCGGTCTGTTCTGGCCGTTCTGAGCCCCTACCTGGCCATGCTCACGTTCCTGCTTTTCCTGTTTGCGGCACTTGCAGTTGTGGCTGCCGCACTGCCCTCTAGAGTTCCATTATTGAACTATTTTTGACCTAAATAAAGGGAATTACTTTCATGCAAGCAGGAGGGGTTTAGAAATAACTGGCGAATATTATATTTACGCACATACTCATAATTCGCCCATGTTCAAAATTCTTTACCCCAGGAGGTGGAAGGTAAATGCCGGGGTAACATGTGAGATTTTAATCGTCGATGACCAGGCAGGGGTGCGCCGTCTCTTGTGCGAGGCGTTCTCTGATCAGGGGTTTCGTGTGGAAACGGCTTCCAATGGTGCAGAAGCGATCCGGAAAACAAGTACAATGACTCCCCTGCTCATTTTGCTAGATATTAAAATGCCCGGCATGAGTGGACTGGAAACACTGGAGGAACTGATTCGATTGAATCCGGAGATACAGGTTGTGATGATGACGGCTTATGGCGAACTGGACGTTATGGTTGAGGCGAAAAAAAGGTGCGTAAAGCATTACATCAACAAGCCTTTTGATCTGGACGAAGTCCGCTACCTGGTCAAGGGTTTGCTGGTGGAGGAAAAAGACAGGCGGAGGCGCGTTAAGGAGACTGGTTAGTAGTCCATCCCTTTGGTATTCACATTCCATGGTGTACGGTAAAAAGAGGATTCCAATCCCTTGTGGCGAAGATTACAATAGTCAATAGTCGATTGGATTGGGGCAACATGCACGGTAACTAAGACAGCGCTGGTTCAGAAACAAATCCGCCCCTTTTATCGCTAGGAGGGTTTTAAGCAATGCGTATTGATACAAACGCCATGCTGGCCATGCGTTGCCCGGAATGTGGAAAAATGGGGTTCAATAACCTTTCCAGGTTTTCCTTTTCCAGGGGTAAAGCCTTCCATGTTACTTGTTCCTGCGGCGCCACCAAGTTGATTGTGAGCACAAAAAACCGAACCATTTACTGGCTTCAGGTTCCCTGCGTAGTTTGTGAGACAAAACATCTCCTGGAGGTTTCCGGTAAATCACTCTGGTCCGGAGTGGTCACCTGTCTTTCCTGCCAGGAAACCGACCTTGAGTTGGGCTATATCGGGCCGGAGTCTAAAATAGGTGAAATGAATTACAGCTACGAACAAGAACTGGAGGCACTGGTTAAAGAGTTTGGTTGTGACAGCTATTTTCATAATTCAAAGATCATGTACGAGGTTTTGAACTGCCTGCATGGCATTGCCGAGTGTGGCGGGTTATACTGCCAGTGCGGCAATTACAAAATTGAGGTGGATATATTCCCTGATCGCCTTGAACTTCAGTGCAAGAACTGTGATAGTATCAATATCATTTATGCTGAGACGGAGGAAGACCTCAAGGTCATCCAGCAGGTCGAAATCATCGAGCTTGCGCGGCACGGCTTTAAGTGCCTGGACAGCCTGTCCAACACGGGTAAACATAAGAAGGCCCGCCGTAAAAGAAGTAAGACATAATTTTACGCTCCTCCGGCTATACTTTCAATAAAATAAAAAGGAGGGGGCCAATTGTCCCTTATACCGGTAACCGATTTATTGGAACGTGCAGAAGTTGGCGGTTATGCCGTTGGCGCCTTTAACTGCAACAATATGGAGATTGTCCAGGCCATTATTGCAGCCGCTGAGGCTGAGAACGCGCCTGTGATCATGCAGGCCAGTCAGGGTGCGATTAAATACGCAGGTATTGATTATATTGTGGCTATGGCCCAGTTAGCAGCGGAGAACACCCATGTGCCGGTGGCGCTTCACCTGGACCACGGCACCAGTTTTGAACAGGTCGTTCAATGTATTCGCGCCGGGTTTTCCTCGGTTATGATCGACGGCTCCAAGTTGCCTCTCCAGGAGAACATCGCTCTGACCCGCCGGGTGCTGGATGTGGCCCGGGCAGTAGGGGTTTCCGTAGAAGCCGAATTGGGGAAGATCGGAGGTACCGAAGACGATATTGCCGTAAGTGAACGGGAAGCTCTTTTTACCGACCCCGAGGAGGCCGCCATCTTCGTGCGCGAAACCGGGGTAGATGCCTTAGCTATTGCCGTCGGCACTGCCCATGGTCAGTACAAAGGGATCCCCAAGCTTGATTTCCCCCGCCTGGAGAAGATCAAGTCAATCGTAAAAATCCCCATTGTCCTGCACGGTTCTTCCGGGGTTCCGGACGACGCCATCCTTTTAGCCATCCGTCTCGGAGTGAGAAAGGTTAATATCGACACCAACATCCGTGAGGCCTTTGTTGACGCGTCGCGGCAGGTTCTAGACGCCAACCCCGGGGAAATTGACCCCCGTAAGGTGCTCGGGCCCGCCAGGGAGGCGGCAACCAGGATCATCCGGGAAAAAATTAGACTCTTCGGCAGCTCCGGTAAGGCGTAGTTGCTGTAAGTCGACAAAATCCATTGTCCGGATTCCAAGAGGTGAAAAATTAGTGAAGCTTTTTATTGATACTGCGAACGTAGAAGAAATCCGCAAGGCCAATTCCCTTGGCGTAATCAGTGGGGTAACGACCAACCCGTCCCTGATTGCCAGAGAGGGACGCAGCTTTGCCGAGGCGGTTCGGGAAATTGCATCCATTGTAGACGGGCCTATCAGCGCCGAGGCAGTCAGCCCGGAGGCAACTGGAATGATTTCGGAGGCCCACGAACTGGCTGCCATCCATCCCAATATCGTGGTTAAGATCCCAATGACCGCGGAAGGCCTAAAAGCCACCAGCCATTTAACGAGAGAAGGTATTCGCACCAATGTAACGCTGATTTTTTCGGCCAACCAGGCGTTGCTGGCCGCCCGGGCCGGCGCCACGTATGTCAGCCCCTTTGTTGGCCGGTTGGACGATATCAGCCAGGACGGAATGGGACTGATTGCCGATATTGTGGAAATATTTGACCTTCACCGGCTCCAGGCGGAAGTCATTGCGGCCAGCATTCGCCACCCGGTCCACGTGACCACCGCAGCCAAGTTAGGGGCCCATATTGCCACCATCCCTTACAGAGTAATTATGCAGATGATCCATCACCCCCTGACTGAAACAGGCATAAAAAAATTCCTTGACGACTGGGAAACCGTCAAAAAAATGTAGATGAGCTTGACGGTTGATTTTACTAAGGGTATACTTACAGTGAAATAAAATTATAGATAATTTTGCCTCTTCCATTGAAATGAAGTAGTAAAATAATTCTTGGAAGAGTTTTTTCATAATGAAAAGGAATAAGGTTTTGAGAAGATTTATGGCCCAATCTAGAATACTTTATTCCAGGGAAGCGAATCTAGAGATCGAGGAGTTTTGCCGTGTTTGCCGAGGGAGTCCTTTTTTTGAAGAAAAAAATCACTTCATGGCTGCCGGATTGCATTTGCAACTATTACAAAAGAGTGATGGAAATGCCCGGCTCGCCCCAAAAGATAGCCAGGGGGGTCGCGCTGGGCCTGGCCTTTGACTTTCTTCCCATTCCGATCATCAGCATTCCGCTCTCCTACCTGGTTGCCCGGATTACCAGGTGCAGTCCGGCGGCGGCTGTAGCTACCGTTGTGGTTTTCAAGTTGGCCGTACCTGTCTTTTTTACATTAAATCTCCTGTCCGGCAAGTTTTTGCTGGGAGATCTGGGCGGGCCGGATCTCATGATCAGCGGCAATTCTCTTTACGCCTCCCTCCTGGGAAAAATCATGGAGCATGGATATCCCTTTCTGGTAGGCAGCCTGGTGAACGCAACGCTGGTTTGGATCGCCGTGTACTTAATGCTGATGTTTTTGCTAAAGCGAAGTAGGCGCCGGAACACATAAAACTATGTCTATCAGGAAATAAACTATTTAAACAACACCACTTGTTGGGGGGGCTGCCTTTGAATTATTCGGACCTTGAAAGCAAAACCATAGCAGAACTGTACAAGATTGCAAAGGAGCTCGAACTGCCCGGTTATTATAAGCTACGCAAGAAGGAACTTATTTTTGAAATCAAAAAGACTCAGACGGAAAAACACGGGCTCTTATTTGCCAAAGGTGTCCTGGAAATCTTACCCGACGGATATGGCTTTTTAAGGCCTTTCCAATTTCTTCCCAGTCACGATGACATCTATGTCTCTTCTTCCCAAATCAGGCGTTTTGACCTTCGTACGGGGGATCTGGTGGCCGGCCAGGTGCGTCGCCCGAAAGAGAGTGAGCGGTATTTTGCCCTGTTGCGCGTTGAACAGGTTAACGGTGTTGACCCCGAGGGTTCTGAGCTCAGGCTCCATTTTGACGGGCTTACCCCGCTTTATCCCCTGCAGCGAATTACCCTGGAAACCGATCCGGATAGGCCGTCAACCAGGATTATCGATCTCGTAGCCCCCATTGGCAAGGGTCAGCGTGGCCTGATTGTTGCCCCGCCCAAAGCAGGTAAAACCATTCTCCTCAAAGAAATTGCCAACAGCATCACCAAAAACCATCCTGAAATGGCGCTCATGGTTCTGCTGATAGATGAGCGACCGGAGGAAGTTACCGATATTGAGCGTTCCGTAAACGGCGAGGTGGTCAGTTCCACCTTTGATGAGCCTCCCGAGAACCACGTCAAAGTGGCCGATATGGTCCTGGAGCGGGCTAAGCGGCTGGTGGAGCACAAGTACGATGTGGTGATCCTGCTGGACAGCATTACGCGTCTGGCCAGAGCCCATAACCTGGTGGTTCCTCCCAGCGGTCGCACCTTGTCAGGCGGTGTAGACCCGTCCGCCCTGCACAAGCCCAAGCGGTTTTTTGGGGCTGCGCGTAACCTGGAGGAGGGTGGCAGTCTGACGATCCTGGCCACGGCCCTGATTGAAACGGGAAGCAGAATGGATGACGTGATCTTTGAAGAATTTAAGGGCACCGGTAACATGGAACTAATTCTGGACCGGCGTCTTGCCGAGAGAAGGCTTTTCCCGGCCATTGACGTTCTTCGTTCCGGAACGCGCAAAGAAGAGCTTCTGCTTTCAAAGGATGAACTGGAAATGATCTGGCAGTTCCGCAAGGCCACGAACGGCGCCTCTCCCTGGGATGCCATGGAAATGCTGATGGAGCAGATGAAACGTTCGAAAACCAACCACGACCTGCTGCATGCCTTCCGCCATTTACGCCGCGCCGAGGCCGGCGCCGGCGGGAGGACAGAAACCGGCCGTAAAGGGGCTTATACCCAGGGAGTCTAAAAAACGAAGTATTAAATGTATTAAATTCACCTTTTCAGGCAAAACTACCGATTGATTTGCTTTGGAGAGGTGATTTTTTCATGGAGGTTAAATTAAATAAAAAGAGTCCGGGCAGGCTCAAGACGGTGATCGCCGTTCTAGCATTGGCGGCCGTTCTCTTCCCGGCAGGCCCGGTTTCAGCCCGCCTGGATGAGTTGATTCAAGGGAACGCTCCCTATATCACACCGCCTGTGGTGGAAGTAGCTGTAGCCCAGCGTATGTATGAAGTGAAGACCGGCGATACCCTGACCGGTATTGCAAGGCTAAACGGAATTACTATTGAAATGCTGGTCGCTGCAAATAGACTCAAGGATCGGGATCAAATCAGGGCGGGCCAGCTTTTAAAAGTCCCCTCTAACTACATCACGCACCATGTTCAACCGGGGGAGACATTGTGGGACATTTCCAGGATCTATCGTGTTGATCTGGCTGCCATCGCAGCGAGAAACGGGAAGACAAACGTCGACAGGATCCTGGCGGGCCAGCGGTTAATCATCCCGTGCAGCACCCCGGGACCTGAATGGACGACCTCCAGGGGATTTTCCATAAGCCCGTTGGCCTGGCCTCTGGTTGGGACCATCACCTCGCCTTTTGGAATGAGGGATGGAAGGGCTCACGAGGGGGTTGACGTTGCCGCTGAAGAAGGCATCCCGATCCGGGCGGCGGCTTCCGGCCGGGTGGTTTTTGCCGGGTCCAGGGGCACTTATGGCCTGGCCGTGATTATTGATCACGGCGGAGGGGTCAGCACGCTCTATGCGCACTGTTCCAGGGTTATGGTTGCCGAGGGCAGTTCCGTTGACACGAGCACGGTCATTGCCCTGGCGGGGAACACCGGCAACTCCAGAGGGCCGCACCTTCACCTGGAGGTTCTAAAAAACGGCGTGCCTGTAGATCCTTTAACTGTCCTGGAACAGGAGCGATATTACGGTTAGGCTGTTGCAAGGCCGCCCCTGTGGCGGAATCACAAGGCGGTGTCAAGGGGACGGGGTTGTTGACACCGCGGAAGCCTCGCCCTTGACATCTTTTCCCCCCTCCCTTTATATCGTCCGAGTTCTGACTTTTACTCATAAGAAAGTCCGGCCCCCGCTTGATAAAGTATTTGTGTCCCGCTGCTGTTTGGAATGGATACCGGCAATCTCCCCTGCGGATTGATCTGTCCGAAAATAACATCAATCCCGGCCGGGATGTTGGGTCCCTCTGCCGCGCCATATACGGCAATATAAGCTTTTATCCCGGGCATATACATGATGTCGTACGGATTCCTGATGGCCATCACGGCCAGGGGTTTCTTGCTCAAAAACGCATGACGGGCTACGCTTAAGGCAAAGTCCGGCGCCCAGTGCTTACCCGGAGTCCGGCTTAACGCATCATAGCTGTAGGAACCCAGCACAACATAATCTGCCGTGTCGACAGACTGCTTTTGCTCATCAGTTAAAGAGGTAAGATCCTGATAATTAAAACCCTTTACATTTACGTGGTGGAAGCCTTTTCCATCAATGATCCGCTTTAATTCCCGGGTCATTAAATTAAGCCTGTCGTCCCACGGCGCGAAGAGCACGACATTTTTCCCGTCCTCCAACTTAAAGGGCAGTATGTTACCTTCATTTTTGAGCAAGGTAACAGCTTTCTCCGCTACTTTTTTTTCAATTTCCCCATGGTTCGCGCTGCCTACCACATTCCCGGCAACCTTTAATCTTTCCCCCAAATCTTTTATTGCTTTGTCTCCCGGAACAAACTTTCCACCCGAAATCTTAACTATTCCCCCGGATAATTTTAAGCGAATTAATCTTTTAACTGACTGGTCAATTCTTGATTCCGGAATTTTACCGCTTTTTACCTCGGCAAGCAGCCCCCGGTAGGCCTGGTCAAGGTCCGCCGGCATTAAAGCGATGTCTGCTCCGGCTTTAATAGCCCTGAGCACCGCTTCCTGTGGTCCGAAATGCTCTGCGATGGCTTTCATTTCCAGGGCGTCGGTAATGATGACCCCATCAAACCCCATCTCGTTTCTGACCAGCCCGGTCAGAACCTGGTAGGAAAGAGTCGCGGGTATGGAAATCTCTTGGCCGTCCAGCTTGGAAACCGCCCTGGTGTTGTCGATTGCCGGAAATGTGACGTGTGCGGTCATAACCATGTCCACTTTTTGGTTAAAAGCCTGCTGAAACGGCTTCAACTCAACCTCTTTCAGTCTGGTCAGATCGTGGGGCACGGAAGGCAATCCGAGATGGGAGTCAACGTCGGTATCGCCATGTCCGGGGAAGTGTTTTACCGTGGCAATAATGCCGGCGTCGTGCAGCCCATTTATGTAGGCAACACCCATATCTGCTACCAACTGAGAGTCCGAGCCGAACGACCGTATTCCTATGACGGGGTTGTCCGGGTTGACATTGACATCCACCACGGGAGCCATGTTCACGTTTATTCCCAGGGCATCTAATTCTTCGCCGATGGTTTTTCCCACCGCATAAGTGTCTTCCGGGGACCCGGCGGCGCCCAATGCCATATTCCCCGGCATAGTGGTACCCGATTGCAGCCTGACCACTCTTCCGCCTTCCTGGTCAATAGCGATCAGCAGCGGAATGTCACCGGCCGCATTTTGGAGCTGATCTACCAGCCTGACTGTCTGTTCGGTGCCCACGACATTTTCCCTGAAAAGTATAGCTCCGCCTAAATGATATTTCTTAATGGTCAGCGCGATCTCGTCATTAATTTCAATTACATCCTGATCCTGCCACTTTCTGAAAGAAGGCATAATCATTTGTCCAACTTTTTCTTCCAGAGTCATTCCCTTGATCATGCTATCCAGATCCTGGTCGCTTAAAGGTTGATTATGGACCGAGGAGTCAGACCGGGCAATATTTTCAAAATATTGCCCGGCCGCCCCGTTTATTGAACCGGCAGGGGACAGGAAAAATATAAGACCGGAAAACAATGATAAAAGCTTAATCGCCAGAGATTTCAATAAGCTTACCCCCCAAATTCCATAATTGAAGACAGTGTTGGACAACGGTAAATTATAACAACCTTCTATCTTTTCTGCCTTGTTCCTGCCCGATTCTTATGAGCTTTTTCGGTGTTTCACATCAGCATAGAGGTTGAGGAAATTTACTGCGGGACAGGTTTTAAAATACTAAACAAAATTAAATCAGCAGAAATGGTTGTTGTATAATGGAATTAATAAAATACCGGGTGGGGTGTCGGAATAGATAACGAAAGGGATGTCCATCAAGTGGGGAGAATTATTTCGAAGCGAGAAAAACCTCTTTTGAGGATATTGAGCGCTATATTGGCAAAGGGGCGCCGCGGTGGCTGTTCCCCCTAGGGTTAAGGAATAGGCTTTGCAATCTAAAAATGTTGTTTTATAATGGTCGTGGTGCAGGACATTCATAAATTACCGAGCGATAACAAATCTTTTTATGATAGGGGGTGGACCATGTTGCAGCTGGTTTTTGCCGGAGATGACGGGAAACTATACGACCATCCTTCTCTGCTGGCCACCGGGCGTACCGGGGACCGGTTCGTGGAGTTGGCGGATGAAGACATGATCAGGCTGCCCCGAGGGGCCTCCCTAGTGCTTGTGCCCGGAGGAGAGCCTGTGGGCATCACCCGCACGGGGCGCTTCACGGCTCCCGGGCGTAACCCCTGGGCCAAGGGGCAGGCCTGGGCGGTGGGCGCGCTCTTGCCGCAGGGATACACCCGCACGCTGCTGCCTTCCTTTCGGCGGGGGGAAAAGGAGAAAGCCTTGCCGATTCTGGGGTATGCGGCGGTGGCCTGCCGGGACGGGAAGCTTTACACGGCCGCCTGCCGTACGGAAAACCCCCGCAGGTGGGACCCGGTTCATTACAATACCAGCGATTTACCGGCGCTGGTTCGGAAGAAGCAGGCGAGGCACCCCCAAAACCGCATTCTCCAACAGTTGGCCCGCTGCTCGCTGGAATACCAGTGTTTTACCGCCCAAAATATTTTTTACGGCCGGTGGGAGGGCGGAATACCTGTTTCTCCGTCCTGCAATGCCCGCTGCCTGGGTTGTATTTCACTGCAGCCCGCTGAATGCTGCCCTTCACCCCAGTCGCGGATTGTCTTTGAGCCGACGCCTGCGGAGATTGCCGAGGTGGTCCTGCCCCATCTCCTGCACGGGAAGGAGAACATGGTCAGCTTCGGGCAGGGCTGCGAAGGTGAACCTGCTCTGGCTTCGGCAACCATCGTCAAAGCCATCGGGACAATCAGGGAAGCAACCGCCCTGGGGACTATTAATATGAACAGCAACGGCGGGCATAACGCGGGCGTGGTGGACATTTGCAAGGCCGGGCTGGATTCCATCCGGGTCAGCCTGATCAGCGCCCGGGAGGATATCTACAACTCCTACTATCGCCCTAGGGGCTACAGCCTGGACGATGTCCGCAGGTCCATCCGGGCAGCGGTGTCCTGTGGCGTTTACACGGCTTTAAACCTTCTGGTTTTTCCCGGGCTCACCGACCGAAAGGAGGAGGTGGCGTCCTTACTGGAACTGCTGCGCGATACAGGTGTAAACCAGGTCCAATTGCGTAACCTGAATATCGATCCCGATCTTCTTTTTAGGCATCTGCCCGGCGGCGGCGAAATCCTGGGCATATCGGCGCTGCTCAAGGCTCTGGAAG
>DHTR01000077.1:0-1856 GCA_002408725.1 Pelotomaculum sp. UBA5255
TCCTTAGAGAGCCTTCCAGGAGAATTTGAACAACTTGATCCCTGTCAACCAGAATTGAATCGACTTCCAGGACACCTGCCAGGAGCCCCAGAATAACCAGGAGCTTTTGGGGTTGAAGTACGGATATGTTTTTTTTGACGTTGGTACAGCCAGCGTCTTTTGTTTTCGGAACGTTTTGTGTGGAATACCCTTTTCCCTGGCTAAATTGGGATACGGCCTGTTCAAATAAAGAGAATAGATCATTTGAAGGAGACAAGGGAGTTCCCCCTTTTAAAGGGCGGAAAAGCATTCACAGCCGCGGACCCTACGGAAAAATAATCGGTGTCCTGGGTACGCGTGGCGGCCCTGCTAGCCCTGTGGCCAAGAGAATAGCTAGAGCTGTAGAGATGATCAATAAAAGATCGTGCTGGACATCTTCCCGACTAGGCAATGCAATCACCCCTTTTTTCATAGATATTATATTTATATTAAACTAACTGCCTGTTGGTGTTTTATCAATGACAGGTGTTTCCGATCACAGGCTCCGACACGGGAAGAGAGCAGCCGGGGTCAAGCGGAAGTCTTTGGGAAATAATTACAACCGGTTTTTTTGCAGTAAAATGTCAGGGAATAAATCCCAGCAGTGGTCAGAACACGACAAAATCTGTAGCCCTGGCAATGTATAATAAGGCCAGGGCTGTTATTACTTAACCAGTCTGTCATAATGTTAGAAAGTTGCCGATAAAATGGTAATACGGGTCTTTTGCTTTTTTCCAGACAGTTGGCCTCCGGGAACGGGAGTATAATTCTATGGCGGCATATACCGTCTATCTGGACCAGGTTTTCCTTGGCAACATGGTCATGAATTACGCCATCCTTTGGGCTGCCGCAAAGCTCAGCCGCGTCCCGGTTGCGAAGCGCCGGCTTGCCGCGGGGGCAGCGCTGGGGGCCGGCTATGCAATGGTGACCTTGCTTCCCGGCTGCAGCTTTCTCTTAACAATAGGGTTTAAAACTGCCGCTTCCCTTGTGATTACAGCTGTAACTTTTTTACCTGTTTCCCTTCGGATGTTCCTCACCTGTCTTGGCTGTTTTTATTTAACGTCCTTTATTCTTGGCGGGCTGGCGTTTGGGATCATTTTCTTTATTCACGCCGGCAGTATTACCAGTCTTAACGGTGTCGGCACAGTGATAGCCGAACATTTATGGTCGGGTATTTTTTTGGGGCTAACGGCTTTTTGGGCGGCTGTGAAAGGGTTTGCCGCACTTCAAAAGAAAGGGTTATTTGAGAATCTCTTCAAAATGTCTGTTCTAATCCGCACGGGCAGTGATCAGGTTAAACTTGATGCACTTCTGGATACCGGCAATCAGTTAAGAGACCCCATGACCGGGCACCCGGTGATCGTTGTTGAATTCACTCCTTTGAAGCCTCTACTACCTGCGCAAGTGTCCACTTTTTTTGAAAAAGAAGGGGAAGCCGAGATCTGGGAGATTTTAAGCTCCCTGGGCGGGGACGGCGCAGCTCCGCGATTCAGCGCCATTCCCTTCCAGTCTCTGGGTAGGACAAATGGGCTGATGCTTGGTTATCGCCCGGATGAAGTGATCCTCGAACGGAATGGCCGGCAGACCCGGGTTGTAAAGGCTGTTCTAGCCATTTATAGTAAGAGTCTGGTTCCCGACGGATCCTATCATGCCCTGCTCGGGCCCAACCTGCTTGATTGGGCATCGTAGCCGGGTCCTGAAAAAGCCCAACGGGGGTGTTCACTCCGGGAGAACGCCCTTTCAAACAAAGCATTAATGATCTGTCTTCAGGTTAAAAAGTATACCTCGGTTAGCGGATGCTTGGCTCGCCCAAGCGAAGGGGGGATCTGCGTGTTTTT
>DHTR01000077.1:2021-2357 GCA_002408725.1 Pelotomaculum sp. UBA5255
ATGCTTGGCTCGCCCAAGCGGAGGGGGGATCTGCGTGTTTTTTAAAAACATTTGGCGTGTCCGGTGGAGGGTCCGACTGGCCGTGCTACGCCTGCTGATTTGGCTAGGTTACCGGCCGGCAATTTATTATGTCGGTAGTAGCGAAGCTTTACCGCCGCCTTTGAGTACCGATGAAGAATCATTTTTAATCGACCGGTTAGAATCTGGGGACGGGGCGGTCAGGAGCATTTTAATTGAAAGAAACCTGCGGCTGGTGGTTTATATCGCCCGCAAATTTGAAAATACCGGGGTAGGAATTGAGGATCTTGTATCTATCGGCACCATCGGCTTAATTAA
>DHTR01000077.1:2516-20474 GCA_002408725.1 Pelotomaculum sp. UBA5255
ATCGGCACCATCGGCTTAATTAAAGCGGTCAACACCTTTGATCCGGCCAAGAAGATCAAACTGGCCACCTATGCATCCCGCTGCATTGAAAATGAAATCCTCATGTACCTGAGGCGGAATAACAAGACCCGGGCAGAGGTTTCCTTTGACGAACCGCTGAATATTGACTGGGACGGAAATGAGCTGCTGCTGTCAGATGTCCTGGGAACAGAAAATGATGTTATCTACAAGTATATTGAAGAAGAGGTGGATAAAAAACTGCTTCACCTCGCGCTGCAAAAGCTTTCCGGCCGGGAACGCAAAATTATGGAACTGCGCTTCGGTCTGAACAATGGGATGGAAAAAACGCAAAAGGAGGTTGCCGATCTTTTAGGAATATCTCAATCTTATATTTCAAGGCTGGAAAAAAGAATCATAAAAAGGTTGAAAAAGGAGATTCACCGCATGGAGTAAGTCAAGTTTATAAATTCTATACACTATCTTTCGTCCTGTTACTTTTTTAAGGGCGTTTTTTTATGGTATTTATAAGTGTGTATAAATCAATTTGGGCTTGGCAATAATGAAATTGAAAAGCAAAGCAAAACATAACATTGGATGAAGATGGGGGGCCCTCTATGCTGGTGAACAAGGTGGAGATCTGTGGTGTCAATACATCAAAACTCCCGGTACTGACAGGCAGCCAGATGCGAGCCCTGTTTGAGTCCATGCATAAAGGAGAGACCTCCGCCCGGACCCAGCTGGTTAACGGCAATCTCAGGCTTGTTTTAAGTGTCATCCAGCGTTTCACAAACAGGGGTGAATATGTAGATGATCTTTTCCAAGTTGGTTGTATCGGCCTGATGAAGGCCATCGACAATTTTGACCTGTCCCAGAATGTAAAATTCTCGACATACGCAGTGCCTATGATTATCGGAGAAATCCGCCGCTATCTTAGGGACAACAATCCAATCCGGGTCAGCCGCTCCCTTCGCGACGTCGCTTATAAAGCCCTGCAGGTGAGGGATACCCTTGTAAACAAGCATTCCCGGGAGCCTTCCATCAACGAAATTGCCGGAGAACTAAAAATGCCCAGGGAAGAAATCGTTTTTGCCCTTGACGCCATCCAGGAGCCCATTTCCCTGTTTGAACCCATTTATCATGATGGCGGGGATCCTATCTTTGTCATGGACCAAATTAGCGATGATAAAAACCAGGACTTGACCTGGTTGGAGGGTATTGCCATCCGGGACGCCCTTCGAAAACTGAACGACCGGGAAAAGCTGATTTTAACACTTCGTTTTTATGAGGGGAAAACCCAAATGGAAGTGGCGGAAGAAATTGGCATCTCTCAGGCGCAGGTTTCCAGGCTGGAAAAGGCAGCGCTTAACCACATGAGAAAATATGTATAAAAAAGGCCCTCGCCGGGCTTTTTTTATGCCTTCAATTCACCATTTCCCGGTATTTAAGCGGCAAGATTGTTGCCGCTTAAAACTTTTGGTTCAACCGACGGACGCTTGCACATATAAATATTAGGGGGTGTTCGGTGTGGTGAAGATATCGGACCTTAGGGCGCGGGAAGTTGTCAATGTTGTGGACGGGCGAAGGCTCGGGCTGATCAAAGATATAGAAGTTGATATGGAGGAAGGAAGAATTACCGCTATTATCCTGCCCGGTGACGGCGGCGGCAGGTTTCTGGGTTTTTTCGCAAAGGACGAAGAGATCGTGGTGCCCTGGGAAAAGATTAAAAAAATTGGGATGGATGTCATTCTGGTGGAAGTCAACACTTTTACCGACCCCAGACATGATCAGCGCGTCCAGTATTAGGGTGGTAAATCGAGAACATGGGGTTTGCCCTGTTGACATTATTATCCGGATCGGGTACAAAACCGAACCCGGTTTTTTTGTGGTTTAAAAAACAAAAATTAAAGCATTATTGTCCGTTTAAAACGTTTGATGAGATAGTGGGATGTCATTTAAGCCATTGGTAAAGTCTTCTGTTTGCCAGGTGTTTCTACAAGATATAGTATATTAACAGGCGACACAAGTACAATATGTATTTATTGAAGTAATTTTAAAAGGATGAGGGAATAATGAGATGCCCTTTTTGCGGACAGTCTGACAGCAGGGTGATGGACTCACGGCCTACCTCTACCGTGGGGGGAAATTCAATTCGCCGCCGGAGGGAATGCGGTGGCTGCGGCAGGAGGTTTACGACCTATGAAAAGGTGGACGAGCTTCCCCTGGCCGTGGTCAAGAAAGATGGCCGCAGAGAAAGCTTTGACCGTCAGAAACTTTTGCGGGGGCTGATCAAGGCGTGCCAGAAGCGACCGGTTCCCACCGATAAACTGGAAGCCGTGGTGGATCATATTGAGCGCGATTTGCGCAACACGGTTGAACAGGAAGTAAAAAGCCAGTATATTGGGGAACTAGTGATGGAGAACCTGCGCAACCTGGATGAAGTGGCTTATGTCCGTTTTGCTTCAGTTTACCGCGAGTTCAGGGATGCCGAGAGCTTTATGGAGGAACTAAAAGCTCTACTTAAGAAGAAGGTTGAGTCATAAAAAGGGGGACCAGTGGGACCATGTTTAATACGATCCAGAAACGCGACGGCCGTGAAGTGCGGTTCGACGAGACTAAGATTACCGACGCCATTTTTAAGGCCGCGCGGGCGGTAGGCGGGGAGGACCGCCAGACCGCCATGGAACTGACTATTGAGGTATTGAAACTCTTAAAGAAGGAGTACAACGGCAACCTCTTCGGAGTGGAAGACGTTCAGGATCTTGTGGAGAAAGTCTTGATCGAGGCGGGACACGCCCGAACGGCCAAAGCGTACATCCTGTACCGCGACATGCGCACGCGTATGCGTGAGGCCAAAGGCGAATTGATGGACGCGGTGGGGGAAATCCTGGAGGAAACCAACCGGGAAAACGCCAACATCAGCAACTCACCGTCCGCCAAAATGCTCCAGATTGCCAGCGCGGCCAGCAAAAAATATTACCTGACCCGCCTGATCCCGGAGGAAATGTCTCAGGCCCACATGCGGGGAGACATTCATATACATGACCTTGACTTCTACGGAAAGACGTTAACTTGCGTACCCGATTTTGAATTTGCCGTTCTGCGCGACGGCCAGGGGCAGTTGCAGAGGGTCAAGTTTGAATTTTTTAACTCTCTTTTCGATAGCGACAAAGAGGAAATTAAGCTAATCGAAGGGACGGAAGTCCTGGACCTGTCCGGCTATCAGATTCTTGGCCGCAGCGGCTGGACGGAGATCAACAAAGTCATGCGCAGAAAGCTGCGGGATGGGGAGTGCCTGCAGCGCATTCATGTTAAAAACGGCCTGCTGCTGCATTTGACAGGCGAGCATAAGGTACCCGTGCTGAGGTGCGGCCAGGAGATCCTGGTTCAGGCACGGGATATTCTTGAGGGAGATCAGCTTCTATCCGTTATTGGCGGTGAGGGGGAACCAGAAAAACCGGTTAGCTTTGTCCACCGCTACGTTGAAAAAAACTACCGGCAGTATGGCTATGAAAGGTATGTTTTTGACCTGGAAACAGCCGAACACTGGTTTACGGTGAATGACTACGTGGTTCACAACTGCCTTCAAATCCCTCTAAAGAAGCTGTTGTCAGAGGGATTCAACACGGGGCACGGGCATATCCGGCCTCCCAAGCGGCCGACATCAGCTACGGCACTGGCTGCCATTATCCTGCAGAGCTCCCAGAACGATATGCACGGAGGCCAGTCTTTTGCCTTCTTTGAACGGGACATTGCCCCCTTTGTGGAGGATGCTTCGGACTTTGAGACCTTCCAGGCAATGGAGGCCCTGATTTACAACCTTAACAGCATGCATAGTAGAGCGGGAGCCCAGGTTCCGTTTTCCTCCCTAAACCTCGGAACCGAAACCTCCGAGCCCGCCCGGCGGGTGGCCAAAAACCTCCTGCTGGCGTACGAGGCCGGCCTGGGGAATGGTGAAAACCCAATTTTTCCGAACATTATCTTCAGGGTCAAGGAAGGCGTTAACTTCAACCCCGGTGACCCCAACTACGATTTGTTCAAGCTGGCTATTAAGGTGGCCTGCAGGCGGCTAAACCCCACCTTCAGCTTTATGGACGCCTCCTTTAACCGCCCGTATGGTGACCAGGTCAGTTACATGGGTTGCCGCACCAGGGTGATGGCCAACCGCCGTGGTCCTGAAGTTACAGACTGCAGGGGCAATTTATCCTTCACCACCGTCAACCTGCCCCGGGTAGCAATTCAGTCGGAGCGGGACCTGGACGACTTCTACCGCAGGCTTTCAAGGGTGATTGACCTGGCCATCCGTCAGCTTTATCACCGCTATGAGGTCCAAGCCAGGCTCAAGGTCAGGGATATGCCCTTTATCATGGGTCAAAAACTGTACCTTGGTTCGGAAAACCTGAAGCCCGATGACCCCATTGAAGAAGCCATCAAGAACGGTACACTTTCCATGGGCTTTATCGGACTGGCCGAGGCGCTGACCGCACTCACCGGGCGTCACCACGGGCAGGATCAGGAATCCCAGGACCTGGGCCAGCAAATCCTGGCTTTTATGCGGCAGAAAATCGACGAGGCCTGCGAGGAGTACGACTTGAATTATACCCTCCTGGCTACCCCGGCTGAAGGGCTATCCGGTCGTTTCGTGCAGTCGGACCGCAAGGAGTTTGGGCTGATCCCGGGAGTGACGTCGAAAGATTATTACACAAATTCTTACCATATCCCGGTGGACTACCCGATCAGCTCCTTTGATAAAATCAGCCTGGAAGGGCCGTATCAAAAATACTGCAATGCAGGGCACATCAGCTATGTGGAGATGTCCTCACCCCCGATCCACAATCCGGAAGCTGTGGAGGCAATCCTCAGGCACATGAGGGCGTGCGACATAGGCTACGGGGGGATCAATTATCCGGTGGATTTCTGCACAAATTGCAGCCTGCTGGGCGTGATCAGCGAGGAAAATTGTCCGCGCTGCGGCTCCGCCGGGATCAGGCGGGTGCGCCGCATCACCGGCTACCTGAGCACCACCGACCGTTTCAACGACAGTAAACTGGCCGAGCTTGGGGATAGAATCCCTCATAAATAAGGGGTCAGGTTCTTAACTAATTAGCTTATTGCTATTTCATCCTACCGCCGACGCCGCGTCGGCGGTAGAGATTTCCAATTGAAGGAGCTGGAAGATGGAACTTCGCCTAGCAGGGACAATTAAGGAAAGCGTGGTGGATGGCCCGGGCCTGCGATTTGTGGTTTTTGCCCAGGGCTGCAGGCACGCCTGCAAGGGCTGCCATAACCCCGAGACCTGGGACCCGCTGGGTGGTACTGCGGTTGCCGTAGAGGACCTGCTGGGTCAAATCAAGGCAGAAAAGCTGATTAAAGGCGTTACCTTTTCCGGGGGCGAGCCGTTCCTGCAAGCAACGCCGCTGGCCTGGCTGGGCCGGGAAGTGAAAAAGCTGGGGCTTGATCTGATCACGTTTACGGGATATACCTGGGAAAGGCTACTGGCGCTTGCACAGGAGGACCGGGCGGTGGAAGACCTGCTCAGGTTGACCGACTACCTTGTGGACAGCCCCTTTATCCTGGCCGAGCGGGACCTGGAACTTGCTTTCCGGGGCTCCCGCAACCAGCGGATTATTGAAGTGGCAAAATCCTTAAAAGAAGGCACAGTTATCGAGGCCGGGTTTGCTTGATTGCAAGTCAACAAAGAAAGTAAAAAGGGGTGTCAAGGGGACGGGGTTGTTGACACCCCCCCTTGACACCCCCAGTCAGGAAGTTGTTCTGACTCTGACAGCTTTCATCCGCATTTTCTCAAGTATGCTATCAAAATATTTGGTGCTTCTGGCCAGGATGGGACTGATAAAGGCCAGGGCAAGCACATAAAGGGCGGCAAAGGCCGGTAAATCCGGGCTCAGGCCGGCGGAGGCGGCGAGGCTGGCAATGATGATTGAAAACTCGCCCCGGGCCATAATTGTGAAGGCAACATTGGTTGCTCTTCTTTTTTTATATCCGGCAAGCCAGGACGCAATCAAGCCGTTAATAATGTTTCCAACGACCGTAATCAGGATGGCAATACCGGACATGACCAGTACATCATGAAAGGACCTGTAATCTATAGCCATGCCAAAGGAGAAAAAGAATACTGCCCCGAACAGGTCCCGCATGGGTGTGATTGAAGCAAGGATCCGGTGATTATGAGTTGTTTCTGCCAGGACAAGCCCAAGTAGCAGGGCGCCGATGGCCTCGGTGATGTGAAGCTTTTCCGCTAAAACTCCCATCAGCAGCAGCAGTGTAAAGATGATCACTGAAAATGCTTCGTTGCCTCGAAACTTAAAAAGCTTGCTGAGATAGCCGCCGAGGCGCCTGCCGAAGACGATAATGGATAGAATAAAGGAAAGTATTACCAGGACATTAAGCAGCACCTGGCCGAAGTTGAAGCCGCCCGGCACAAGTAATCCCGACAGGATGGACAGATACACGGCAACGAAGACGTCTTCGAACACCATGATCCCCAGGATAAGCTCCGTTTCCGGGTTGGCGGCCCTCTTTAAGTCAACCAGGAGTTTGGTAATGATAGCGCTGCTTGAAACTCCCGTGATGCCCGCCACAATCATTGCTTCTGTCCAGGAATCAAAGAAAAGCCAGCCGATCCCAAGACCTCTCAAAATATTAAGAAGGACATATACAGTGCCGCCCTTGAACATGCTTTTACCCGACTCGGCCAGTTTTCCGGCGGAAAATTCAAGTCCCAGGTAAAACAGCAACAGCAGTACGCCGAGCCGTGAGAGCAGTTCCATGGACTCGGTATTTGAAATGAGCTCGAGGGAAACCGTTCCAAAAACAGGGGCATGAGGACCTACCAGCATACCCAGCAGGATTAACAGGGGGATTGAGGAAAATTTGAGACGCGAGGCCAGTAGGGAGGCCACTGTGATAAAGACAAAAGCAAGGCCGACATTGAAGATGACATCCGGCGCCAAGCTAACAGTTAACCCCAAACATTTTTTCAAAGGGTTGCATTTTATCGTTTCTGCCCGCTGCAATTATGGTATGCCCGGGCTGGAATACGTAGCCCGGCCCTGGATTAATTGAGATAATTTCCTTGCCTCCCTTGCCCTTGTCTGCCAGGACAGCAATAACAATAATCCCGAGGTTTTTCCTTAGCCCCAGGTCACCAATGCTTTTTCCTGTTATTTCAGAGTTTGTACACACCCTCAACCACTCAATACGTAATTCGGCGATGGCGGCATCAAGCTTTTCAAGGCTCCGCGGCTGGTAAAAGGCGCCTCCGATAATGGATCCTAACTGCCGGGATTCCTGGTCGGAAAGGGTCACGGAGGCAAGGGGCTCATCTTCGTCATCATTAAAATAAAAAATTTCCCTTGTTCCGTCATCGTGAATAATCACGACAACTTGCTCATCGTTTTCAAGCTTCATAAGGTATTTCTTCCCTAAACCAGGTAATTCTGCCTCGCGAATGATGGCCACTGATAAACCCCCTCAAATATTAATTTTTCCATTTTTTTATTATAACATGTGGGCTTGTTATTTCGAAGACCGAAGAAATAGATGGTTTGGAAAACTATAAATACTAGATCGAGATAATGATCTGGTCCATAACCAGTTTGCACTCACGCTTAACTTGAAGAAGGCATAAAATAAAAAAAATGTGTCTTTAGTTGAATGATTGAAAGGAGGAAAAGAATGGCCACAACCTATACTGTGCGAACAGGAGACACCTTGTTCGAAATAGCAGTACGATTTGGCACTACAGTTGAAGCACTGGCTAGGGCTAATAATATTACTAACCCGGATGTCATTCGAGTCGGGCAGGTACTTACCATTCCAGAAGCGGGAGAGGCGGGGGAGCCGGGAGGGACAGGTGAAACGGGTGGGGGCGCCAATCAAACCAGGCAAGTCAGGGGATTATTATATCGCATTTCCACGGACAGGACCTCTTTTAGGCAGGGCGAGCCGGTTCGTATTACCTTTTCCAAAACAAATGTCACCAACCGGAACATTACCCTCCGCTACCGGACCGCCCAGCGATTTGAGCTTGTAGCAAGGCGCGTGCAGGGTTTGAGGGAAGTCTGGCGTTGGTCTGCCGGCCAATTTTTTGCGCAGGTGACTGGGACGGTTACCTTGAGGCCGGGGCAGAGCCAGGTATTCCGTGTAACCTGGGACCAGAGAAACAACCGGGGCGTGCAGGTGACCCCGGGCAACTTCGTGATTGAAGGCACTAACCTGGCCGAGGACCTGGCGGGTGAATCCGTCGCCACCACCATCAGTATTCGTGCGTTTGGGCCCACGCCTACGCCGACCCCCACACCCATTCCAACACCGACACCTTGCCCGCCTGGAAATATCCTGGCCAATCCAGGATTTGAAAGATGGCCTAACCCGTCAGCGCCACCTACCGACTGGACGGGCAGCAACTTGGCCCGCAGTAGGCTGTCCGAAACCGGCGCCTTCGCTGCGGAGTTGGGCGACTCACCCGGCGCCAGGGCTGTGCTGGCCCAGAGAGTCAATATTGAGCCAGGCAGGATTTATGAGCTAATCTGGCGGGCAAGGGAACGGGTTCGGCCGGGCGTAGCGAGGTTTATACTCTTTGTAGAGATCTTTTATTATGACAGGGCCGGTAATTTTGTCGGTAGAACCGAGCCCCGGTACTCACAAGAAAACATACCCGACAATCGTTACCAGCGTTACAGCCTTTCCACGGGGCGTGTTCCGGCGGGCGCAAGGGTTGCCGATGTTCGTTTTACTTTTGAGCCGGCCGTCTCCAACACTAATTCTGTGCTTGTCGATAATGTTGAGCTGCGCTGCCGCTTTTAGACATTTCATCCAGAGATACCATCCTGATCTTATATCTCTACTTGGCGCGGGGGGGGCGCTCATTTTTAGCGCCGGTTACCGTGCCCATACCCTACAAGGGAGGCAGTTATTCTGCCTCCCTTGTAGGGTATGGCGACCTAATGTCCGCAACTCCCGCAATTATGCGAGCTGCAGGACCCGCAGCTGGAGCCGGCGCCCTTTTCCCCGCCTGTGCCGGCAGCCTTGAAAGTTGACATGACCCGCGCCGGGGCCTTTCTACCGCAGTCAGGGCACTTCAAATTTTCCCCACTTTCCCCAATGAGGCACAGTTTTTCAAAGCGGCTACCACAGGCGGTGCACCGGAACTCATATATGGGCACTGGAAGCTTCACTCCTTCCGTTGGGTTCTGAGAGCTTGTTGAGCGGTAATCAACACCTTTTAGATTAATCGCGACAAACCATCGTGTCAAGGTTGAAGGGGCTTTTGTTGCGAAAAAAGAGGGTTTCCGGGTGTAAGGGAGAAGTTATTTCAGTTTAAACAGCATAAAAAAGGGGAGGAAATCATGAGGATTCAATTTTTAGGGGCTGCCGGTACGGTAACCGGTTCATGCTTTCTCCTGGACACCGACCATTCGAGGATTATGATCGATTGCGGGATGTTTCAAGGTGCAAAAGGTATACGGGAACGTAATTACGGTAACTTTTTCGTACCGCCCCGCAGTGTCCAAAGTGTTTTGCTTACCCATGCCCACATTGATCACAGTGGCGTGATTCCGAAACTGGTTAAACATGGTTTTAAAGGGAAAATATATGCCAATCCACCAACCATAGAACTGTGTGAGGTGCTTCTCCCGGATAGCGGGTACATCCAGGAGATGGAGGTTGAGCGCAAAAACCGCAAAAACCGCCGAGCCGGCCGACCGATGCTTGAACCGGTTTACACCGTTGACGACGCCTACAAAAGTCTACCCTATTTTCAGCGCGCTTTGTATGATCAAGTTATACAGGTTGCGCCTGATGTCCGGGTGCGTTTCGTGGATGCCGGACACATCCTCGGATCGGCTATGATCGAGGTTTGGGTACAGGAGGGGTGCTCGGAAATAAAACTCGTTTTTTCCGGGGATATAGGTAACCATGACAGGCCCATTGTTAATGACCCCTCCATAATTGCGGAAGCCGACTACGTGATCATGGAATCGACTTACGGCAACCGCCTGCACCAGCAGTGTGAGAAGGAAATTGAATTATTACACGGGGTAATCTGGGAAACCTATAAAAAAGGGGGCAACCTGATTATCCCGGCTTTTGCGGTTGAGCGGACGCAGGACCTGCTCTACCATCTAAATCTATTGATGGAGGAAAAAAAGATGCCCCCTATGCAGGTCTATATTGACAGTCCCCTGGCCACGGCCGCAACCAATATTTTTCAAAGGCACCGCGACTGCTACGACCAGGAAGCCAGCGAGATTGTTGGTAGGGGCGGAGATCCCGTCATCCACCAGTCCCTGAAGTTTACACTGTCTGCGGAAGAATCAAAAGCCTTGAACCAGGTCAGCGGGGCTATTATTATCTCCGCCAGCGGTATGTGCGATGCAGGTCGAATCAGGCATCATCTCAAATACAACCTCTGGCGTCCGGAAAGTACCGTGTTGTTTATTGGCTACCAGGCAGAAGGCACCCTGGGGCGGCAAATCCTGGACGGTCAAAAAAGCGTGCGCATATTTGGTGATGAAATAACTGTCAAAGCGGATATCCGAAACATTGAATGCTACTCCTCCCACGCTGATCAGGCGGGACTGCTGAAGTGGGTTAAAAATTTTACCAGCCCCCGGGAAATATTTTTGGTTCACGGAGAGCCTGGCGCTACTGAAACCCTGGCCGGACTGATCCGGGTGGAGGCGGGCAGGAAAGTCACAATTCCGGCATGGCATGAGGTTGTGGAGTTAATCCCGACTGCTGCTGATCTGGAGGCGGGGGATACCATCAGGAGGGCATATATGTCCCTGAGTGCGAAAATTCGCCACCTCCTTTCCGGTGGGGTCCACCCGTCGCACCAGGAGGAACTTCTTCGTCGCCTGGCTGACCTGGAAAATTTCGTTGAGGAAAAGGCAGTCAAAAATTCCGAAGCCTAAAGGAAAGGGTTGGAAAATGCATTCAATTGCCATAAAAGGTAACTTACAATTTTATACGTTTTCCCACTTTGAGGCCTCCGGAATGGTGATCCATGGTTTTACGACCCGCAGCGGTGGTGTCAGCAGGGGGCCTTATACATCTCTGAACACTGCCTTTCACGTTGGGGATAATGAGCAAAGCGTGCGAACCAACCGTCAGCTAGCCTGTGAGGCGCTTGGACTCAACCCGGCGCACCTGGTCGCAGGCAGGCAGGTCCACGGGGATCGGGTCGGGGTGGTTGGAAAAGAAGACAGGGGGAAAGGCGCCCTTTCCGACAACGGTTCTCTTCCTGACACGGACTCCCTTGTGACCGGAGTTGCCGGGGTACCCCTGTCCAGTTACTATGCTGATTGCGTGCCGATTTTTTTGCTTGATCCCGAAAAAAAAGTTATCGCCATTGCCCATGCCGGATGGAAGGGCACTATCCTGAAAATCGTTGAAAAGACCCTAAAAAAGATGACAAAGTCCTTTGGCACCGACCCACGGGTGTGCCTGGCAGGGATCGGTCCCTCCGTGGGTCCTTGTTGTTATGAGGTGGATGAAAAGGTAATGGGTCCTTTTCAAGATAGCTTTCCCAGGTTCCAGGATTTAGCTGCTTCTACTTCACCCGGCCGGTGGCGATTGAATTTATGGGAGGCCAATCGCCGCACCCTCCTGGAAGCCGGCCTTGGGGCTGAAAATATTGTAACTTCCTGTATCTGTACCTCCTGCCATCGGAAGCAGTTTTTTTCGTACCGGGCCCAGGGAGGAAGGGCCGGCCGGATGGCAGCCCTATTTATGTTAAGATAAAAAGATTTTAAAAGGTCTTTGCGGCGAGCTTCCTAATTGGTTTAGCTGGAAGATATATTTTCAGGGTGACTAGATCAGGGGTTAAAAATTATCTTTTAAGGGAATTTGAAAGGTGATGGGGGATGCCAAGAATACTGGTGGTGGATGATGAGAAGAATATCCTGGAACTAGTCCGCTTTAACCTGGAGCGGGAAGGGTATCAGGTAATAACTTCTCTGGACGGTGTCCGGGGTCTCGAATTAGCTCGCAGCGAGAATCCGGATTTAATCGTGCTTGATGTCATGCTGCCCGAAATGAACGGCCTGGAAGTTTGCCGGGAGTTACACCAGGACCCCGCAACAAAAAAAATACCCATTATTATGCTCAGCGCCAGGGCTGATGAATTGGACCGGGTCCTGGGGCTCGAAATGGGTGCTGATGATTATGTGACCAAGCCCTTCAGCCCCCGGGAACTGGTAGCCAGGATTAAAGCACGGCTGAGGCGGTCGCGCCGGGGAAAGGATAGTTTAGAGGAAGCCGCTTTGGAATCGCGCCTGGATTACGGGCGGATGGTTATTGATGAGGACCGGTTCGCTGTTTATGTGGATGGGACTAAACAGGAATTTACCCCAAAGGAATTTGAGCTGATCCGGTTCCTGGCTCGCCGACCAGGCAAGGTGTTCTCGAGGGAGCAGCTTTTGGAGCAGGTTTGGGGATATGACTACGCCGGAGATTCACGTACCGTAGACGTCCATATCCGGCATATCAGGCATAAACTTGAAAACCTGACGAAAGAAGAACAGATCATCGAGACTGTGCGTGGGGTCGGCTATCGTTTTAAGGAGGGCTGGCAATGCTAATCAGGCTGGGAACTTTCTGGAGGTTTGGCTGGAAACCGCTTGCCAGCTACTTTTTTCTTTTTTTGGTGTTTTTTGCTCTAACACAGCTTACATCCATTGAAAGGGTTAGTCTCTGGGGAGCTGGGGCTGCTGCTTTTATCTGTTCTGCCATCCTTGCCTTGATCATGTATAAGCGCCTGATCAGTCCCCTGGGTGAAATGGCCATGATTGCCCAGGAGATGGCCAGGGGGAACCTGGATCAAGAAATCCGAAACTTTGCCCAGGACGAAATTGGGGATCTGGCTTGTTCCATTAACTACATGGCCAGGCAGCTAAAAAGCAATATTGAGGATGTCATCTCGGAAAAAAACCGGATCCAGGCTATTCTATCCAGTATGGCCGACGGCGTGATTGCCGTGGATAACTGGGGACGGGTGATTCTTGTCAACCCGGTGGTGGCGGAGCTGTTTGGAATCAACATGGCCTACAGTCAGGGAAAAAACATCCTTCGGGTCATTCGAAATTATGACCTGGAAAAAATGCTGAGTCAGGCTCTGGAAACCGGGTGTCCTATCGAAAAGCAAATTGAAATCTTAACGCCGGAGCCACTGATCTTTCGAGTTCATGTGACCCCCCTTAAGAATGTCGGAGTGGATCAGGGAGGGGCCGTAGCTGTGCTCAAGGATGTTACGGAAAGAAAAAGAGTGGAGGAAATGCGCAGCGATTTTGTTGCCAATGTGTCCCATGAGCTGAGGACTCCCCTGACTTCGATCCGGGGTTTCGCGGAGACGCTGCTGGACGGGGCCATTGAAGATCCAAAGGTGGCCAGGCAGTTTCTGGACATTATGAATGCGGAAACCGAGCGGTTGTCCAGGTTAATTGACGAACTTTTAAACCTGTCCAAGATTGAAGACCGTAAGACTGTACCAAACATTCAACTGCTAAAAATAAAGGATTTGATCCAGAGGTCTGTTGCCATCCTCAAATCCCGCGCCCAGGAGAAGGATATTACAATCAGTGTCAGCTTGCCCGAAAATATTCCGTTGGTTCCATGTGATTCTGATCTAATAAGTCAGGTTTTAATCAACCTGATTGACAATTCGATCAGTTATACCCAACCGGGAGGGGAAATCCAAATCCGCGCCGCAGCGGGGGAGGACGAATTAAAGGTGGACGTGCAGGATAATGGTATTGGCATTCCGCCGGAAAGCCTATCCCGGGTTTTCGAACGATTCTACAGGGTCGATAAGGCACGCTCCCGGGAGCAGGGGGGCACCGGCCTGGGCCTTTCAATCGTTAAGCATATTATCGATGCCCACTATGGAAGTGTTCAGGTAGAGAGTAAGGTCGGGATGGGCAGCATGTTTTCCTTTGTTTTGCCTTTGCGCGGGCCGACTGGCGGGAAATTGGTTCAATAAACCCGGTAAGTTTCAAACAGACCGGTGCTTGTATTTTTGCTAAAAATGGGTACGGGTGCTCTGTTCCACGCAGGAATTGGCTTTCTAGCCGTCGAAATAAGTTTCATTTGAAAGGTATCAATTTAGGGGAATTATTTGGGGGAATAAATGAGAAAAGAAATCGCTGTCCCGGACCTTACGAGAAGGAGAAAGCGAAGAACCCCTAACTCGTACCTGCCTGTTATTATTTTGGTAGCACTGTTGGCCTGTGTATTCTTATTTGTCTGGGGACGCCTTACCGTTGCCGTGTCAAGAGTGCAGTTTCTTGCACTGCAGGAGGTGAGCCAGACCGCCCAAATGGAAGGTATTCTGCTCAAGGAGGAGCAGGTGATGCGAGCTCCGGCCAAGGGCAAGATTCATTTTGCGGCCGTGGACGGAAAACGTCTCGAAATGGGGGCGCTGGCAGCGCAGGTTGTGGCTGTGGAGCAGGGGAGCAGTGGGGCATCTTTTAATCTGATTACACCTTCTGCAGGTATGTTTTGTACTCACCTGGACGGGCTTGAGAGTATTCTATCTCCCGCGAATCTCGATGTATTGGACTTTTCCAGGCTTGATAAAATAGCTCATAAGCAAGTCACCGAAGGAGAGCGGGTGGAAAAAGGACAGCCTGTATTAAAATTGATTGATAACCTGTCCACCGTTTATTTGTACGTGGAGGCGCCAAAGCCTGGGTTTCCGGTTGAGCTTTTGGAGAAGCCCGCGTGGTTTAAAGCAAAATGGGACAATCTTCCCCTGATGATTAAGCTGTTTAAGCTTGTGGACAAAGGGGACAGGTGGGAGGGCTTATTTAATCTATCTGGTTATCCCGACCAGCTGGTTCACAACCGGAAGGTGCGTTTGAGCATTACCACAAGCCGGCTTGAAGGATTCCTCGTCCCGGATCAAGCTGTCGTTTACCGGGACGGCAAGCCCGGTATTTATCTGGCCGTTAAGAAAAGGGCCCAGTGGGTTCCTGTCAATGTTGAGGGTGAATTAGAAGGAAAGGTGGCCATTTCCGGCCGGGGATTGGGTGAAGACACCCGGTATGTGTGCAATCCTGTGCTGGCCCGGGAAGGAAGCCTGGTGGAATAAAGGGGCGTGTTGGATTGGGTGTACTGGACAACCTTAACCGGGTGCGCCGGCAGATCGCTACAGCCGCTATCCGTGCAGGACGCGATCCGGATCAAGTAAAGTTGGTAGCGGTTACCAAGAATGTTCCGGTGGAAATCATTGGGGAGCTTCTCACCCATGGGGTGAACAGCCTGGGGGAAAACAGGGCGCAGGAGTTGCTCCAAAAGCGGCACAAATTGCCGCCTGATGTGGATTGGCATTTTATTGGTCATCTTCAGACCAATAAAGTCAAGAAAATAATCGGTAAAGTCAGTTTAATTCATTCCCTGGACCGCTGGCCCCTGGCTCTGGAGATTCACCGGACGGCCTGTGCGGCCGGTATGGTTGCCAGAGTCCTGGTGCAGGTTAACGCCGCAGGTGAAAAAACAAAATTTGGCCTTTACCCTCAGGAAGTGGAGGAGTTTGTGGCTGAAGCCAGCCGTCTGTCAGGTCTTGAAATATGTGGCCTGATGACCATTGCTCCCCGGTTTGAAAACCCGGAAGAGGCTCGCCCGGTCTTCAGGCAGATGAAGGAGTTAACCCTGCGGCTGAAGAACAGGCTGCAGGAAATCAAGTTGGATTACCTTTCCATGGGAATGAGTGGTGACTATGAAGTGGCCCTTGGGGAGGGCGCCAATATCCTGCGCATTGGGACGGCGATTTTTGGCGAACGTGTGTTGGAGGGCCATGGGTCCCCGGTAAGGGGCGGTCAGGATTCTCCTGCAAAACATTATAATCTTAAAAATGAGGAGGGATGAAGCTGTGGCCGTGAAGCTTGTTGATAAGGTGCTTTGCTTCATGGGATTTGAAGAGGAGGCTGCGGAAGAGGAAGTTAAACTCAACCAGGAAGAGGAACAGGAAGAACAGCCCTGGCGCCGGAAAAGGGATAAGGCCAGGGAAAAGGGCGCTGTTGTAAGCCTCCCCACCCAGCGCCAGGTGCGGGTTGTGGTGGTTGAGCCCAAAGCCTTTGACGAGGTCAAGGATATTGCCGACAATATTAAAAACAGGCGGCCGGTTATCGTAAACCTGGAACAGGCCACTCCGGAACTGGCCAGGCGGGTGATAGATTTCGTTATTGGGGCAACCTACGCCTTAAACGGGAGTCAGCAAAAAGTGGGCAATGGAATATTCCTTTTCGTACCCAGCAACATGGATATAACCAGTGAATTAAAGGACCAGAACAGGGAAAAGGGAATGTTTTCCTGGATGCGTACATAAACTTCATAAGGGGGTAGTGCTGTGCCTTTAAAGGGACAGAGAATCGGCTTCCTGGGCGCGGGGGTCATGGCGGAAGCCTTAGTCTCCGGCCTACTTAAAGCGGGCCTGGTAAAGCCTGCCGACCTTTTTGTAAGCGATGTCAACGCAGGGCGGTTGGAGCACCTCAGGCAGAAATTTATGGTTCAAGCTGCAGTTGATAACCAGACCCTGGTGAGACAGGCGGATATCGTCATCCTTGCTGTTAAGCCTCCGGTTGTTGTACCGTTATTAAAGGAAACTGCTTCATTGTGGGGTTCGGGACAAACCTTGATCTCTATTGCAGCCGGTGTGCCCACAGGGATTATCGAGTCATGCCTGGAAGGACCGGTACAAGTGGTGCGGGTAATGCCCAATACACCCTGCCTCGTGGGAGAAGGAGCCAGCGCGGTCAGTGCCGGAACTCAGGCATCCAGGGACAGCGTTCAGAAGACCCTGGCCATCTTTGCGGCGGTGGGAAAAGCGGTGGAAGTGCCCGAATCTCTACTGGACTGTGTAACAGGTTTAAGCGGCAGCGGCCCAGGCTATATGTATCTGATCCTGGAGGGGTTTATCGACGGGGCGGTGAGGCTGGGTCTGCCCAGGGATGTGGCCAGGCTTTTAATCACTCAGACCATGCTGGGTGCTGCCAAAATGGTCCTGGAAACAGGAGAGCACCCCGCTAAATTAAGGGATATGGTGACGACACCGGGTGGAACTACCATAGCTGGATTGTATGCCCTGGAGGAAGGAGCTTGCAGGGCACTGCTGATGAAAGCGGTTGCAGAAGCTTCCAGCCGTTCGCGGGAGCAGTCCAATGAATGATCAAGCGGGCCTGAGGGCCCTGTAGTTTAAATGTGGGGTGTGACATGGGTATTATCATTACTGCAATAGATGTTGCTTTTCAGGTTTATACCTGGCTGTTAATCATCCGGATCCTTCTTTCCTGGGCTCCCCGCCTTAATCCATATCACCCTGTGATCCGGTTTATTTATGAAATTACGGAGCCCTTTCTCGGGCTTTTCAGGCGGATTATTCCTCCCTTCGGAGCTATTGATTTCTCTCCGATCATTGCTTTTTTTGTCTTGCAATTGATCAGGCAAATTGTTATCGGATTTCTTTGGAGGATTATGTGAGGTTGGATCGTGAGAAATGGCTGGCCCGTGCCCGGGACGGGGAGGAAAGGGCTTTGCTTGCCAGAGCACTAGATCGGGCGGAAGTCGTTTTGGCCGGCGGAATGACCCAGGTGACCGGTTTTTATGACCCGTATCGCGCGGGTCTTATCATTTCCTCGGTGAAGACGGTTTCCGGCCTTATTGCTACGCCTTCAGGTGGCTATCCCGGCGCCGAACGGGTCCGGCTGGCTTTTCACCCGGTGGGGATTGAACCTCTCGAAGCAGATTACGATTTCGCTTTTATCTCAATTAAAGGTAACTTTAAAAAGGCCGGGGTTAATTACCGCGATGTCCAGGGGGCGGTTATGGGACTGGGCCTGAAGCGGGAAAAATTCGGGGATATTTGGCTCACAGAGGGAGCGGCACAGGTCGTGGCTACGGGAGAGGTTGCGCCGTATCTTATTGCCAACCTGAACAGGGTTG
>DHTR01000077.1:20671-28868 GCA_002408725.1 Pelotomaculum sp. UBA5255
TGGCCGGGTAAATGTCTCGGTGGATTTCACGAGCGGCGAGGACTTTAGGCCTCCGGAGCATCCTTTTAAGGAAATCCGGGCCACCGTCTCTTCCCTTCGCCTTGATGCCGTCGCTGCAGCGTGTTTTGGCACATCCCGCAGCAAAATTGTACGGGATATTGAGGCTGAACGCCTGAGTGTGAACTGGTATGTCTGTCCGGATCCCTCCACGCCGGTCGGCGAGGGAGATGTCCTTTCGGCCCGCGGTCGCGGCCGGGCGTTGGTATCCGGCGTTAAAGGACCTCTCAAAAGCGGTCGGATAGGGGTTGTCATAAAGAGATTTATTTAAGTAAATTAGCATTTTCAACATACTGGATCAGAAGCAAATGAGGTGAAACCTTTGTTAACACCGCTGGATATCCAAAAGCAGGAATTTAGTCGCAAATTCCGAGGTTATTGCGATGAAGAAGTAGACACCTTTATGGACCAAATCACACAGGATTATGAAGAGCTTTTCCGGGAAAACCAGGAGTTAAAAGAAAAACTGGAGCAATCAAATAAAAACATGTCCCGTTACCAGGAAATAGAGGAAGTGCTTAAAAACACCATGATCCTGGCGCAGAAAAGCGCTGAGGATATAAGGCAGAACACAGAAAAAGAAGCTAATTTAGTGATGGATAAAGCCCGGGTTGAAGCGGACCGGATAACCAGGGAGTCCGAGCAGGAGGCGGCGGCAGTTTTGCAAGAGGCCGAGCGGCGCGCCGCCGATCTGATTACGGGGGCAGAACGTAAAGTTACGGGCATCCTTGAAGAATACCGTCGTCTTGAAAGTCAGGCACAGGTTTTCAGGATGCGGTTCCGTTCTTTTCTGGAAACCCAGTTGAAGATTTTGGAGGGTGAGTTGGAGGGTGGGAATGAGACCTCGCCTTTCAGGGTAGAGCTGGAGGAAGAAGACTGAGCCAGGGTTGAACCATGCCACAGGAGGAGCTGCCTTTTCCTAAGATGATCAAGGCAAGCTATGCTATCTAAGGAGAGTCGGTATTTGAAAAACGTTCTCAATAAACTTTCGAGGCGGCAGCCAGGGATTCAAAACGAACATGAGTACCTGGTTTTTGCTGTGCTGCTTCCGATTATTCAAAGAGAGGATAAGCTCTACGTTCTTTTTGAAGTCAGGGCCAACAGCCTGCAGCGGCAACCGGGGGAAATTTGTTTTCCGGGCGGCAGGGTGGAGCCCTGTGAAATGTCCCGGCCCCAGATCGCGGCTGTCCGGGAAACAGTTGAAGAATTGGGAATCCGACAAGAACAGATTGTTTTGATCGGACCCCTGGACTACCTGGTAAACCCGCACGGAACCCTAATCTATCCCTATCTGGGTCTGATTGAGGATTATGAAGGCACCACTCCCAACCCGGCGGAAGTAGAGGAGGTTTTTCTGGCCCCGCTGGAGCACTTCGTTATAAATCCACCCTCAAAAAGCAGCCTGGAAGTGGCGACGCGCTATGCGCAGGACTTCCCTTTCCATAAAGTACCTTCATCCTACCAAAAGGAATGGCAAAAACAGTATTCTATTGCCGTTTATTTTTACGAATACGGTGAACGCTTTATTTGGGGCATGACAGCAAGGATCCTTTACAACTTAATTAACCTGTGCCGTCCGGGAACTTCGGCTTGTAGTTAAAACGATAATGGGAGTTGAAAATTCTTTGCTGAGCATCCGGGAAGAAAAGGATGGTGTTGTTTTCAAGGTGAGAGTCCAGCCACGGTCTTCCAAGAACCAGGTTGCGGGCCTGTTTGGAGATGCCCTCAAAGTCCGTCTGACCGCACCCCCTGTGGAAGGGGAAGCCAACGAAGCCTGCTGCGCTTTTCTGGCGAAACTGCTGGAGGTGCCCCGCTCCCGGGTGGAGATCGTGTCCGGCCATACCGGTCGCAATAAGTTGGTCGGCGTGGAGGGTATTACCCTCGAAAAAGTTTTGAAAACTCTGGCCCTATAAGGTGCCGGCAATCCCAACCGGCCGAACGGTTTTTTGGGGTTCTAAAGTTGACTGAATTACTATCTTTCTATATAATATTTCGTATTAGATCATAATCCACCTGCCTGTGAGCGGGAAGAGTAGACGGGTCGGTCCGTTTAAGAGAGCCTGGATGAGGTGCGAGCCAGGTGCGGATAACCGTTGAAAATCACCCGGGAGGCGCCGTCTGAAACCCTGCTGCGGGACTAAGAAGGGCCGGCTTGCCACCGTTATCAGGCGCGAAGCGGCTGGTTTCAACAGGGCAATTTTTAGTTTTTGCACCGGACCGGCAGTTAGGGTGGTACCGCGGGTTTAAGTCCCGTCCCTTGGAGGACGGGACTTTTTGCGTTGAAATTAGAACTATGCAGTTTTAGCTCATTAACATTAACAAGCGAGGTGCGGAAGAAATTGGATTACAGTAAGACCTTGAATCTGCCTAAAACCGACTTTCCGATGCGGGCGAATTTGCCCGAGCGGGAGCCGGAGATTTTAAAGTTCTGGGATGAAATTGATCTTTACGGAAAGGTCCAGCAAAAAAACCAGGGGCGCCGGAAGTTCATCCTGCATGACGGGCCTCCTTACGCCAATGGGCATATTCACCTGGGTCATGTTTTGAATAAAGTGTTAAAGGACATTGTCGTAAAGTACCACTCCATGATCGGCTATGACGCGCCTTTCGTACCCGGTTGGGATACCCACGGCCTGCCTATTGAGCAGCAGGCGATCAAAGCATTCGGCCTGAACCGCCACAACATTCCCCCGGTGGAGTTCCGGAACAAATGCAAGGATTTCGCTCTGAAATACGTAGAGATCCAGCGGGAAGAATTCAAGCGTTTGGGCGTGCGGGGCGAGTGGGATAATCCCTATCTGACCCTGAAGCCCTATTTCGAGGCACGCCAGATTGGTGTCTTCGGTGAAATGGCCAAAAAGGGCTATATCTATAAGGGCCTGAAGCCCGTCTACTGGTGTGCCTCCTGTGAAACCGCCCTGGCCGAGGCAGAAGTGGAGTACGGCGACAAGCATTCCGCCTCCATTTATGTACGTTTTCCAGTTCGAAACGGCAGGGGGGTTTTGCCCGAAGATAACACCTACGTAGTGATTTGGACCACCACTCCCTGGACGCTGCCCGCCAACCTGGCTATTTGTCTGCATCCGGATTACCAGTACGTCCTGGTCCGGCTAGGTAAGGAACAGTATCTGGTTGCAAAGGATCTTAAAGAGAGCTTTCTGGAGATCTTAGGCGCGCCTGACGCCGAAGTGGCAGCAGAATATAAAGGGTCCGACCTGGAGCGGGTGGAGTGCGGTCACCCCTTTGAAGATAGGGTTTCCCTGGTAATCCTGGGCAAGCACGTCACCCTGGAGCAAGGTACCGGGGCTGTGCACACCGCGCCGGGCCACGGCATGGAGGACTTCATTGTGGGCAAGGAGTACGACCTCCCTGTGCTTTCGCCCGTTGACGGCAAGGGGTGTTTCACCGCTGAGGGAGGCATCTTTGAGGGCCAGTTTTACCTGGACGCCAACAAGGCAGTCCTGGAAGAACTTCAGCGCCGGGGGCATTTGCTGCATCATTCCACCGTTGTGCACCAGTACCCACACTGCTGGCGCTGCAAAAAACCGGTCTTTTTCCGGGCTACGGAGCAGTGGTTCGCCTCCATTGACGGGTTCCGCCAGGCGACCCTGGACGCAATTCGCAAGGTGCGCTGGATCCCGGGGTGGGGTGAGGAGCGCATCTACAGCATGGTGGCCAACCGGGGCGACTGGTGTATTTCCCGCCAGCGCAGCTGGGGTGTGCCCATTCCCATCTTTTACTGCAAAGATTGCGGGAAAGAACTTATTAATGATCAAACCATCCGCCACCTGCAGGGCCTGTTCCGGGAATACGGCTCCGATATCTGGTTTGCCCGGGAGGCCTCTGAACTGCTGCCGCCCGGCCTGCAGTGCCCGCATTGCGGCAGCGGGAATTTTAGCAAGGAAAAAGACATTATGGACGTCTGGTTTGATTCCGGCACCAGCCACTTTGGCGTCCTGGATCAGAATCCCGACTGGCCGGATCTGTGCTGGCCGTCCGATCTGTACCTTGAGGGCAGCGACCAGCATCGCGGCTGGTTCAACTCCTCCCTGTCCACCTCGGTGGCGGTGACCGGACAGGCGCCCTACCGGGCGGTTTTAACCCACGGTTTTGTAGTAGATGAGCGGGGTCGCAAAATGTCAAAGTCCCTGGGCAACGTGGTGGACCCGGCCAAGGTTATTAAGCAGATGGGCGCCGATATTCTGAGGTTGTGGGTCAGCTCAGCCGACTACCGGGGCGATCTGGCGGCTTCCCCCAGCATCCTGAAGCAGATGACGGAGGCCTACCGGAAAATCCGGAATACCTGCCGTTTTCTTTTGGGTAACCTGTACGATTTTGACCCGGCTGCGGACAGGGTCAAGTACGGGGAAATGCCGGAGATCGACCGCTGGGCTCTGCTGAAGTTGCAAAAGCTAATTCATAAAGTTACCGGCGGCTACCGTGATTACGAGTATCATGTTGTCTATCATGCTATTCATGGTTTTTGTACCATTGATATGAGTGCTCTTTACCTGGATATTATTAAAGACCGGCTGTATACCTCGCCGGCCCGCTCCTTGGAACGGCGGGCTGCTCAGACCGTCCTCTACGATGTACTGGATGTCCTGGCACGGCTGCTGGTCCCGGTGCTGGCCTTTACCTCGGAGGAAATCTGGCGCTATATCCCCGGCGACAGAGGAGGGGCGGTTAGCGTGCAGCTTACCGGCATGCCGGAGGTTGTGGAAGAGTACCTTGACGATGAATTGGACCAGAAGTGGGAGCGCCTCCTGGAGCTGCGGGGCGAAGTGACCAGGGTACTGGAAACGGCACGGCGGAACAAGGTGATCGGCAACTCCCTGGAAGCTGCCGTCGTATTATATGCCGGAGAAGACCTGCTCCGCTTTTTGAAGCCGATGGCCGGGGACCTGGCCACCATCTTGATCGTTTCCAGCGCTGATTTGAAGCGTCTGGAAGAGGCGCCGGAGGGCACCCTTGAATCCGAGATCGTCCCGGGGTTGGCTGTGTCCGTGCAGACTGCCGGGGGCCAAAAATGCGAACGCTGCTGGATGTACCATGAAGGCGTAGGCGCGGATTCCGGACACCCGGCCCTTTGCCCCCGGTGCGTTACGGCTATTAAACAATAGAATAATGATCTTTCCTTGGCTTGAAGGCAGGCAAATGCGGGATGGCCGTTTTTCAAAAGTACTTTTTGGGGTGGTGTAATAACCGCCCTTTATTATTTATTTAATAAATTTAAAGGATCAGGGGGAGATATCCAGGTGCATGTCTAAACCTTTATAGAAAAGCCAGAGGGCAACTACAATGAAAATTGGTCCAGCGGCTGAAAGGTGTGAGATGATCTGAATACACGTAATTCTTTGGAATTCCAGGGAGAAGGCGGCCAGGACGTGCTGAAACTCAAAAAGAGGAGAAGCTTCCGGCTCAATCACTGGTTTCTGGCTGTTGTTCTTTGGGTAGGGATAGTATTCGGCGGCTTTTACCTGGCTAAACAGTATTTCGATCACGCTATTCAGGCTGTACAGCAAACCAATGCCGTGCATGTACAGACCCTGGAGGCGCGATTGGAAAACCTAACCCTGGAAGTCAGCGAAATCCAAAAAGGTATGAAAACCGCAGGGCGCACCCTGTCCAGCTCTGACTCTACGCAGAAAGAGTTAAACAAAAAAATTGAAGACCTGGACCGTCAGCTAAAAGATTTGGAAAAAAGTTTAAGCGTTTTGAGGGAGGCACCAAATGCGGCTCGCTAATTTTATCCTGCTTTTTATAATGGCTCCGTTTATCGGCTTGCTGCTTTTTTTCACCATTCTCCCAAAAAGCATCCAGGCCCTGGAAATGCCGTTAAAAAGTATGCATGAGAGCACAGGCATTATTGAGGGTAAATTATTGGAAATTCGGGAAGATGCAGGCTTACTGAGTCAAACCGCAATTGAACAAGAGCGTCAATATGATCAGCAAAGCAAGGTTCTTGAATTGCTTGCCGGAAAAAGCCAGGAGCACAAGCAGCTGTCAGACGAGATTTATGAGGAACGCATCCTGGCCATGCTGGGTCCCCCCGTGAGCGTTCATAAATCCGGGCGGGTGGAAATCAAGGTCTTTAAACTGGACGAACTGGGGTATCGCGGATTCATTGCAAAAGTGAAGTTATTTGATCCCTCGGCCTTTAAAGTTGTGCTGGCCGGGGATAAACTGGGCATAATGGAGACAACCACAGACGCCGCCGAACGCACCGGGGCCGTTCTGGGGATTAACGGGGGCGGTTTTTACAATGCCGGCGCTAAGACACTCCCCATCGGCAATACGGTCATTGACGGCAAACTCGTGGGGGGTTTTACACCTGCCGATGATGTTTTTTTTGCCGGCACCCGGAAAAACGGTTGCTTTATAGGGGGGATCTTTCCCAAAAAGGAAGACCTGTTCAAGCTTGACCCCTGGCAGGGTGTAAGTTTTCTACCCGTTTTAATCCAGCAGGGGAAACCCGCCTCCCTCCCGGGAGAATGGAAGACGACCCGCCAGCCGCGAACGATTATCGGTGAGTATGCGAACGGGGATCTGATCTTGATCGTCGTGGACGGGCGTCAATCGGATTGGAGCAGCGGTGTGACGCTGGAGCGGCTGCAGGTCAAACTGGCGGAGTTGGGTGTTAAAGAAGGCTACAATCTTGACGGTGGCGGTTCCAGCACCTTTGTTTTCAGGGGCGAAGTCTTAAATCGCCCTTCCGATGGAAGGCCACGACCGGTCGTCACAAACATTGTGATTATGCCCTGAAAAAAATAAGAAACCTTCCTCAAAATTGAGGAAGGTTTCTATGTTAAGAGCCCGTAATGACCTACGCTCCAGCCACCACGCATACCTGCATAGCCCATGACAATCTTTCGACTGCCATAAACCATTACGGTACCCGTAATGACCTTTGCTCGACTATCATGGATATCTAGGAAGCCTATAGCAATCTTTCGACTGCTATAGACCCCAGGCTGTAAAAAGTCATAGCATCCGAAACCCATGATAGTCTTAGCTCGACCAATGAATATCCCTTGCGACCCTGCAGCAATCGTTCGGACTGCTGCAAAGCCTGCCGAAACATCCACCAGTCTGCCCGCCGGCCAAAACCGAGCCATTACGACCCGATCTTGACCTTTGGCCGACTGTTACAGAGCCCGTTGACCCTGTAACAGTCTGGGCTCGGCCATTACGAACCCTTGTGATTGTATTTTGCCCGGATCTTAAATTTTTATTAATATATTTTACTGTTAACTTTTTACTATGTTACCTTTTCTTCTTATAAATTTGGAAGATGGCTGCTGCCATAACCGCTCCGGCAAGATCATTGATGATGTCGGTCATTTCAGGACTGCGTGTCGGCACGAAAGCTTGATGATATTCGTCGGTGAGACTGTACAAAAAGCATAGTAAAATTGACACCGCAGAGGTTTTTCCCGGTGAAGTTAAATGGGCCGGAGCATAATGAAAAAGGCCCGACAGAACGAAATAAGCAAGAAAGTGTCCCAAATTAAAATTTTCTATAAAAGGAAACAGGCCCCTTAGTTCACTGCCTGTGCGTCCTGACAGGTAGAAGATTACGCCCATCCAGAATAATGCAGGAACCCATCTTGCATATTTTTTCATATTTCATGCAACCTTTCGGAAATAATAGTATATTCCTTTTTTTATACGCTTAGGCTTGTAACCCGGAGGATAGGCCGGGCGCCTGTTGGATAGACTTGGATCATGATATATATTTTTACTTTATAAGTATAGCCTAAAATAGGGGAAAGAGCATAAAAAATATTTGTCCAGTTGTTTTCGATGTGTAAGGGTATCTTAAGTATGGTAAAATTAGTAACGGTGATGAAACAATGTTCTTTTATATTATCGCAATTGTATTTTTAATGGATCAAGGGTCCAAGGCAGCCGTGCAGATGTGGATGTACCAGGGTGAATCGATTGCTATTGTGAAGCCGGTTTTTTACCTGACCTACATCCTCAATCCAGGGGCAGCCTTTGGTTTCCTGGCGCACCAAACGAATCTTCTTATAGTGGTAACGGTGATCCTGGTCCTGGGGGTGCTACTGGCTTACCGGAGCCTGTCCCTGGAGAGGGCTTTCATGCGTTACGGCCTTGGCCTGGTTGTGGGGGGGGC
>DHTR01000077.1:29035-33182 GCA_002408725.1 Pelotomaculum sp. UBA5255
AGCCTGGTTGTGGGGGGGGCGCTGGGTAACCTGGTGGATCGCCTGCGTTTCGGCAGGGTGATTGACTTTCTGGATTTTCGTGTGTGGCCGGTCTTTAATTTGGCCGATTCTGCCATTGTGATTGGTGTCTGCCTGTTGATTCTAGAGTTTTTGAAAGATGCAGCCAAAAAACCTGATCAGGGAAGTGGATCCTAGTGCCGGAAGTATATTCTTTTGAGGTTAATGAGGGCGCTGCCGGGAAGAGGCTGGATATTTTTCTGTCCGGTGAAATTGAGGGTTTAACCCGTTCTTTTATTCAGAAGTTAATTTCGGAAGGGATGGCAACCGTTAACCAGGAGCCCCCCCGGGCCAGCTACAGGGTCAAAACCCGAGACCTTGTAGAACTGCAGATTCCTGACCCCGAGGGGCTGGAACTCAAGGGTGAGCCTATTCCTCTCGATGTTTATTATGAAGACAGTGACGTAATTGTTGTGAACAAGTCGCGGGGAATGGTGGTTCATCCTGCCGAGGGCAATTTCTCCGGCACGCTGGTCCATGCGCTCCTTAATCATTGCAGGGATTTGTCAGGGATCAACGGAGTGATGCGCCCCGGGATCGTGCATCGTTTGGATAAAGATACTTCCGGTCTGATCATTGCGGCCAAAAACGATGTCGCCCACCTGGACCTGGCCCGGCAGTTTAAAGACCGGCTGATTACACGCCGTTATTTGGCCCTTGTGCATGGCCGGGTTAAGGAGCAGACCGGTGTCGTGGATGCTCCCATCGGTAGAGACCCGCGGGACAGACAAAAAATGGCCGTGGTGTTGAAAAATGCAAAGCACGCAGTTACAGGGTACCGCGTGCTCAGTCGTTTTGCGGATTATACTTACCTGGAGTTGAAGCTCGAAACAGGTCGCACTCACCAGATCAGGGTGCACATGTCTTTTATCGGCAATCCCCTGGTGGGCGACCCCAAATACGGTCCCTCACGCTCCCATTTTAATTTAAAGGGCCAATTTTTACATGCAGCAGTACTGGGTTTCAGTCACCCTCGAACCGGATCCCGGATTGAGCTGGAGGCGCCCCTGCCCGAAGAACTGGCTTCAATTTTAAGGAATTTAACGTCGGAAAACCCCGATCGCTTTTGTGAATAGAGCGGCTACTGCTGCTGCCATCAAGGGACCCACGGGCACGCCGTGTAAAAAGACAATGCCTAAAATTGAGCCAATAACCAGCCCAAAAACAATCTCAGGGTCTATTTTAAGGAGTTGCAAACCCTGAGTGTTGAGACAGGTTGCCAGGGCTCCTCCGGCGACGGCCAGGATGCCGGGAAGCGAGGTCAAGTTGTAGATGATCTCCCGTTCAGAAATTTTTCCGTTGGCCAGGGGGACCAGGATTGAAAGCATCAGGAAAAGAAGGCCCATTTCCAGCCCGCGCCTTTCCAGGAGGTGGAAGACCGGGTTCAGGTTGGTGAATTTAACAATTAAAAGGAGGCAAGCTGCTGTAGCTATGAGGTTGGAGCGGGCAACAATTCCAATGAGCAGCAGCGCCACCAGCATATTGGCTCCGGACATGCTTCCCCTCTTCTTTCCGGTGCTGTGCTAAAATATATGAAAAGTCACCGGCTGTTATTACCAGAAGGCTGCCAGGAGGCTCATCGTTCCAGTTGCTGTTTTTCCCCCTTGTAAACTGAGCACAGGGTATCCCCTCTCAGACCTACCCGCAGTGCTTCCAGGGCCAGTGCTTCAAAGGGAGGAATGTTCCCAAGATTGATGTTGGGGCCGAAGCGCAGAATTAACTCCTGCTGCTGGTCCTTCAGGGGCGCCTCCCAGATCAAGCGCCCACAATCTACGGCGCCCAGTAAGGCCTCCATTTCATCCCGTATGAATTTCCCCTCGCTGTCATAAAAACCGGCATTTTTACCGGATTCCCTGCCCTCAACGATCACCTTGCAGGCGCCGTGGTCCAGGTCTTGCTGGATCTGTTTAAGATAGAGTCTAATAGGCAGTTTATCAGTTGAACTCTTTTTCCCAACCTCAGTGAAGACCTTAAGCCCTAAATCGGCGGCCGCTGAGATGGCGCGTACTCTCACCTCCGAGGACATATTGATGGTGCCGTCGGAAACTTCAATGGCGGTGAAGCCAAGGTGTTTTGCCATTCGGATGTATTCCGGAAGCTTATTTTGCAGGATAGCGATTTCTAGAAATGTTCCGCCCGGGTATATATCCACCCCGAAACTTTTAGTCAAGGAAATTTTTTCCTCCAGCAAGGCCTGGTTGTAAAGCGCCGAGGTGCCGAAGCCCAGCTTCAAAAAATCAATGTAATCCCCGGCTGTCGACAACAAATCGCTAACTGCCCCCAGGCCGAGCCCCTTGTCGATAATCATCGTCAGACCCTGCTGCCGGGGTTTTTTGAGTCGTCCCTGGAGAGGGAAATGCAGTATATTAAGCCAGATGTTGTTATTGGTTTGTCCACTCATAAGAACACTTCCTTTCCCGGTTGATTCACCGCTTGGGGTGAATGGTCGCCCACCTCGCCGATTTATAGTTTTCCGGGAAAAGCGTTCTTTTTAAGTTATTCAATAAAAAATAAAAGGTGACTTTGCGGGATCTTGCCACCTTCTAACTCTAATCTAATTCGTAATTTTAAAAGTAGGTCTTTCCCACAGGAAGGGCATAATTGGGAAACTATTACAAAGGGAAAGCTCCTTTTCTGGGCGGCTCTTTTTTTTCGGGCTGGGACAGGATAGTCATTTCTCCTCGGTTTTAGGCATATGGAATTTAAAGAGCCTGGAAGGAGGAGAAGACATGTTTCTATTAACCGACAAAATTGTCGCGGGTATGGCAGGGATCCGGATTCTATCTGCCACCATTGAATTCACTGCCGCTATGTTGATGCTCAAGTTTGGCAGGGTGGAAACCGCTTTTAAAATTAACGCAATCCTGGCACTGGTCGGTCCTACGGTATTGCTGACCGTTACCACCCTTGGCCTGGTTGGGCTGGCCGGTAAGATTTCTTTTGGCAGTATGTCTATTATTGTTCTGGGAGTTGCCCTCATTTTTTTAGGAATAAACAAGCTTTGAAAGAGAAGATCTCCTGGTCGGGAAATCCAATATTGATTGACACTTTGTTAATTTTCCTGTAAAATTTACAAGAATATAAACCTTCAAATCGGCCCCGTGAGGTCGGTAAGGATCATAGGATAGGTTTTTTAACGGCCAACTATGCCTGCTTACCGGTGGTATGCAGGCGTTTTGCTGCGTAAGGGAGGAATTATGGCCAGGGAAAAAGCACAAATATTAGACCGGGACGGGATTCGAAGATCCTTAACCCGAATTGCCCACGAAATAATTGAGCGAAATAAGGGTACCGACAACCTTGTCCTGATTGGTATCCGCCGCAGGGGGGTTCCCCTGGCAGAACGCCTGGCCTTGAAGATTAAGGAAATCGAAGGACGCACGGTACCGGTGGGAATCCTTGATATCACCCTTTACCGCGACGACCTGTCAACCCTGGCCTACCAGCCTCTGGTGCGCTCTACCAGTATCCCTTTTCAGGTCTCGGGCCGGATCGTGGTTCTGGTGGACGATGTCATTTATACCGGCCGCACCATCCGGGCTGCCCTGGACGCGGTCATGGACCTGGGCCGGCCGAGAGTCATCCAACTGGCGGCGCTGATTGATAGGGGTCACCGGGAGCTTCCGATCAGGGCGGACTACATCGGAAAAAATGTGCCGACTTCCAGCAAAGAGGAAGTTTCGGTGCACCTGCAGGAAATTGACAGTGAGGAAGGGGTGGTTATCCTTGAATTGCTGGACTGAGAAGCGCAGCTGTGTCTGTTCTAAACAGGATCACCAGAGACATACACAAAATGTTCACCGGAAAACGGGCTTCAGATCCGAGCGCAGACAGTTGATGACATGTTTCCGGATGGGGTTCCACCTTTAAGAACGGTCCTGTGAGGCCGGAAAGGGAGGGCCGCTAATGTTTTCCCTTGCAGGCCTCAGCCGGTAACCCGGGCGGGGTCTTTATTTTGGCTAAGTTGAAGACAACTGCGGATGAACACTATTAAAATCTGTCTGCAGCTGACACGAGGGTTCTATTTATTGAGCTTGGGGGGGAATTAAATGGGCCTTAGCGGTAAGGATGTTGTCGGTCTTCGCCACGT
>DHTR01000077.1:33390-34494 GCA_002408725.1 Pelotomaculum sp. UBA5255
GTTGTCGGTCTTCGCCACGTCCCGGCAGAAGAAATTAAACTGGTCCTGGACACGGCGAAGCCAATGAAAGAAATTATCCAGAGGCAAATTAAGAAGGTGCCTATCCTGAGGGGGCGGACAGTGGTAACAGTTTTTTACGAGGCCAGCACCCGGACCCGGACCTCCTTTGAACTGGCGGCCAAGTACTTAAGCGCCGACACGGTTGGCATCGCGGCAGCCACAAGCAGTGTCAGCAAGGGGGAAAGCCTGAAAGACACCGCCCGGACAATAGACGCAATGGGAGCGGATCTGGTCGTGCTTCGCCACCCTATGGCAGGGGCGGCGGAACTGCTGGGGCGGACCATTAATGCCGCGGTCATTAACGCCGGGGACGGCGCCCACGAGCACCCCACCCAGGCGCTCTTGGACCTTTACACAGTAAAAGAAAAGAAGGGCAGGCTGAAAGGGCTCAAAGTCGCCATCATCGGCGATATCCTGCACAGCCGGGTAGCCCGGTCGAATATATGGGGTTTTACCAGGATGGGAGCCGAGGTAAGGCTGGCGGGACCGGCCACGCTGATGGCGCCTGGCATTGAAAGAACAGGGGCAGAAGTTTGCAGGAGCCCGGAAGAGGCGCTGGAAGGCGCCGATGTGGTAATGGTCCTGAGGATCCAACTGGAAAGACAACAAGAGGGTCTTTTCCCGGGCCTGCGGGAGTACGCCAGGCTTTTTGGAATCAATCGGGAGAGGTTGACGTTGGCCGCCCGGGATGCCCTGGTGATGCACCCGGGCCCCATGAACCGGGGAATCGAAATCGCACCCGACGTTGCAGACGGCCTTCAGTCGGTTGTCAACGAACAGGTTACCAATGGGGTGGCGGTGCGGATGGCGCTGCTTTATCTCTTGATCGGAGGGGGTGGCTCAAGTGAAGCTGCTAATTAAAGGCGGTACCGTGCTGGACCCGGTAGCCGGGGAAATGGTTGAAAAGGACATCCTGGTAGCCGGGGGGAAAATTGCCGGGGAGGGCAGCAATCTCTGCTTCGGCGACGCTGGAATTGTGCTGGATGCTTCGGGCAAGCTGGTTGTCCCCGGGCTGATTGACATGCATGTCCACCTGCGGGAGCT
>DHTR01000077.1:34704-44879 GCA_002408725.1 Pelotomaculum sp. UBA5255
ACCTGCGGGAGCCCGGTTATGAGGCCAAGGAAACCATCCTGACCGGTACCCGGGCCGCGGCGCGCGGCGGCTTCAGTTCCGTGGTCTGCATGCCCAATACCAGTCCCGTAGTGGATACTGCGGCCCTTATCTCATATATTTTAAATACAGCCAGAGAGCAGGGCGCGGCCCATGTCTTCCCTGTCGGGTCGATTACCCGGGGGAGCAGGGGAAAAGAGCTGGCCGAGATGGGTGATCTGAAGAAGGCCGGGGCAGTGGCTTTTTCCGACGACGGAATGCCCGTGGCAAATGCCGGTCTGATGCGCAGGGCCATGCAGTACGCCCGAATGCTGGATCTGCCCATCATCTCCCACTGTGAAGACCGGGAGCTTTCCTCCGGCGGGTCCATGCACGAGGGCTATATGTCCACAGTCCTGGGGCTGAAGGGTATTCCGGCCTCAGCTGAGGAAGTTATGGTAGCCCGAGAGATCCTGCTGGCCGGGGAAACGGGCTGCAGGGTGCACATCGCCCATGTCAGCACAGCCGGTTCGGTCCGCCTGGTGCGCGAGGCCAAGTCCAGGGGTATTCCGGTGACTGCGGAGGTCACGCCTCACCACTTCACCCTGACCGATGAAGCCGTTGCCGGTTATAATACCTCTACCAAGGTAAACCCACCACTAAGAACCGCCTCCGATGTGGCTGCGGTCAAGGAGGGGCTGGCCGACGGGACCATTGACGTTATTGCCACCGACCATGCACCGCACACGGTGGAAGAAAAAGATGTAGAATATGATCGGGCCCCTTTTGGCCTGGTGGGTTTGGAAACGGCGGTGGGTCTGGTCTGGACCGAACTGGTCGATGCCGGTGTGCTGACACCGCTTCAAGCAATCGCAAAAATGACTCTGAATCCGGCAAGGGTGTTGAACATCTCCAGGGGCACCCTAAATCCAGGCGTAGATGCCGATCTCACCATCATTGACCCGAATCTGACCTGGACGGTGGATGCAAACCTTTTTGAGAGCAGGGGTAAGAACACCCCCTTCCACGGGATGAAACTCAAGGGCCAGGCATACGCGACAGTGGCCGGCGGCCGGGTCCGCATGCTCGGGGGTGCTGTAAAAGATTTGTTGCGTTAAACTTTATCAATAGATATCCATTGTGTAGGTTTTTTTAATTCAAGCGGAGGTGTTTTTATGCGGGCAATGCTGGCCCTGGAAGACGGAGCCATGTTTTGCGGAAAGGCTTTTGGCGCAACAGGAGAAAGCTGGGGGGAAGTGGTTTTCAATACCGGGATGACCGGCTACCAGGAGGTGCTGACCGATCCCTCGTACTGCGGCCAGATCGTGGTCATGACTTACCCCCTGATTGGAAACTGCGGCATCACAAAGGAGGACTTTAAGTCCCAAAAGTCTTATGTCCGCGGCTTTGTGGTCCGGGAGGAGTGCACGCAGCCCAGCAACCGGCGTCTTTCCGATACAATTGCCGGCTTTTTAGAAAAAGAAAATGTGATCGGGTTATCTGGAGTTGATACCCGTGCCCTGACCCGGCACCTCCGCAGTCACGGCAGCATGCGCGGTGTGATCAGTACAGATGTCGCCGATGTTAGGGCGCTGGTGGAGCAGGCCCAAAACTGTCCCCACCTTACCGGCCAGGACCTGGTATCCGCCGTGGCTGTCGAGAAAATCCATATCTGTCCGGGCAGCGGGCGACGGGTTGTCCTGGTGGACTTAGGCTCAAAACTTAATATTATCCGCTGCCTTCGGGAGCGGGGCTGTGAAGTTGTAGTCGTGCCGCCTTACGCTACGGCAACAGATATTATGGCTCTGAACCCGGAAGGGGTCGTTCTGTCCAACGGCCCCGGGGACCCTAACAAGGTACCCTGCGCCATCCAGGCAGCACGGGAACTGGTGGGCAAGAAACCACTCCTGGGGATCGGCCTGGGGCACCAAATCCTGGGACTGGCCCTGGGGTGCCGGACGTACAAGATGAAGTTCGGCCACCGGGGGACCAACCACCCGGTCAAAGATCTCTTAACCGGCCGGGTATATATTTCTGCTCATAACCACGGGTTTTCCATCGACGAGCAATCCTTGAAGGGCCTGGATCTTATTGTTTCCCACCGGAGCCTCAACGACGGCACGGTGGAGGGGCTGAAGCATAGGAATTTCCCCGTGTTTTCTGTCCAATACCACCCCGAAGCCTCGCCGGGGCCAGGGGATTCCGAATACATCTTTGACCAGTTTATGGATCTGATGGCCGGGGGGGAGAGATAAGATGCCGCTCAAGAATGGGATCAAAAAGGTCATGGTGATTGGCTCCGGCCCTATCGTGATCGGGCAGGCCGCCGAGTTTGATTACGCCGGCACTCAGGCCTGCCGCTCCTTAAAGGAGGAAGGTCTGGAGGTCATCCTGATCAATTCTAACCCGGCAACCATCATGACAGACACCAATATGGCGGACCGTGTCTACATTGAGCCTTTAACGCCGGACTTTGTTGCCAGGGTTATTCGTCAGGAAAAGCCGCAGGGACTGCTGCCCACCCTGGGAGGGCAGGTGGGCCTGAACCTGGCCCTGCAGCTTGCCGAATCCGGTGTGCTGGCGGAAGAAGATATAAAGCTCCTGGGCACGCCTCTGGAGGCCATCAAACGGGCTGAAGACCGGGAAATGTTCAAGGAAATGATGTGTTCCATTGCTGAACCCATACCCGAGAGCATTGTCGTCTCTACATTGGCTGAAGCCGAGCGCTTTGCCCGGGAAATCGGGCTGCCCCTGATTATCCGGCCGGCTTATACCCTGGGGGGCACCGGCGGCGGCATCGCCTATACTATGGAAGAATTGCGGGCGATCACGATTAAGGGTTTAAAGTACAGCATCATTAACCAGGTGCTCGTTGAGCGCTGCGTTGCAGGCTGGAAAGAAATCGAATACGAGGTAATGCGGGACAGCTCGGACAACTGCATCACCGTCTGCAATATGGAAAACATTGATCCCATGGGTATCCACACCGGTGACAGTATTGTGGTGGCTCCTTCCCAGACCTTAAGCGATATAGAGTACCAGCTTTTAAGAACGGCTTCCCTCAAGATTATCCGGGCCCTGGGCATTGAGGGCGGCTGTAACGTCCAGTTTGCCCTGGACCCCTCCAGCTATCAGTACTATGTGATTGAAGTCAACCCGCGGCTTTCCCGCTCCTCGGCACTGGCCTCAAAAGCCACAGGCTACCCCATTGCCAAGGTGGCTTCAAAAATAGCGGTTGGCCTGACCCTGGATGAAATCCAGAACGCCGTTACCGGGAAGACCTGCGCCTGTTTTGAGCCCTCCCTGGACTACGTGGTAATCAAGTACCCCCGCTGGCCCTTTGATAAGTTTGCCCAGGGGGACCGTTCCCTGGGCACCCAGATGAAGGCCACCGGGGAAGTCATGGCCCTCAACCGGACCCTGGAGGGCGCCTTAATGAAGGCGGTCCGCTCCCTGGAAATCGGCCTGGACTCCCTGTCCCTGCCCGGTGCGGAAGACTTGAAGCAGGAGGAATTGGAAGCAAGGCTCGGGTCTGCTGACGACGAGCGCCTTTTTCTGGTGGCCGAGGCCCTGCGCCGGGGCATGACCAGAGATCGGATCAACGAAATCACAAAGATAGACACCTTTTTCCTGGCTAAAATACAAAATATCCTCCGGCTTGAGGAAGAAATCCGGTCGGCAGGGAAAGACGGTCTGAGCCACCTCCTGTTGGAGAAGGCCAAGGATTACGGTTTTTCCGACACCCACCTGGCCAGGCTGACCGGGCTGAAACAGTCGGGGATCCGTTCCCGGAGCAAGGAATACGGGATCCGGCCCACTTTCAAAATGGTTGACACCTGCGCGGCCGAATTTGAGGCAGAAACACCTTATTATTATTCTTCTTACGATAAGGAAGACGAGGCCCGGACCTCTTCCCGGCGCAAGGTGATGGTCCTGGGTTCGGGACCCATCCGGATCGGGCAGGGGATCGAGTTTGACTACTGCTCGGTACATTCGGTCTGGGCCCTGCGGGAAGAAGGACTGGAGGCCATCATCGTCAACAACAACCCCGAAACGGTCAGTACCGACTTCGATACTGCAGACAGGCTTTATTTTGAGCCCCTGGTGTACGAAAACGTGCTTAACATCCTGGACAGGGAACAGCCGGAGGGTGTCATTGTCCAATTCGGCGGCCAGACTGCCATCAATCTAGCAAAGCCTCTGGAAGAAGCCGGGATTAAAATCCTGGGAACCTCGGTGGAGGATACCGACCGGGCTGAGGACCGGGAGCGATTCGACCGCCTCCTGATTGAGCTGGGCATTCCCAAACCGCCCGGCCGCACCGCCTTCTCCGTGGAAGAGGCAGTGGTCATTGCCTCCGAGATCGGTTTCCCGGTGCTGGTGCGGCCATCCTATGTGCTGGGCGGGCGGGCCATGGAAATTGTCTATAATAATACCGAGTTGTTGAACTACATGGCCACCGCGGTGAAGGTAACCCCGGAGCACCCTGTGCTGGTGGATAAATACCTCTTCGGTAAGGAACTTGAGGTGGACGCCATCTCCGACGGGGTGGATGTTCTGATCCCCGGGATCATGGAGCACATCGAGCGTGCCGGGGTGCACTCCGGCGACAGTACCGCCGTTTATCCGCCGCAATCCCTAAGCCAGGCAGTCAAGGATCTGGTAGTTGACTACACCGTACGACTGGCCAGGGCGCTGAACGTCAGGGGCATGATCAATATCCAGTATGTCCTGCACGGGGACAGTGTCTATGTTTTGGAAGTCAATCCCCGCTCCAGCCGGACCGTACCGTATTTAAGTAAAATTACCGGGATCCCCATGGTCAACCTGGCAACTAAGCTAATCATGGGGAGGACCTTAAAGGAACTGGGCTACAAGGGAGGGCTTTACCCTGAAAGCCGCTTTGTAGGGGTAAAGGCACCGGTTTTTTCTTTCGCCAAACTGCTTCAGGTCGACATCTCTCTGGGGCCTGAAATGAAGTCCACCGGTGAAGTGATGGGTGTGCACCATGATTACAAAGTGGCTCTTTACAAGGCACTGGTGGCGGCCGGGAGCATGTTCCACAAGCAAGGGACCGTGCTGGCCACCATTGCGGACCGGGATAAAGCGGAAGCTGTTCCCATCATCAAAGGCCTTGCAGAACTGGGTTACAAGATTTTCGCCACCGCAGGCACAGCTGCCGCGCTGACGGCGGCCGGGCTGCAGGTAGAGCAGGTTAAGAAGGTTCATGAGGGCTCGCCGCATATCGTTGACTTAATTCGAGAAAATAAGTTAAACCTGGTCATCAACACATTGACCAAAGGCAAGGCACCGGAGCGGGATGGCTTCCGGATCCGCCGGGCGGCGGTAGAGCACGGGATCCCCTGCCTGACTTCCCTGGACACAGCTGCGGTAATCCTGGAGGTGCTGGCTGCGGGCAAGGATAGTGAGGATTCCAGGCTGGTACCACTCCAGGATTACCTGCAGCAGTAAGGTTTCGACACTCCACATGGCTAAAGCCGTGGGATTCCTGGGTGATTAAACCGAAGTCAATTTCTGGTGTCGAGCATGACCCCAAGTTCGCAGGCTGTGCCGGCAGCCCGTCCTAGACCAGAGCATATAGCTGTCTAGGCCGGCAGACTGTTACTATCTACTAAAGGCGTATGCTAACGTTTTAGCGTCTTTTGCTTGACGACTTCAAATGTTTTACGGGCAGGTAGAAAATTGAGTCTGCCCAATCACAAGATATTTCAGCAACAAGGGGGTAGCCTGGTTGTCACCGATGTCTGATGTAATGGTCCTGAAACAGATAAGGCTTGCGCCGCTGCACTACCGCTTGACCCTAGCTGCCCCGGAAGCGGCCCGGGAGGCCAGACCCGGTCAGTTTCTGCACGTACGTTGCGGGGAAACCCTGGACCCGCTTCTGCGCAGACCTATCAGTATTCACGCTGTGGACCGGGAGAAAGGTGAGTTGAGCCTTCTCTACCGGGTGGCGGGACGGGGCACGGCGCTGCTTTCAGAAAAGAAAAAGGGCGACACCATCAGCCTGTTGGGTCCCCTGGGCAGAGGATTTACCATGCCCTCAGTCAGTGAAAAGGTTTCTGTAGTGGCCGGGGGTATCGGTATTGCACCCCTCTATTTCCTTTTGCAAGAAATTGGCGCACGCGGTCAAGCTGCCACTGTCTTTTGGGGAGCCGCTACCAGGGAACAGTTTTTCTCCCCTGCAGCCCCGGGGCAGAATAATGATGGAGCCGCAGGGAGGTGCTTTTCAGTTATGCAGGGGATTTGTGAGCAAGGTCATAAAATTTTCCAGGCCAGCGACGACGGCTCGGTGGGTTTTCACGGAACAATCACGGATTTATTTGAGCAGTACCTGAACAGCCATCGCAGTGGGGAAGCCGTCCTTTCTCGTTACGGAAATATTGTAACTGACCACGAGCAATTTAAGTTGGATCAGGTGGTCAGCCGTGTTTATGGCTGCGGCCCCAGGGGGATGCTGAAAGGGCTCTGTGGGGTAATCAGGCAGGAAGAGATCCCCGGTGAGGTATCCCTGGAAGAGCGGATGGGCTGCGGAGTGGGCGCCTGCCTTTCCTGCGCCTGCAAAACCAGGGACGAAAAGGATGGATTTCAGTACCGCAGGGTCTGCGTAGAAGGACCGGTCTTTTCTGCAAGGGAGGTAGTCTGGGATTGAGTGAAGCGACTTCAGGTGAGAAAGCAAAAGAAAAGCCCAACCTGGTTGTAAACATCGGTGGTCTCCGGCTGAAAAACCCCGTTACCACCGCCTCGGGAACCTTCGGCTTTGGGCCGGAATACGCCCCCTACATCGACCTGAACCGGCTCGGCGCTATCGTGGTCAAGGGGACGACGCTGCAGCCTCGGCTGGGAAACCCCACCCCCAGGCTGGTGGAGACGCCTGCCGGCATCCTGAATTCCATCGGCCTGCAGAACCCCGGCGTAGATCACTTAATCGAGGAGGCCCTACCCTTTTTGGCGCAATACGACCTGCCGGTCATCGTGAACATCTCCGGGGATACCGTGGAGGACTACGCCAGACTGGCGGAAAAACTCGGGCGAACAGCCGGGGTGGCCGGCCTTGAGGTCAATATCTCCTGCCCCAATGTTAAAAAAGGCGGGATGCAGTTTGGCAGTGATCCTGCCATGGCAGCCGAAGTGACCAGGGCTGTGAAGGAGAATACCGATAAGCCCGTGATTGTTAAGCTCTCGCCCAATGTCACCAGCATCGTTGCTGTAGCCGAGGGGGTAGCCAGGGCTGGAGCGGATGCCCTTTCTATGATTAATACCCTCCTGGGAATGGCCATCGACATCAAGCGTAAGCGCCCGCTGCTGGGCAACATCATGGGTGGCCTCTCCGGTCCGGCAATCAGGCCGGTAGCGGTGCGGGCAGTCTGGCAAGTGTACCGGGAGGTGGACCTGCCCATCATCGGGATGGGGGGCATTGTTACGGTTGAAGACGCCCTTGAATTTATCCTGGCCGGAGCCACGGCCGTGGCTGTGGGCACTGCCAACTTCATCAACCCACGGGCCACCGTCGAGGTGCTGGAGGGGATCGAAAAATACTTGGTTGCTAACCGGATCCACGGGATCCGGGAACTAGTGGGCGCTGCACATAGAACATAGATTTTACAACGGTACTTAAAAGCACTTGCTGACGTGGTTTAGGCGTCAAGAGTGAGGGAAATAACAGCACCGTTTCGGGAGAGTGATTTTAGTGCTTATTTTAAAAAACCCACTGATTATCGCCCTGGATGTTGACACCCTGGAAGAAGCAGAAAGCCTGGTAAACAGGCTTCAAGCTCACGCCGGCGCGTTTAAAGTGGGCCTGCAATTGTACAACAGCGTGGGGCCGGCGGTTCTCCAAAAGCTCAGGAGAAAAAATATTCCTGTGTTTGTGGACCTGAAGCTGCATGACATTCCCAACACCGTTGCCGCAGCGGCAAGGGTGCTGACAGGGTACGGGGCTTCCATCCTGAACGTGCATGCGGCGGGAGGGTGCGCCATGATGCGGGCGGCGGCGGAAGCAGTCCGGCAAGAGGCTGCCAAGAGCGGGAAGGAGCGCCCCCTGGTTACGGCAGTAACTATTTTGACCAGCATTGACCAGGATGTTTTCAACAACGAGGTGGGTATCCCCGGCTCTCTTCAGGACCGGGTCACCGCGTGGGCTTTGCTGGCAAAAGAGGCCGGTCTTGACGGAGTAGTGGCCTCGCCGAAAGAGATTGCTGCAATTAGAAGCGCCTGCGGCCCTGGATTTGTCATTATTACTCCCGGCGTGCGCCCGGCCGGCTCGGCGGTGAATGATCAGAAGAGAACAATGACGCCCGGAGAGGCAATAAGGTTGGGGGCTACCTACCTGGTGGTGGGCAGGCCGGTTACAGCGGCGCCCGATCCGGTAAAAGCTGTCCAGGATATATTGAAAGAGATAAAAGAAATACATTGAGAAAAGGGAATGCACATGATTATTGACGCTCACACTCATATTTACCCTGAGTCCGTGGCAGAAAAGGCAATAAGCACTGTGATTACAAATGCAAAAGGCCGGGTGGATGCCCATACTAACGGAACTTTTAATAATTTAGTGACTTCTATGGATCATGCAGGCATTGATTTTTCCATCGTTTTGCCGGTTGCTACAAATCCGGGACAAGGGAGAGGTATTTTACAATGGATTAAGCGTCTGATTAATTATTCCTCACGAATGATTTACTTTGGCTCAGTTCATCCTTATGATCCTGAATATAAAGATATGATTAAAGAAATAAAAGAATTAGGTATACAAGGCCTTAAGTTCCATCCTGCTTACCAGGGTTTTCCGGCTGATTCAAAGGAAGCTTATAAAATTTATGATGAAATATTAAAAAATGATTTAATTATTTATTTTCACGCAGGCTATGATATGAGTATGCCGGATTCTGATTTCGCATCTATTAAGAAGTTTTCAAACATATTAAAAGTTTTTAAAGGCTCAAAAATAATCTTAGCCCATGCCGGAGGTGATGGTGAATGGGATAAGGTTTTGGACCTGTACGGCGATAAAAAATGTTATTACGATATAGCCTATGTCTTAGAAAGTATGAAGCTTAATAAATACGCAAAGCAACTTTACAGACAGAATGAAGATTATTTTATCTTTGGTACAGACAGCCCCTGGCGAGATCAAAAAAAATATGTCGATTTAATCAGGAATTCAAGTTTTTTAAATCAGGAACAAAAAGACAAAATATTTTATAAAAATATTTTAAAACTAATTAAACTTTAGGTTGCTGTCAAGACTCCGTCAAAGTCCTATTTGCAATCAATATGTAGCATCTGTCTAGATGAGCAATAACCACATGCTGCTGATGAATTTGACTTTTTCTACTCTATCCCCCGGTCAAAGTATTTGTCTCTTCTTGTAAAAAGATTTCGCCAACAATCCGGTCAGCCCACTACTTTTCCAAAACATCTCCATGTTTTCCATAACAACAAAGGCCTGATGCGGCCATGTTCAGTATGCTGATGTTCTAAATTTTAAAAAAAGGCCATATTTGAAAACTAAAACGACTGCTTATACGTCTAATATTATAAGATTAATAATGAACACGGTTTTTTTGTAGCTTTAAACGTTCCCTAACTAATTATTTCAATAAAACAAGAGAGGTGAAAGAAGAATATTTTAAGGTTTTAAATTGTTTTGATGGAGGTGTATCCGTGAAAAAAGTGAATTATTTGTTGGTATCAATTTTGCTTTGCCTTATCTTTACTGCAGCAGGATGGACAAGAGCGGAAGCAGCCGAAATCATCGCGCCGACAAACCTGGCGGCAACAGCTGTTTCTTCCTCTCAAGTAAATTTAACCTGGACTGACAGCTCTGATAATGAAAAAGGGTTCATCATCGAAAGAAAGTCCTTGTCCGGGAGTTACACTGAGATTGGTTCGGTTGAGCCTAACACTACAGCATTTTCCGATACGGGACTGCCGGCCGCTGCGGCCTATTCATACAGGGTTAAAGCTTATTACGACGGGGGAGAGTCCAATTACTCCAACGTGGTGAGCTTAACAACGGGGACAACCGTACCTGAAACGCCCAATAACCTGACGGCGACAGCTGTTAGTTCTTCCCGGATCGATCTAGCCTGGACGGACCTGTCGGACAATGAAAAAGGGTTCAAAATTGAGAGAAAGGCATCAGGTGGGAGCTACAG
>DHTR01000077.1:45092-45281 GCA_002408725.1 Pelotomaculum sp. UBA5255
GCTAACGCCACCACCTATACCAGTAGCGGGCTATCCACCAACACCAGGTATTACTATCGGGTAAGTGCTTATAACGATGCCGGAGGCTCTGCGTACTCCAACGAAGCCGACGCAACGACAGAAACAGCCGTGCCCGGTGTGCCCGGTAACCTGAAGGCGACTGTCATTAGTTCTTCCCGGATCGATCTA
>DHTR01000077.1:45633-45847 GCA_002408725.1 Pelotomaculum sp. UBA5255
CGTATAACGATGCCGGAAACTCTGCCTACTCCAACGAAGCCAGCGTAACGACAGGAACAACCGTAACCGTGCCCAATGCACCCGAGAAACTGGAGGCCTCATCCCTATCGACTTCTAAAATCAAGCTGACCTGGTCTGACCGGTCCAATGATGAAGATGGCTTTGAAATTGAGAGAAAGAAGTCAGGTGGAAGCTACAGTCAGATAGCAACCGT
>DHTR01000045.1:0-188 GCA_002408725.1 Pelotomaculum sp. UBA5255
CAATTGCTTCCTGAAGCCCGGGGTAAACAGCTGGTATAGGAAGGATTCTGGGAAGAAACAAAAGCGCAAAAGAAAACGCTACCGGCAGGATCAACCGCCAAATGACGGCCGCAGATGTCCTCCTGTAGCGGCAGGTCGGAGCAGTGTACACAAAAACCCCTCCTTGACGGACTAGTTCAGTAATTCTT
>DHTR01000045.1:403-966 GCA_002408725.1 Pelotomaculum sp. UBA5255
GACGGACTAGTTCAGTAATTCTTATGCTCGCGGGGAGGGGTTTATGTGCTCATCCACTAACGCAGAACTGTCGGTACGAATGCATCAATAAGTCCGATCACAAATGCTGAAATTAATGCGCCAACGAGCGTTACAGTAAGCAGGCTGGGGATAATAAACTGGGCCAGGTAAATCACGACCGCAGCCGTAATAAATCCAACCAGGCCTCTGCTCTGGGGCGAGATGCGCTCGCCCAGGAGGGCTTCCGCTACATACCCCAGCACGGCAATCACGAGGGCGGCAATTAAGGCCCCCACGAACCCCCCGTGCACAACAAAACCTGGGGAAAGCCAGCTCACAACAACTAAAACAAGTGCCGAAACAACAAATCGGATGATCAGTCCCAACCACTGCATAGATAGTTCACCCCCAATCTTTTCAGACTAGGAATAGCTTTGACCAAAATATGAAAGGATATACCGGTAGACCTTGTGTTTTTCTCCTGTGCATGATAAAATTGTTGCCGTTGGGAGGTGAAGAATAACATGCCGAACATTAAATCAGCAGTAAAAAGGGTTGAGGTT
>DHTR01000045.1:1142-1529 GCA_002408725.1 Pelotomaculum sp. UBA5255
AGTAAAAAGGGTTGAGGTTACCCGGATGCGGACCCTGCGCAACGCCCGGATTAAATCCGCCCTCAAGACAACCATCAGAAGGTTTGAAGAAGCCATAAAACTGGCTAACCCGGAAGAAGCCGGCATTAAGCTTCGTAACGCCGTGGTCGCAATCGACAAGGCCGTCACGAAAGGCGTCATACATAAAAATGCAGCTTCCCGAAAAAAATCCCGCCTGAGCAAGCGGTTTAACAAAATAAAGGGATAACCTTAAAACCACCCGGAAATAGGGTGGTTTTTGTTTGTTTTATTGACAGCAGAGCTCCAGCAAAAAAGTTTCCACCGCCGGGTAAAACTCCTGACGTCCGGTCTTTACCGCCAGATCCAGCTCAAACAGGGAATCAAAGG
>DHTR01000045.1:1707-11092 GCA_002408725.1 Pelotomaculum sp. UBA5255
GGAATCAAAGGCCCCGATTAGAAAAGGGCGGCTGAATTTTCTACACTGGGCCCTAACCTTTTGGGCAACGTAAGGATGAATCTTCAGCCTCGCTGGAATTTCACCGGGCGGAAAGCCCCGACCCAGGAGATCATGAACCTGCAGGAGGAGGCGGAACTGCCTGCTGATCATAAAAAGAATTCTCAGGGGAGGCTCTCTGGCCGCCAACATTTCCTTAATCCCTGCCAGAGCCTTCCTGCAGCGCCTCTCCCCTACCGCATCCACGATGGCGAAAATGTTTTCCTCCACCCTGGGAGGGCACACCAACCGGACATCCTCCGGCGTGATCTGTCCCTGCCCTGCTGTGTAGCAAAACAGCTTTTCCAGTTCAGCTACAAGCTTCAGCAGGGACGGCCCGGTCGCATCCAGCAGGACATCACCCGCCCCGGATACAAACTTCGTTCCCGCCGCCCCCGCCTTTTGTGCCAGCCAGCGGGCCAACTCCCCCCGACTGAGGTAGGTGAATTCCACGGCACGGCCGTTTTTCTTGATCGCCTGAAAGAGGCGCCTGCGTTTATCCACAGGCTCACCCGTGGTAAAGATCAGACAGGTTGAGACCAGGGGGTGCTTCAGGTAATCCAGCAGGGGCGCCTCCTTACCCGTTGAGATCGGCCCAACTTCCCCTTCCGGGGCTTCTCCTGCGGACCGCTTGCCGGCCTTAAAAAAGACCGGGTCCCTGACCACGACCAGGCGCTTACCGGCAAAAAACGGTAGCGTCTCTGCCCTTGCCGCAATTTCAGCGGGAGTTACCTGCTCGCCTTCAATCCGGTCAAAATTAAGCTCGTCCTGGCCGCCCTCAAGCAAGTATTCTTTAAAGCGCAACACCGCCTGTTCGCGCAGGTAAGCCTCCTCCCCGTAAAAAAGATAGACTGGGGAAACGACTCCCCGCTTCAAGCTGTTTAAAAGTTCAATGAAATATTTCACAGTGAATTCCCCCGTTTATTCACCCAACCTGGCCTTTACCGCCGCCACCTTCCCCGCCATGGTCAATTCCCTGTCGCGGCGGTCATCGATATTGATGGTGGTGACGACTCTCTTAATCCCTTTGCCAAAGGGCTGCTCGTGCATGCGCCGGGCTACTTCCAAAACACGGTCCAGCTCGCCCTCAAGGATGGTGCCCATGGGTGTCAACTGATAGGTAATCCCTTGAGCCTCTTTCAGCACAGACAGACACCCGGCCACGTATTCACTCAGACCGGTTGCAGGTGTCCCAATGGGTACGACGCTAATTTCAACAACAGCCACATTAATACCTCCTTAATTGGATGCCTGACCAGTGTTTTCCCGGATAATTGTTTTGACCTTGGTCAGGGCGTTGGCATAGGCCCTGGCGCTGGCCTCGATCACGTCTGTACTGATACCCCTGCCGATAACCAATCCCTTATCTCCGTAGCGCACCTTCACTGTGGCATCGCCCAGAGCCTCCCGGCCCCGGCCCACCGTCTTCAACATGTAGTCCTCTAGGTAGACTCGCTCTCCCACAAGGAGATCAAGCGCCTTAAACACAGCGTCCACGGGCCCCATCCCGCAGGCGGCCTCGGTGACCGTATCGCCGTCCAAGTCCAGGGTTACCGTAGCCGTGGCCCGGGAAACACCGGTAGTGGTGATAGATATATTCTTGACCGTAATCCCGTTTCCAGCCACCCCTGCATCCCCCATCAAACCGTGTAAATCCTCGTCAAAAACATCTCCCTTGCAGCCAGACAGCTGTAAAAATTTCTGATACACAAGATCCAACTCCGCCTGCTCCAAAGAATAACCCAGTTCCTGCAATCTCTGCTTCAACATATACGGGCCGGACCAGGCATTTAAAAAACCCCCGTCCCCCAACATACCGACCATATCGGGATCGATCATTTCAAAGGGCAAGGCTTCGTTTAAAGGAGCATGTTCCGGGAAAGATGCAGGAATCCCTGTAAAGGCATTGGCTCCCACAATTGCCTTGTGAGTGGGGACAGGCACGCCGCTAAGCCGTGAAACCAGCCTGCTGGTAGCGGCAATCTCCCGGGTTTTCGCCCAGCACTCGATTCCAGTGCTGCCCCGGCGGGTGTACAAGGCCATGATAATCTCCTCCAGGGAGGTATTCCCGGCCCGTTCCCCGATACCGTTAATAGTGCCTTCGACCTGGCCCGCGCCGGCCTTAATTCCCGCCAGGGAGTTGGCCGTAGCCATTCCCAGATCGTTGTGACAGTGAACGCTGAGCACGGCGCGCTGAATATTCCGGACATTATTCATGATATATGAAATCATCTCGCTGTATTCCCATGGCGTGGCGTACCCGAGGGTGTCGGGAATATTGACCACCGTTGCCCCGGCCTCAATGACTTTTTCAAGGACTCTCACCAGGAAGGTACGGTCACTGCGGAAAGCGTCCTCCGCATAGAATTGAACGTCACCTACGTATTTCCTGGCGTGCCTGACTGCGGCCACCGCCATTTCAACAACCTGGTCGGGGGAAAGCCGCAATTTCTTCTCCATATAAACCGGTGAAATGGCAATTCCCGTGTGGATCCTGGGCTGTCCGGCCCCCTTCAGAGCATCGGCACAGCAGTCAATTTCCCGCTCCTCAACCCCGGCGAAAGCACAGATAACGGCTCCTTTAACCTCCCGGGCAAGGGTCCGCACTGCCTCCAGTTCGCTGGGGGAAGCGGCCGGGAAGCCGGCCTCGATAACATCCACCCCCAGCTTTACCAACTGACGGCCAATCTCCAGCTTTTCCTTTGCATTCAAGGTTATCCCCAGGGATTTTTCCCCGTCCCTCAGCGTGGTATCAAATAAGCTTATCTTACGCACCCTGCTTTTGCCTCCTTGATTTTTAAAAAATAAAAAACCTTTCGCCTCAGATCCTGAGACGAAAGGTTTGCCTTCCGCGGTACCACTCAACTTAACGGCCCATGGCCGTTCTCTTTAAGGATACGGGATGATAATAATCCGATATCCCCTTCCTTTTAACGGTGGAAGTTTCCGTCCGGGCCTACTTTCCATTGGATTTCGGTCGGCTACTCCAGGGAGAGTTCCGCGCCTGCCTTTGACCGCCTCGCACCAACCGGCGGCTCTCTGAGCCCGGCTTAAAACTAACACGTACTATTCCCTGTCATCGTCATTTTAGGGTATATACAATATAAGTGGATTTTATCAACCCTGTGACCGGCTGTCAATAGTAATCTTTCACTAAATGTGTTCAAGGACATTTGCCTGGTCGACCGGAGGAATTTCACCAGCCGGGCATCGTTTTAAAATCACAAAATCCGGCATGCTGTCGATCATAATTCGCCACAATTGCCGAATCCATATAATCCACACCGGCAGCCTTTGCCCACTTGTCATATTGCCATAAAGGCGCCGCCTTTTTTTGTAATCCTTTCAGAAGAACAGCCAGTCAGGAATATTATTATCAAAAGTATAATTGCAGCAGTAAATATCCGTTTCACTATAATTCTCCTCATAAATAACTGCACTGCAACTATCACCCGGAATTTCCTCATTTCTTAACTCTTTTTGTCGGATTGTAAATCAACAGTTAAGGAAACTGGAAGTAACCGGTATCGCTGCCTCTCCTGGCTCTAAAAATGAGTTCTCTCGGTTCTCTCTCTCAGACGTTTAAATATCAAGAAACAGATTAGCCCCAGGAAGCATATAGCAATCCCCAACGTGACAAGCCACCAGACTTCTATAAAAAACTGGTTGTTTCAGCATATCTTTTCAGTGGTGCAACATTGTTAATTTTCCTTAACGGGCTTTGCATAATCGAAGTATAATTCGCCTGTAAAGGCCGGTATCGTAACTACTTCTTTTTCCTGTATCTGTACCAAAATGTCGTACTCGCTCAAATATTCGACAAGGCCGCCTTTTAATTCCAACCTGTTCTTTAGGACGGAGGCATCCCCAATGGCGATTATGCGGTAAGGAGGTGACAGGGGGATCCCGTTGACGTTGATGTGGTTGCCGGCCAGGCGTATTTCGCTAATAGCCGTGATACGTTGGCCATTTATAGCTATCGCGTCCGAGCCCGCGCTATATAATTCGTTAACCATTTTTAAGAGTTGTTCGTCAGTAATTTTTGGAACATCGAAAACATCAATTCCAGCCCCCCCCGGGCGACTTTGTACAAGCAACTCCGCTCCTGGTCCGGACACTTGGGATAAGCCGGCAAATCGTTTTATTTTGGCAAGTTCTCTTCCAAGCGCTTCATCCGCCTCTCTTTGTCCGATCCCGGCCTGCTCCAGTTTGGTTGCCAGATCAGAAATCTCCGTCTGTAATTTATACAAATCTTCTACCAGATTTTTTTTCTCTAAGGCTAATTCCTGTTCTCTGTCCCGGGGCACAATGTTATCTCCGGCGCTGGTGGTACGAAACTGGAAGCCCAGCATCACCCCCAGCAAAATGGTTGCAAAGCTAATTGAAATGAAAAAAGCCCTGTTCAAATTAAGCCCTCTCTTTTAACATTCTTTAACACACCATGAGGACGGTTCCATCGTCTTCCCTTCGGCCCCTTTGCTACGCTTCGGGGACGCTCGAACCGCCCCCATGGCTTCGCTAACCTTTAAATTACGCTGTAGTACTAAGTGTCAGTATCCGTATCAGCTATGTAATCCATTTTGATGCTGCCGGAATAAGCCGGGATTGTAAGCTTCTCCAACTTTTTAACTAAAACCTGGATGCCACAAAACTGCAGAAACTCAGCCACCCCGCCCCTCATTTTCAAGGCGCCTTCCATGGTTTCAGGGCTGCCTATGGCGGTTATGACAAAAGGAGGAACAAGTGCTTTTTCGTTGATTCTGATAGCGGGACCGCTGCAACTGATCCCGGTAGTGGCTACCAGACGTTGACCATTTATCGCAACAGCCTCGGCCCCTGCCGCTTTGAGTTCGTTAACTACTTTTAATATATCTTCATCATGTACGATATAAAAGTCAGGGTTGTCGGTGAATATCTGTGAGACATCGCTATCTTTTAAGGTCACTTCCACGCCGCTGCCGGTCAGTTTGCTCAAACCGGAAAATACCGTTGCAAGTTCCAATTCTGCTTTTATTTGAGGCGCAAGGGGACCGGTGGATAAACTTTCAAGTTGTCCACGCATCCTTATTAATTGCGGTTGAAGAACATCTTGTTCCTTTTTTAACTGGGCCACTTGGTCTGCTAATTCCTGCGTTCTCTTGATCGTTTCATTATCCTTTATATCCATGGTCATACGGAATTGCACAGATAAAATTAATCCAATAACAAGACTTGCCAGGGCCATTGACCAATAGAAATTTTTCAACTTCACTGCGTTCACCCGCTATCCCCGAATTAATTCCTTGAGAAACAAAGATTCCTCTTTTTTCGTAAAAAATAATACCGCCATACACCCAAACATTAAATAACTTGTCTCTTACAGTATGACGATGTCGAAGCAAGGCAGGTTCTCTATGATACATCTAAAAACACTGTTTTTTCTATTTTTCAGGCTCCATTGAATATTTGTAGGTGGTATTCAGGTTCATTTCGATAAAGAAATCCTGGCAAAATTCATTTCCGTACAGCTTGTAACCGTGCAGATCCCAGTCCGAAAGTGGCACGACAGTAACGGCTCCATTTGCTGCAATCTTTGCCGACCTATTGTTTTCATCCACATTTATTGAGAACAGAGTGCCGTAACTGGTAGAGGAAGCTGTTCCTTCCTTTACAGTCATAGTAACGCCATCAAAATTGTTGATAGTTGCATATATTGTAGGTTCTCAGTCAGTTATCTCCGCTTTTATAAAACTTGAAAATACAATATCGCTTACTTTCAGCTCATGATCCGTGTATTCAAATGTTAAGATAAAATCCCCCAAAAATCCGGCAGGGGAGAGCTGTGCTCCCACTCTCGCAATAACACGGTTGTTATCCATTTCATAATCAACAATGGATCCCATCGCCAGATTGTCAAACCAGCTTTTTTTCATAGCAGTTCGGTCTATCACCTCTGATTCCGGAAAAACAATAAGAGACTTTTGATCGATGGTTATTTGCACATCTTTTTCCGTAATTTGCGTATGGACTCTACTTTTTAGTGTATCTAAAGGATTTTCAACCGTAATTTCGGAAAAATCATCCGGTCTGATTACATGGATATCTTTAATCAAAACACCAGTGCCCTCACCAGTACAAAGTATTATAATCAATTCATCCTTATTGTCTCTGTCCACATCGGCATAGGAAAGCTCCGGGCACAAAGCTTTCACTGGCAAGAGTTTTCCATTGAAAGCTTTTCTTTTTATCTCCTATAGAAACCGTAATGCCAGAAATCATGCCGCCATCCACCGACATCGCATGGAGTTGAGTTTGATTTTTCTTAATAGTTCCAATAAGATCCCCCGACTGAACACTCATCATCGCTATGTTTTCCGGCTTGGTAAAATAGTCGATATAATAAGTTCCACCTTCTACTATAAATGAAAGCGTTTGCTGATATTTACCGGCTGAACCTGTTGAAGTTGCATAATCATAGGTAATTATTGCCTCATTCCCGCCTGCTGTCACCGCATAACTCTCCACCCATGGACTAGATAAGCCGGTCGTCCAATGGTTCGCATTGTATTCGTCATAGACTGCCGACTGACCTTCCGCGCTCAGCAAATCATACTGTGCTTTGCCATCACGGTTTTTGACTGGTTACGGTGCCTAAGCGGGGAGGTTGCGAGTAAGAATGTTGATCGGTAACTTGGAATGAGTTAATTAGGATAATTCGGGAATTGAGGGTTGCGAGTAAGAATGTTGATCGGTAACCCCATATCTGATAGCATAAGCCTAGAATTGGTTTGGCAAGGATGGCATTTTTTCTTATGAGGACGTGGTAACTAAATGAATGTATTGCAAGTAGAAATTGATCAGGCCGGTTATATTGAGAAAAAAGATGCCATTATTAATATCAATTTTTCCCTTAAAAGAGGTGGGTTGGCAGGTTTAATAGGCCCTAACGGCGCTGGTAAAAGTACCACTATTAAGGCTATTGTCGGTCTCTTACCCAAGATGATAGGAAAAGTACAATTTTCGGGTCAACATAAAAATTTTGCCTATATTCCTGAGCAGCCGGTTCTTTATGAAGAACTAACTCTATGGGAACATTTAGAGTTAGTAGCAGCTGTCTATGAGATAGAAAGAAATGTTTTTTTGGAAAAAGGTCAGAACTTACTCAATATATTTCGTTTACAGAAAGTTAAGCACCACTTTCCAGCAACCTTTTCTAAGGGTATGCAGCAAAAAGTTATGATTATTATTGGATTATTAATTGAACCGGATGTCTATATCATAGACGAGCCTTTCGTTGGACTTGACCCCCGTTCCACCATGGGGTTTTTGCGATTCTTAAATGAAGAAAGAAGGCGGGGGGCTGGGATACTTATCTCAACCCACCAATTAGATATGGCAGAAAGAATATGTGATTCCATCATTCTAATGGCCGACGGTCAATTGGTAGCTCAAGGAAACCTGGATGAGATTCGATTGAAGTGTCAGTTGCCAGGGGCATCCCTATTTGATTGCTTTAATTCTATATTGGAGAACCAAGTTGATGTCACCAAGTAAACTATTCTATAAACGGCTCACAGCTGAATTAAGGTTTAAGTTTAGTATTTGGAGAACCACTATTGACTGGACCGTGGCTTTATATATTGTCCTTCCTGCTATTGCTATGGGAATTAATCAATATCTTCTATGGTGGGAGAAACCTCCCATTTTTCTCAATTTACTGCCCGTAAGCCTACTTTTCGCGATCTGTTATTTATTTGCATGGTCGGGGTCGATCAGGATTTTTCTCCAGGAAGGGGATCAATTATTTTTATTAAACCAAAAACAGTGGCAAAAAAATATCATGAGATACGGTCTTATCTACTCCTATTGCCAAAACCTTCTTATAAGTGGGTTTTTCTTTGTAGTCTTGGCCCCCTTTATTCTTCAGCATTATCAATTTTCGTATATCCAGCTAGTGGCCCTTTTCTTAATAACTTTTCTGTCGAAAGTAGTTTTAGGGCTGGTTAAACAGCTTTTAGCCTTAAACTTTTACGATTGGCAGCAATTTGTTGTCATAGGGGGGACGATGGTTTTGACAAGTTTACTTTTCATAACTTTGATTCCTCAGATCATCAATAATTCAAGAATGTTCTTGGCTGCTATCTTGCTTTTATTTATTTTTATCGGCCTGTTAAGTATGAAAAGGCTTAGCTGCACAAGCAGCTTTTTTGTGGATGTAGCGCGGGAGCAGAGTGAGAAACTGAAATACGCAAATTTCTTATTGAGTTTCTCTGGAGCAAATATTAAAAGGCCCAAAAGGCAAAGAAAACGACCTTGGCTTTTTACAAACTCAACTATCATCTTTAAAAAGCGTAATGCTGTTAACGGATTGGTTGAACTATGCATTAAATCAACACTGAGAAACAGCCAGCGCTTACAACAGTATCTCTTGTTTGCATTCATTTGCGGTCTTGTCGTCTTGGATGTTCAAGGCAGTTTAAAGTGTTTGATTTGGCTAGCCCTAGCCTTTGTTTTTGCTGGTTTTGTCGGTTCGTACTGGAAGGAAAGCTTGGACTCTGAGTTCATTCAACTATTTTGCAATTGGAGGCCTGAGGACAAACATCTTGCCTTGCGGAAGTTTATGTTTATCATGACATCTCCTGCTTTTCTTTTGATTAGTCTAATGGCGGGCTATCAAGCCTTTAACTGGCTGGGGGCTTTGCTTATTCCTCCAGTATGCATAGGTGTAGTCTTTTATATCTGTAAAATTGTTGCTTTTTACTTAATTGCTGCAGCAAAGGGGCGATAGCAGTGGCTTGCTGTACCGACTGCCTTCCTAAACAAGGTGTGCTGCGTCCACAGGCTGTACCACTGATCTTGCAGGATACTGATGTTTTGCAGGTAGTTAAAGGTTCCCATTATGGCTGGAAGTATTGGAAGTATGATGAAAGCAAGCCAGACCGGGCTGTGCCGCAGCTTCATCCTCTCCGCGCGAAGCGTTCTAAGAAACATGGTTCACATCTCCTTCCGTATAAACAGCGTGCGGCCTATCATATTGATCGCACAGAACATTATCGCTAAGGCGATAAATCCCGTCCAGTCAATTGGTACATAGTAAAAATCAGTAATGCGCGTCGCTCTGTCCCAATCCATTCGGACAAACATCAACACACCGTAATACCCCCTAGGGAGAAGCCTTTCAAGGCTTTGTGGGAAGAACATCATAAAAAAAACAGTTTGGCCTCATATTTTCTTCCTCATCTGTTCCCTGAAAGTGGTATAGCCCAGACCTTCCCAACTTCTTTTCGCTGGTAAGTTTTTCGATATAACGTTTAATTCGACATATGATATAGCATTTTCTTTAAAGAAA
>DHTR01000045.1:11320-11800 GCA_002408725.1 Pelotomaculum sp. UBA5255
AAGATTTGTCATTATGCCTTTTCCTCTATACTCCGGTAAAACATAGGCGCCAGCCACATAACCCACTTTTGCGATTTTTGATATGGGAAGAAAGCAATTTATTATTTCACCAGCAATAAATCCAGTAATGTTGTCATAATCTTTCGCGACGTATATCCTCTTCACGGGATCGTTTATAAATGCTCTTAACATATTCCCCAAATCTTCTTCTGCTAACTCATCAAAATTAAAGTAAGCATCATCTGTTTCACCTTTAATATAATATACCAATTGGTTATGCAATCTCGCAACATCGAATGCCTCACCTAGCATCATTTTTCTGTATTCCATTTGACCACCACACCACTCTCAATAAATTTGCTAAGCCTGACTAAGATGGGTATCTTGTCGACCAATCTTCATATTCCTCCCAATATCAAATGCTAGCTTCAAATTCCTTTCACGCACTTCATAATCCTTTGAGACCATACCGCCCAATAT
>DHTR01000045.1:11962-12712 GCA_002408725.1 Pelotomaculum sp. UBA5255
TTTGAGACCATACCGCCCAATATCACCATTTCCGCCTGCTCTGCGCCCACGCCAAGAAGCCGGTCTTTTAACATAACTGTCCTCATGCTTTCCGCAATTCCGATTTCCTCCAAGTATTCAACAGTATGTCCCGCCGCACATAAAACCAAAGCCTTTTTAACTTTTAAACATGCCCCGGTATGCTTTCCAGCTTCATACATGTAGGCAAACCCCAAAGTATATACTCTATCGAACCATCCTTTCATTTTGGCCGGACAATCGCTCCACCAAACCGGATAAATTAACACCAGGGCATCGGATATATTTATTTTTTCCTGCTCATGTTTAATATCCTCCGGTATAGTTCGGTTTGGTCCCCTTCCTGATTCTCTCTCATATTCATCAAGTTCCATGTCTGACTTGAAATTCATTTTATACAAATCAGAAATCTCATATGTATGATTTGAATGTTTCAGTCCATTAATAAACGCTAACAGAACGGAATATGTAAATGATTCTTCACTTGGATGGGCATAAACTATAAAAACATGCATTGTTTCATCCCCTTTTTTTTGTTATTCATAAATGCAAAAAATAATCATAAACTGGTCGGCTCTATAAAATGTAGATACATTGTATTATTCATCCAGTACCCTTACAACAGCAAATCCCACTCACTGCATTTTCCAACCAGCATAAGGCTGACCCTATCCTCCTTGAAAGTGTAGTCAATTAATCTGACTACCTTCATACAGTACCATCTTAAAAACT
>DHTR01000045.1:12909-13225 GCA_002408725.1 Pelotomaculum sp. UBA5255
CCCTGAGCCTGTAGGTTCCTTCTCCTCGAAATACTGCCGGACAATATAACGTGATCAGCATTCAATACCCCATATTATAATCCGCAGGGAAGGTATAGCTTATATCGGTTTCTTCCACCCAACCGTCAGCCCCACCGGGAAGCGCGCAATATGCCATATTATTAGCTCGTTTACTAATTGCTACTTGACCGGTACTCTTATACATAACTGGTGCAGAACTGGAGGGTTCAGAATAAAGCGCGACCTCCTGCAGGAGGAAACCTGATCTGCCCATGGCTGTTTATGGTGGTAGACTAAATCAGCAAATCTGCAGTAT
>DHTR01000045.1:13404-13606 GCA_002408725.1 Pelotomaculum sp. UBA5255
AATCAGCAAATCTGCAGTATCAATATACCCTAATAATCAATCAGCTTTAGGGTAGCGGAAGTGGTATTTCAAAGGGGATGGCCAGGTAAGTAGGCCATTTTCAACATATAAAACCAATGCTTAAAAAACTCTTTATTTAATGAGGATATATCAAAATTTGGGCCAGTTATTTTTTACAGCTACTACAAAAAAAAGATTTGCC
>DHTR01000045.1:13785-23719 GCA_002408725.1 Pelotomaculum sp. UBA5255
TACAAAAAAAAGATTTGCCAACTCCCGTATGTTATACAACCAGTCCATCGCTGAATTAGTGCCGGAACCGTGAAAAAGCAATAAAGGGGGATTTTTACGGTTGCCCGAGATAATAACATGCGTTGTTCCATACAGAGTATCGATATCCAGTTCTTCCTTATCAACACCCCATAATTCAAGCAGCCTGTCGTAAGACTCATAAACGAAACGCTTTCCTTCAAGGCTTCTAAATCTTTTTACTATTTTGCACAGCTCCTTTTATAGAACTCCAATATAAACAAAAAACGCCCACTCCGACTTGGGCGGCCGTCACTAAATATTATTTAATAAATATTTCAACTAATTTGGTTAAGCTCCTCTTTATGGCACCCCAAATGTAGAATTATTTGTTGAATTACCTATTTCAAGTACTGAACAATTAAATGCGAACTTACAGATACACCCTCCCCTCGTCGCCGTCGACGGTAATCAACTGACTGTCCTTTATTATCTTCATCACACCAGGTATGTTTACGACCGCGGGGATGCCGTATTCGCGGGCTACAATGGCTCCGTGGGACAGCGACCCTCCCGCCTCCATAACAATAGCGCAGGCCTTCAAGAACAGGGGCGTCCAGCCCGGGTCGGTTGACGGGGCTACCAGCACGTCTCCTTCCTGCAGTTTTTTTCCTCCGTCAGGATGACAAACCAATTTTGCCGCTCCGGAAGCCTTCCCCGCAGCCACTCCCATACCCTCCAGTGTGTTGCCCGGGCCGGGAGCGGCGGGCTCCGCAAACAGGGGGACTTCATCGATAATTAAGTCGGGGGGTGAGAGCGCCTCCATTTCTTTTCTTAAAACCTTCCGTTCCGCCACCATAACGTCCAGTCCTCTGCCGCTCCATTCTCCACGCAGTATAGAAAATATTTCACTCAAGGCACAGTGGTATATATCGTTCGATTCGGCGAGGATACCTTTTCCCGCTAACCGGCGCCCGATTTCCTGGAAAACCAAACGCAGATCAAATATCTGTATTTTGACCAGCACGGATTTGCCCTTTTCCCTGAGTTCCGCGCCTTTGACGGCCTGTTTTAACAGATAGTTAACCAATCCACGGCTGTAAAAGGGGACTCTTTGCCTTATTTCTCGCCAGATCTGATCGGCTTTTTCCTTTTGCCTGGCCTTTATCTTACCTAAATCAGCACTTTCCATAGTACTCCTGACTACATGCAAGAGGTAAGAAGGGTCTTCCCGCCAGCAAGGGTTGATCATGTCCATTTCATAAACTCCCCGGTGCCCGTATTCGGCCAGGAAATTACGCAGCGACTGCTTGAACCTGGATTCCCCCGGCAGCTCCTTTTCCCACTGGAGGGGATGAAAAGGCACGGCGGATAAGAACCCCCGGGCGGAGGCGTCACCCCGGGCGACTTCAGCCAGTTCCACCAGGCGGTAGCCCTGCTCCGCGCTGGTAATGTCCCCCTTCCCCGTCATCAGGGCGTTGGCGTAAGCTTTCCCTTTACCCGGAAAATATTTTTCCAGCACTTTTACCAAAGGACTTATATCACCGCCGCGGACAAAAGATAGAAACACCGGCCAGTATTGCCCGAAAGCGCTTTTTATTTCAAAAATCCTATTTATTAACTCTCTTTCATCCAGGCTTTTTAAATCCTCTTTTAACAGTGTATCTGTAAGGCTTTCAACCCTGGCAAAGTGTTTCGGTGCTTTTTTGGTGTTTTTCATTACAGTAAAAACAAGTTTTAGTATGCGCCCGATTCTTTTTATTCCTTTAATTCCCCGGTAAGGTCTTTTTTCGTTAATCTTGATTTCCTGTTGGAATCCCCCGCCGTATTCGTTTATCTGCCCGGGCTTAATACCGAAAGCGTCATAATTGATCCATTGAACAAGGGAAAGGTTCCAATAGGCCCGGCCTTGATATAACCTCTGGATCTTTAGTCCCGCGGGTATTTTAGGAATCTGCTTGGTTCCTGCCATGAGATAATTCCAGAGGCTCCAGTTGAGCGTTGACATGACCATGGGAAAGGCATCCTTTAAGTTTGCATTGGACCAAAAGTCAGGCTGGCTTTTGAGCTCGTCAAAAGTGTACCTGGGTCTCGCCGTCACCGGTCTGGCCTGGACCAGGGCGAAATCCTTGCCGTCAAATACCCACTCGATGTCCTGGTGCTGTTCCCCGCGGCCGAGGGTGTCAAAGGCCCGCTGAATAAGCAGACCAAGTCTGCGAATGTTATCATCGCTTAAGACCTGTCCCGCCGCTAACCCGGCAGACTCGACAAACTCCGTACCGCCGGATGCCCTCGCAATGGTCTTTCCCTCTTTGCGGCCGATCTTTTTTTCCGGCGTTTCACCCCAATAGTCCAGACGATATTCGTCCGGCTCTACGACGCCGCTGACCACGCTTTCCCCCAAACCGAAATTGGCGTTTATCAGCACGACATCTTCCCGGCCCGTGCGGGGGTCGCAGGTAAAGCCGACTCCGGCAGCCTCGGCCACCACCATCACCATGATTACCACAGCCTGGCCCACCTCGTTATCTTTAAAGTTCATTTTTCGCCGGTAAGCTACTGCCCGCGGTGACCATAAGGAGGCGTAGCATTCTTTAATGGCGGACAGGATGCTGTCCATCCCCCGGATATTTAAGAAAGACTCGTGGATGCCGGCAAAAGACGCCCCGGCGGAGTCCTCGGCGGAGGCCGAAGACCTGACTGCCAGTTGTTTATCAAGTATTCCGTGGTTTTTAAGACTGGAGATTAACTCTTCCTGAATATACCCGGGGATATGGCCAGCCCTGAATTTTTCTCCGATCAGGGAAAGTTTTTGCTCAATCTCCTTCTCTGCAATATTACTGATAGTCACACTCCGGGTGATATCCCCCAAGGATTCAAACAGGTTGTTTTCTTCAATGAAACTCTGGTAAGCTTCGACTGTAAGGACTCCCCCGGAGGGAATATTGAACCCGTACCGCTCGAGATTGCCCAGGTTCCACCCCTTTCCCCCGGCACACTCCACCCCTGCCCTACATGCCTCGGACCAGCTGAAGAAGAAAACTCCGCGGCTCGTTTTCATGGATATCCTCTCCCCTGATTATCTTATACACCGCATATTTACATACTGACCGTCCGGTCTAATATATATGAAAAAAAATTTATGCCCCGCTCCCGGTACTTAAACCTTGCAATAACAATGTAGTTGCTTTGCGATACAAGACTTTACTAACTTCTTTATCCATCATGTATGAAGAATAGCGGCTTAATCCTGAATAAAAACAACTAATAATAAAGGTCAATTCAAACAGATTTTCATTCTTGAACTCGCTGCTGGCTATCCCCTCTGAGATAAATCTTTTGATGTTATCAAAGGATTTATTGACAATAGCTATAAATTTTTTTCCGGCATCCGAGTCCATTCCCACTTTGCCGATAAACTCTCTTTCGGCTGAGTTCAGCGGCCTTTCAATACCGGAAATGAAATTACCGTAAGCATAAAGTTTCTCGGTAACGGTTTCACAATGGGAAAATATTTCATCCAGCTGCTCCCACCATTCATTAAAGGTTTGTTCTTCAAGGTAAAGGAACAGATCTTCCTTGCTTTTGAAATGGTAGTACAGGTTCCCTTTACTGCATCCCGCTGCGTCGCATATATCTTGAATGGAGGTTACAGCGTATCCCTTCCGGGAAAATAAGGTTTTAGCCTTGTCAGCGATATTCTTCTTGGTCTGCTCTCCCTCGTACCTGCGCTTATTCATGACCTTCTCCTTTATGACATTACATACCGACCGTCCGGTCTAATCTTAGTATAAAAAATTTTACCTGGTTTAGCAAGTCTTTTTCACCGGGTTTACATTGGCATAAATCGTAACAATAGATGTAAGCATAATCTTATTGCAGTTACGGAATGCCCCTGACATAACAATCACCTAATAAACTTGTCATACCGATCTATCTCATCAGGATCTATTCCGGTTGTTTCTATAGCGTCTCTTTGTAAAAAGAAGTTACACCACTTGCAAATATTTTTTCTTCCACTCGATAACCTCCCGAAATAATTTTATCTCGCGCTATTCGACCACTGCCCATGCAAAGTGCAAATGCTCACATGCGTAATAACCGTCCTTCCGCCCCCGGAAATAAAGTTCCTGGATGTCGGACGGGCTTAAGTCCTCCTGGAGACGTAATCCCAGGCGGGCCAGGTCGGCGGCGAGGGCTGAAGGGTCAAAACCCGTTATCATCGGCTCACCCGCGTTCTGCCGCGCGTCCCTTATCGTAGTTTTCACGCGTTTAGCCGCTTTTTCGGGAACAAACGCGTCTGTATCAAGGTAATCGAAAATGATTGCGCTGCCCGCGGGGACAATATTGGCGATATCATGCAGTGTGGTAAATATAGCATCGCGGGTTAGGTAATAGGTGACACCCAGCCAGCTAAAGAAGCTAAGTGCCTGCGGGTTATACGATGAGCGTCTTAGTACCTCTGCCAGGCTCTCTTGCTCAAAATCCACCGGAACAAAGTGAAGTTGTGCCGGCAGTTTCCAGCCAGCATCAGCGATGCGTTGGCGTTTAAAGGCTTGCGTGACGGGATGGTCAACCTCGAACACCTGAAGTTTCTCCAACATCGCCGGGCAACGAAACGCAAAGGTATCAAAACCCGCTCCGAGGATCACATACTGCCGCACACCATGCCGAACAGCCTTCTCCAGGCTGTCTTCCGAGTACCGCGAACGGCTAAGCGTCATGGATGGGCCCGGTGTAATTGTTTGCAACGCCCACGCTATCGCAGCCGCCCGGTCAGGAAGCGACGCTGCGCGTTCGGGATCATACAGCCTGGGAGCCTGCGAACAGGCGTTTTCGAAAAACGAGCGTTCATCCTCCGTAAACAAATGACAGGCCAGAAAATCATCAAATATCTTTGGGATTTCATGCATGGCATGGTAAGCGCGATAGTAAGCCATTAACGTTGCAGTAAAGCTGGCTCTCTTCTCTTCCATATTAAGCACCTCTTCTTTCCTTTTATTTGTTTGATTAACTAGTATATAGACTAATAGCTATTCGACCACTGCCCTGGCAAAGTGCAAATGCTCGCATGCGTGATAGCCGTCCGTGCGCCCCTTGAAATAGCGTTCTTCGATTTCGGTTGGGCTTAAATTCTCTTGGAGATAAAAGCCCAAACCCGCCAGGTCGGCGGCGAGGGTTGAGGGGTCAAACCCCGTTATCATCGGCTCACCCGCTATCTGCCGCGCGTCCCTTATCATCACCTGCACGCGTTTAGCAGCTTTCTCAGGGACAAACGCGTCGTTATCCAGGTAATCGAAAATGACAGCGCTGCCCGCGGGAGCGATATCGGCTATGGCACGAAGCGTGGCAAATATAGCTTCGCGGGTTAAATAATATGTGACACCCAGCCAGCTAAAGAAGCTAAGTGCCTGCGGGTTATACGATGAGCGTGTTAGTACCTCTGCCAGGCTCTCCTGCTCAAAATCCACCGGAACAAAGTGAAGCTGTGCCGGCAGTTTCCAGCCCGCCTCAGCCATGCGCTGGCGTTTAAAAGCCTGCGTGACAGGATGGTCGACCTCGAAAACCTGAAGCTTCTCCAACATCTCCGGACGGCGAAACGCAAAGGTATCGAACCCCGCTCCAAGGATTACGTACTGCAGCACTCCCTGCCCAACAGCCTTGCCAAGGATATCTTCCGTGTACCTTGAACGGGTGACGGTCATTGATGGACCCGGTGTAATTTTTTGTAGCGTCCAGGCTATCGCTGCCGCCCGGTCGGGGAGCGACGCGGCCCGTTCGGGATCGTATAACCTGGGAACCTGCGACCAGGCGTTTTCGAAGAATAAACGTTCATCCTCCTTAAAAAGATAATAGGCCAGAGAATCATCAAATATCTTGGGATTATCGTGCATGGCATGGTAGGCGCGCATGTAGGCCAGGCCCTGCGCTGTAAAGCTGGCTTTTTTTTCTTTCACTATAAAAAACCCTCCTCATCTGATTAATTGATAGCTTTGAAAAACGTCTTCGATAAAAAAATCAGCATGGTTAAACCTGCTGTATTAGAAATATATTATATAAATTAGTAGAAATGGTAAATCGAACCTTGGGACATTGTACTTTTGGTACGGTTCTCGTTTGTCGCATTCTTTATTAGGTTGCAGAACAACATGACTATATTTATTCGACCAAGGCCCACGCAAAATGTGCATGCTCACACGCACGATAGCCGTCCGTACGTCCCCGGAAGTAGCGTTCTTGGATGTCAGCTGGGCTCAAATCTTCATGGAGACGTAAACCTATACTTGCGAGTTCAGCAGTGAGTGACGGCGGGTCAAAACCCGTTATCATCGGCTCGCCCATCTGCCGCGCAGATTTTTGTATCATATCCACACGCCTGGCAACTCTGCCCGGGACAAACGCGTCGGTATCCATATAATCAAAAACAACCGTGCCCCCCGGGGGAGAGATGCCGGCGATAGCTCGTAATGTGGCGAATATCGCATCGCGGGTTAAATAATATGTGACGCCCAGCCAGCTAAAGAAGCCCGGGATCTTTGGGTCATACGGCGAGCGCATGAGCGCCTCCGCCAAGCTCTCTTTCTCGAAATCCACCGGAACGAAATGTAATTGTTCCGGCTGCTCCCAGCCCGCTTGAGCGAGGCGATGAAATTTTACGGCTTGTGTGGCGGGATGGTCGACCTCAAACACCTGAAGCTTCTCCAACATCTCCGGGCGACGAAACGCGAAAGTATCCATCCCCGCCCCAAGGATCACATACTGCTGCACACCCTGCAGGACAGAGTTCTCGAGGCTGTCTTCCGAGTACCGTGAACGGCCGAGAATGAGAGATGGAGCCGCCAAAGCCTCCCGCATCATCCACCTCAGAGCCGTCGCCCGGTCAAGGCAAGACGCGGCGCGTGCGGAGTCGAATAACTTGAGGCTTTCCGCTATCTGATTTTCGATGCTTGCCCGCTCCTCCTCCTTAACCAAACGATGGGCCAGGAAGTCATCAAATATCTTTGGGGTTTCATGCATGGCATGGTACGCGCGATAGTAAGCCATTAACGTCGCAGTAAAGCTGGCTTTTTTTTCTTTCATCTAAATCCTCCTCATATGATTAGTTATCCGCTTTGAAAAAACTACACAAATACTAAAAAAAACAACATAGTTGTTAATACCTGCAGTCTCTGAATATATTATATAAATTAGTAGATATGGTAAATCGAACCTTGGGACATTGTACTTTTTACTATTTCTATTAGGCAGCAATGCCCTTTAGGACAATAGATAAAACTCGGGCTCTTTTCTTCCCAGGCACCTTTTTTTCAGGTTTTCCATCGCTTGCGACCAATATTTATTATTTATTTCTCTTGCATGTTTTGGACATGCTTTAACACAGGCAAAACACAGTATGCACCTTTCTTTATCTGTTACAAAGGTAGAATCAAAAGATATCGCCTCAACCGGGCAGACATCAATACATTTTTTACAGACATCGCATCTGTCTTCTGATGGTTCCGGCGCTAACGGGAGATTAGGAATCTCTTTATTCCGGTAATCCCTGCTGCCTGGCAGAAAAATTTCATTGACATCATTTTGGTTAGCCAGGAGAGCGCACTCTTTTTGAATTATAATACCGAATTGTTTTGCCTTTGCCAGATCTTCTTCATCCGGCCGGCCGTGGGCCATAGGCAGCTTTTCAGTGGAATAGGAATGCTCTCCGATAAAGGCCGCGCAGGCAATTGGTATAAAACCGGCCATGCAAGCCACATCATACAACCCTCTTAATGAATCCTCATACTCACGGTTCCCATATCAGCGCCGCCAACCGCTTGTCCTTCTCGCCGGTGTCCATACACTGCGCCAAAACTTCCTCAAGTTGAATGTTGGTATTGTTCAGTTCCTTCCCGATGCGCTTGAGCGTTGAATTGAAAACTTCGATAACCCTGTACCGCTTCATTTTTATACCCGGCAAAGTCGGCGTCAACCGCCATAAAGTCGAACTTTTCCAGCTCTTTCCGGAAATCAATCATTCTGCTCTACTTCTCCTTTATTCGGCTTATTGCATTTCCCATGTCCATTTTACTGCAATTTGCACCAAAAATATAGAAGGCCATGTATAAGCATGACAACAGGGCTGGTTCCAAATGGCGATTCTTTGAGAAAACAGCCATTACATTACGATTAATTTAAATTGATTTTAGTTGATTTTAGTTGATTTTAGTTGATTTCTGTTTACAGGCAAACTATAATCATAGTGGAGGTGATCTTATGACCGGAGATAAGGAACTGGTAACCGCCCAGGCTTTGGCTGAAGCCCTAGATCTTTCCGTAGAAACCATCTGGAGGTACACAAGAGAAAAAAGAATACCCCACGTTGAATTGAGGGGCAAGCAGTACCGCTACAGGCTTGCTGATGTGATCGGCGCACTGACCGGTTCAACTGTTCAGGAAAAAGCAGCCGGCTACCAAAGCGAACCGGCTAAAAGCTTCACGTACCAGGACTATCTGCTGCTGCCGGAAGAATCGGGCTATCGTTTCGAGGTTCTTGAGGGCATGTTGATCAAAGAACCCTCGCCCAGTGTTATACACCAGCGGGTTTCCCGCCGGCTCCAGCGGATCCTGGAAGATTATTTTGGCGCCTGTGATCCTGAAGGGGAAATATTCAATGCGCCGTTGGATGTGACCTTCCATGATGTTACCGTAGTCCAGCCGGATCTGTTCTATGTGTCGGGAGAACAAAAATTGATTGTGAAAGACACCCGGGTTGACGGTCCGCCCGCGCTGGTAGTGGAAGTACTGTCCCCGTCCAGCAGCCGCAGGGACCGGCTTCAAAAGTCGCGGATTTACCAGAAAGCCAAGGTCCGGCACTACTGGCTTGTCAATCCCGAGGAAAAAACGCTGGAATGCTTTTCCCTCCGCAATGGCTCCTACACCCTGGTTGCCGCCGGCCTGGACGAAGAAGTAATTGAACATCCGGAGTTTGCAGGATTATCCATCTCTCTGAAAGCTTTATGGTGACCCTTGCATATGTACTTCCTTCCTCTCTTTCATCACCTCTATCGTCGCGCCGGAATGACATTGAACAACCATTTTCAGCCAAAAGGGGGCATGGCTTTTTATTTATACTCCTCTTCCTATACCGAGAACTCTGGATAGTTGCCGATTACTGCTCCAGTCTTTTCCTTTATCTTCTTAAAATGTAGCTTGCTGTCCTTCTGCTAATTTTAATTCTCTGCAACAAAACCCTTGTAGTTACTAATTATGCTATAGATGCATGCCCATATTGCTGTCCGGCTTTGGTAACGATATGTGCAAAAGATAACGCTGTATTCTATTTTTCATGATCCTCCGGTAAATCACTGAACAGGATTCTCATGTAATTCCGCTTGCCGTATAAGACTCTCGACACGAAAACAATTTCATTTTCGTACCTGTAAAATATTAGATAACTGGCACAGACAAGAAAACGGTAGTCTGTCTGAATATCTACAATAGAAGATAGCGGTGCGCCAATTCCAGGATGCTCCGGCAACCTGCGTATTTTTTTCGTGATCTTAGAAACCAAATTTACCTCCGTCTGTGGATTACTAAGTTCCTGAGAAATATAGCCTTTAATTTCTGCCATATCATCCCTGGCTTCAGGCGAAATTTTTAGCTTATACATTCTCAAATCTCCAGTTCTGCTTCCACTTCCTCGATAGTCATCCAACCTTTTTCTTTTCCAGCCTGCTCTCCCTGGGCAAGCTGCGACATCAGCTTCAGCGAAGCCTTTAATTTTTCATATTCGTTAATATCCACAAGCACATATCGTCCTCTGCCGTTTTTGGTCAAAAAAACAGGTTCACCCACAGCAATGTCGCGCAGCACTTCGTTGTAGTTTCTCAGATCGGAAATTGGTTTTATATTTGGCATAACAACAACTGGGGTTTTCCCGATAAAACAGACAGTCCAG
>DHTR01000045.1:23958-24614 GCA_002408725.1 Pelotomaculum sp. UBA5255
CCTTTTGCCCTAAGTAGCTTTGTTTAAATGCGGCTGGTGAAAGGTATCCCAGGGCTTGATGCCTTCTTTTACGGTTGTAAAACACTTCTATGTACCAAAAGATGTCCTGTCGGGCCTCATCCCTTGTCATGTAGCGTTTATGGTAAAGCATCTCGCATTTTATAGTGCTGAAAAAGGTCTCTGCACAGGCATTATCATAACAGTTACCTTTCCGGCTCATACTGCAGATCATGCCATATTTCTTCAGAGTCGCCTGGTATTCTCTACTGCAGTATTGCACGCCACGATCAGAGTAGTGAATAGTTCCCCTGGGCGGCTTATGCCTCCTGACAGCATTTTCCAGGGCTTTAATGCAAAGCTCTGTTCTCATGTTATTGTCTGTTGCCCAGCCCACTATTTCCTTGGTGAATATATCTTTTATCGTAGCCAGGTACAGCCAGCCTTCAAATGTGTATATATAGCTGAAATCCGTCACCCATACGGCAGCCGGTCTATCAGTCGTAAAATTCAAATCCACTTGTTGGCTATTTCTATTCTGTCGGAAAGCCCGGGCGAGGCTTTTTTACCAGATCTCTCAGTATGGAAATCTCTAAATCTTTTTCACCAAGCAACTTCTTAAGAGTGTTGTTTTCTTTTTCCATTTGTCGGAATTCCTG
>DHTR01000103.1:0-8908 GCA_002408725.1 Pelotomaculum sp. UBA5255
AGACAGATACTACATATTGATTGCAAATAGGACTTTAACGGAGCCTTGCATCATTGTCGAATTATGTTGAAATGTTCGCAAGGTTTTTTTGTTTTTCTTGCAGGATATTTCTGTTATTTGCAAAAGCATATGAGTTAAAAATAACAAAAGAGGATGTAACATGTTAAAAACATTATTATTCTTTTTACAGGGAATTCCTGAGGTGTCAGGTGAGATTGCTTTAAGTCTGGCTTTGGCCGGCGTTTCCCTTCGCTGGGGAATCATTGCGGTGACAGGAACGGCATTTGTTATAGTTATTTATATGATTAGGTCACTGCCCTTTACTTTTGGTATTCATTCAGTAGTAGGTATATTGATAATGATTTTATTTATTAAGAAAGCTACCAGAGTTAAAACAGCAAAATGTTTTATTGTTGTTTTAGCAAGTTTTGCAACCCTGGCCACACTAGAAATTTTACTCAGCGAATTGTTTTCTTATATTATAAAACTCGATCTGCAGTTCCTTACTCCAAATAGCATTTTGTGGAAATTGGTTGGACTACCACAGGCAATTCTAATGATCCTTTTTGCCTTATTGGTCTCAAAGTACAAAAAACCCCTGGAAGGTATGTGGAAGATATGAGTTACCTTTCTTTTAGCAGGCGCTGGGCAGCTTACTTAACCACTTGCGCAGGTCTTAGTCAGGAAAAAGAAGTTGTTTTAGCCTATGTTATTGAGGTCCTGGTAATCAACGTATTAAATGTAGTCCTGGCTCTTTTCCTTGGCTTTATCTTTGGCGTATTACCGGGTACCGTTGCTTGCCTTGCTACAGCGTTTTTTTTCAGGCATACTGCCGGAGGAGCGCACTCAAATTCGCCCTGGCGCTGTGGTTTAATTACTGTCGCCGTCTTTCCTTTAATCGCACTGCTGGCGGCGCACCTTGCATTTTTAAGCCGTCCTTATCTCGATGTTATTACCGTTATCTGTGTTTTGCTAGGGTTGGTCAAGATCCTGCAATCTGCCCCGGTGGACACTTCCTCTGCTCCAATAAGATCGCCTTTAAGGCGCAAGAAGCTCAAAGCAGGGTCTTTAATTGTTTTACTAGGTATAATCTTTATACTGTTCATACTGCGGCAAAGCTTGTGGCCCATTGCCCGGCAAGTGGAATTATGTTTGGCGCTGAGTGTGCTTTGGGTTAGCTTCATGCTGAGTAATTATGGAAATCAATTTATGGTTTGGGTGGACGGGGTAGACATAAAAATGATATTTAAAAGGAGGTGAAATAAGTTTATGAAATACAAATTATTCGGATTTATGGTCACACTACTGTTATTGTTGGCGAACATTACTTCGGCTTCCGCTTGTTCTATCTCTCAATATCAGCCGGCGGTACCCGAATCGCTGAGAAGATAGCCATTTAAAAGAGGTGGTTCACGCCACCTCTTTCTATATTAAAGCCGTTTTGGGGTGTTGTTGTTGATAATTGATAAAAAGATAGTTGCAGCAAGAGAAGCAGAGTTGTATGAACATCTCATAACCACACATATTATCTGTGTATTTATATTGATGATGGTTCTAATTCTTAGCAATGAGAATAGAGAAATATATCCCGCCTTAAACATTCGGCTATTTACGCTTTTATGCTTAATTGGGGTTATTTTCTTGCATAGATTAAGGCACTGTGTTCATTCAAAGAAATCAAGGTTCTTATCTTTAAAAGAGGCGTATTATATAACCTTTCCCCTTGTAATGACAGTAGTGGTTTTGTTGTTAGTAGAAGATAACACCTATATGTCACAAATAGTTTTTATTTTACCGGTAATAATCGCTGCTTCCGTAATGGGAATGAAGGCCGGTTTACTTATATCGTCTTTATGTACCCTGATTTTAATATTTTATCAAGTGGCAATGAAAAAATATACTATAATACAAGCGACAGAATCGGTTTTAATTATCGCCGGCATGATGGATGTATTAGGCTGGTTTATCGGTGTAATTGTAGATACCGAGGGAAAACACCGGGAGCAATTAAAGCGTAACTTATTATCCCTGCAAGAGGAGATAAATAAGAGAAGGAAAATGGAAAACGAAGTTGCCCGTTTGGCTCGATTAAATCTAGTCGGGGAAATTGCCGCTGGTATCGGCCACGAAATCAGAAACCCAATGACGACCGTAAGGGGTTTTTTGCAACTAATTGGTAATAAAAAGAGTAATGCCGGGGATAAAGAGTATTTTGATTTAATGATAAGTGAATTAGATCGAGCGAATGCCATTATAACAGAATTTTTAACCATGGCCAAGGACAGGCCGGTCGAAAAGAAAGAACAAAACCTTGCTCAAATAATTCAAACCTTATTCCCTTTGCTTGAGTCCGATGCAATAAAGCATGATGTGCGCTTAAGACTGGACCTGGGAGATGTTCCCGATCTGCTTCTAGATGAAAAGGAAATACGCCAGGTTATTTATAACCTGATTCGGAACGGGCTGGAAGCCACACCGCCCGGCAGTACCATGACCATTAGAACTTTTTCGGACGCTGAGGCTGTTGTTTTATCGGTACAAGATCAGGGTGCAGGGATTGAGCCTGAGATCCTGGATAAAATCGGTACACCCTTTTTTACAACAAAAGACCATGGAACCGGCCTGGGTTTGGCTGTGTGCTACAGCATAGCCACCCGGCATAATGCTACCATAAAAATAGAAACCAACTCCTCAGGCACAACCTTTTATGTTAAATTTTATTTTGAGAAGTAGACACATGAGAAAACGGGTCACCCGCAATAAGCCTTAGACATTTTTGCTGCGGACACAATATCATCAGGAATGAAAGACTAAAGGTGTGGGTTGAAATTTATTCGAACATGTTGCGTTAATAATGATACAAGCATTTCTCGGGCTGAATTTGTACAGTGCTTATTATATATCCCTTTCTTATGTGAATATATATACAACGAACCCTGAGAGGACCTAAAGTAATACCAGGGTAAGCCGATTATAGTTTAATAGACAATTTTCAAGGACTATTTTTCGGCTCAAGGTTCTATATTAGTTCCTGGATGGGGGTATTTATGATGAAAATTGTAGACTCGGTTACTTCTATGACAGGTGAAAGCATTGCGATAAAAAACTATACAAAGGAAGAATCATTAAGGGCCTGGGTCGGTAAGAAAAGACCTGATTTTGAGGGAAGTAAACCATTTACGGATCAACCTTTGAAATTACAAGTAGACATGGTTGAATTATCGGATCAGGCAAAAGCGATGTTAGCTCAGGAAAAAGGAAAGACAGGGGTGGCGCAGGCCGGGGGCGACTTTGAGTTTGAAATTAGTATACAAGATGAGCAGAAAATACTTTTAATTGAAAGAATGATAGAGGACCTGACAGGCAAAAAACTTAAGTTTCACATTCTTGAAAGGTTGAGATTGGACGCTAAAAAGGACATAAATAGTATTACCGGATTAAAAAGCAACGTTCAGACGCAGCAGCAGCTGCAGGGGTGGGGTTTGGAGTATGATAGAAGGGAATCTTACTATGAGCAAGAAAAGATGTCTTTTACAGCTCAGGGTATGATTAAAACTGCAGATGGCAGGGAGATTAATTTCTCAGTGCAGTTAAACATGAGCAGGGAGTTTGCACAGCAGCAGAACATAAGCATTAGAGCTGGTGATGCGGCAAAGATCGACCCGCTGGTCATAAATTTTGCAGGAAGCGCTCCGCAACTGACAAGTAATAAGTTTAGCTTTGATTTGGATTTGGACGGGAAAGAAGATCAAATTTCTTTTATTGGCAACGGTAGCGGTTTTCTTGCAATAGATCTAAACGATGACGGCCAGGTTAATAATGGCGGGGAGCTCTTCGGACCGGTCAGCGGCGATGGCTTTTCTGAGTTAGCTAAATATGATGAGGACGGAAACCAGTGGATAGATGAGAATGATTCGATTTATAACCGGCTGCGAATCTGGACAAAAGACTCAGATGGCAAGGACGTTTTGTTTGCACTGGGTCAAAAGGGTATCGGCGCGATATTTCTTGGGAATATAAACACACCTTTTGATCTAAAGGATGGAGATAATAAGCTGCATGGACAGGTGAGGGATTCAGGGATATTCCTTCGAGAAAATGGTTCCGCCGGCACAATTCAGCAAATAGACCTTATCGTGTAGGGACTATTAGAGAACGAGAAATGGGAAAGAGAACGGAGTTTTAAAAAACAATGCAATCCTGGGACACTCCGAAAGGGGTGTCTTTGTTTGAAAAATAAATTGAGTAAATATTGGGCGAGTTCCCGGGACGCTAAGGCTTAAGTTTGGCGGCAAGAATTTTCTAGCCTTTGTGGCTGTAGGGTTGGGTCTTCCAGTTTCTGGAAGACCCAATTGTGCCACGCACTAACTTTAGCAATGACGGGGCTTTCCGGGATCGCTGTCAAACTCAAGTAAGGAGTATAGAGCTATCTCTAAAAAGAAAAGGGCAAATATCGACAATTTTTGAAACAAGCCTTTTTTAGCAGGATTTTCGCTTGTTCTTGGATAATAATTAATTGCGTAAAAAAGAAAATTAGCTAAATATTAAGCTTTTCGAGACAAAATTGAAGGTTGAAGGGAGCATAGCTTTCCTTGGGGTATGCGGAATACCGACATCAAGAGGAAGTAAACACAAGTATGAGAGGGGAAGATTACCAGTGAAACGCATCTTGGGGATTGTGGCTTCGCAGCGGGTTTTGGGAAACTCGGAAATTTTAACCAAGGCGGCAATGGAGGCAACTGGAGCGGACAGCCAAAAAGAAATGATCAGGTTGACAGACCTTGATCTTAAGTCATGCAAAGCATGTTATAAATGTCTGCCGCCTGATGTTCCCTGTCATATTAATGATGACCTGAACTTTCTTCTGGATAAAATCCGGGCTGCTGATGCTGTGGTTTTTGCAGCGCCGTGCTATTTTCTGGGACCCCAGGGCAGCATCAGGATACTTCAGGACAGGTTTCTTTCTGTGAGCAACAAAGCCAGGGAATTTTCAGGCAAGCCCTGCATATCGATCATGAGTTACGGTGCGCGTGGTATGGAGGGTTATGCAGAGGCGGCTTTAAACCTCACACCCAGGTTTTTAAACTTGAACCTGATTGACAGTGCCAGTTTTTTCGGGGCCAGTCCTGCTGAGGTTCTAGAGGACCCCAAGAATCTGGAAAGAGTCCGGCAAATGGGGCGTGGCCTTGTAGATCCTAATTATAAGCGAGACTTCAAAGCAAACGAGTGTCCAGTCTGTTGGAGTGACATTTTCCGGTATGATGGTAAAGAGCTAATCTGTCCCTTCTGTAGTACCAAAGGTGAAATCAAGGTAGAGGGTCAGGAAGTAAAAATGGTCTTTTATCCCCGGGCTAATCATCGTTTCAGCGAAGAGGGAAGACACGAGCATTTCGATGTTTATCTTAATAATAAAAAACGGGAATTTCTTGCCAAAAGACATCATTATCAAGAATTGCAAAAACCATATCGTTCCCTTGACTGGTGGGTAAGCCCGCAAACCGATAGTTAGAATTATCTGCGCTGTTTTGAGGAGAGTATGTCCATTCATCCTTCCCGGCACCGGCCGCTTATACCAGGGGCGGCCACATGCCGGATCAGAGGATCCGGGTACTGGCTATAGTATTTTCTGAAATTTCGAAAACCGCCACACTGACCGTGCCGCCGTTTTTTCCACTTCATCTGGGCACGTTTTTCCTTTGGGAATAAGACCAACCTGTTAAAAGTAGCTTAATAATTTATTATCTTCCCCCGGGTAATACCAGCTGCTTCCCCTGCTCAGAGGAAAATAATTTCCCGGTCTTTTAACGGATTATGCCGGCGAAATTATCGCGAGAAACCGATTATTTTAATTAAGCCTTGACAAGTTCCAGTTTTCCGTGGCTGTCAACTTCAACCCAGAAGTGCACGAAACAATGACCTTCCAGGTATTTGGCGCCGCGCTGTCTGAGCAGCTTGATTATCTTGAGCTTTGTTCCCTGGTCACTGAATGACCATTGCATTTCCAGGGTTTCAGCTTCTATTGAAATGTCTATCTTTACTCCTTCTGCCGCATTCCGAAGACGTTTCCAGAAATCCTCAAACGTTATGGACTGGATTTTAATACCCCCTTCCACGGACCCCTGTATGGGTATTTACCTACCAGGATGAATAGCAGGTCAATTGCCACAATTGCAGCATAAGTCCATTTCAATGACCTTTGTACTGGGGTGTCCAATTTTTCTCGTCCTAAGTCGGTGGCGCCGGTTTTTCTGTGATTGGTTTTCTTAGTTCCTGGGAACTCAATATGGCTTCATTCACTTGACATTCTGAGATTCTTAGATCCTAAAATATCCATCTTAATGTTACTTCTTAGAATCTAAGAAGTCAATATCTATTTATCTATTTAAAGGTTAATTCCTTAAAAATAGGTATAATGTTAATATAGAATTGGTGGTGATAACATGAATTATTTGGTAGGTAAGCGCCTTAGAATGGCACGGAAAGCCAAGTGTTTAACGCAGGTACAGGTTAAGAGCTTTACAAATATACATAATAAAACATTGTCTGGTTATGAGAAAGGGGTTAGCGAACCAGGCTTGGATACTCTTAAAACCCTTGCTAATTTATACGAAACCAGTATTGATTATCTTGTAGGTAACACTGACGACCCCGCTCCTCCCCACCTAAAACAACAAAAACCAAGCTTCGAAGAATATGTGCTGGCTGCCCCGACATTGGGAGCAGCAGCGTCCAGAATAGCAGAATTACGCAGTAGATATAATATCGATAAGGAAACCTTTATTCGGTTGTCCGAGATGGCTTATGATCAGCACGGCTTATCCCGGACCCCGGGTCCTGGGGCCGCAAGCCCTGGTAAAACACCGCGTAAAAAATAAAATCCCGGTTGAACATAAAAAGTGAGACAGGGGAACAGGGAAAAGAGGTATGTGTTGAAACTGAGCTATCAGGTGACGGCAGCAGAGGCAGGGCTCAGCACCGAAAGGTTAATGCAAAAGAACCTTGGTTTCTCCCGTGGGATGGTCCGTAAGTTGAAGCGGTTATCCGGCGTGTCGGTAAACGGTCATCCGGTTTGCCTAAGCCGGTGCCTGCAGGCTGGAGACAGAATAAGCATAAAATTACAATTCGATGAATCTACCGATGTACTTCCCCAACCCATACCCATTGACATCGTGTATGAAGACGGGCATTTCCTGGCTGTGAACAAGCCGCCGGAGATGCTGGTTCATCCTTTAAAACATGAGCAGGAGAACACGTTAGCTAACGCCGTTTTATACCACTACCATCAAAAGGGCATAGAATCAGTTTTTCGTCCCGTATCAAGGTTAGACCGGAACACTTCCGGTTTGGTCGTGATAGCTAAACATGCTCATGCCGGGTTTCGGCTGGCGCGGCAACTGTCCACCGGTGAACTGCGGCGTGAATATCTCGCCGTGGTACATGGTTTGATTAAGCAGGAGCAGGGCTCAATTGACCTGCCCATAGCCCGGTGTGAAGACAGCAAATTAAAACGAAGGGTTTGTCCTGATGGCAAGCGGTCAGTAACATACTACAACGTGATTCGATATTTGGCAGACAGCACACTGGTAAAGCTATGTCTTGCGACGGGTCGCACCCATCAGATCAGGGTGCATTTGAGCCATATTGGGCATCCACTGGTGGGGGACACGCTCTACGGTGGGCGTGAGGAAGGGATAAGCAGGCAAGCCTTACACTGCTGCCGGGTTAGTTTAACGCATCCAATTACAGGTTTCCCGTTGACTCTGGAAGCACCATTACCAGAAGATCTGCAGAGGTTGCTCAAGGTGAATTAAGTGAGCCAGAGCGCGGTTCTTTAACCCATTTCCCGGTTTCCAGGTAAGGGGGTTCTGGTTTTTCCCGGTTGTGGTGGTAAGGCTTTTTAAAATCATCAATTTTTTAATGCTCATTTCTCCAGGCAATCCAGTAATTTTATATGCATAGAGCTTCCGCTACATAATAGTAAGACAAATCCAAAGGCGTTCGCGTTCTGCCTTGCGGACAAAATTTCGTCGGCTACGGAGGGGAAAATGCAGAAGAAGTGGTATTCTCTGGACACAAAAGAAGCATGCCTGGAACTGGAGATTAACCCTGAGTTGGGGTTGGAGATCGAAGAGGCAGTCGGCCGTTTAAGAGATTACGGCTCCAATGTCCTTCAGGAAAAGCCCCCCCGCAGCCTGTTGTCAATTTTCATCGGCCAGATGAAAGAAATCCTGGTCTTAATCCTTTTGGCCGCAGCCGCTATTTCAGGCATCCTTGGCGAGTGGGCTGATTCTATTGTTATCCTTATTATTGTACTTCTTAATGCTGTAATTGGAGTGTTTCAGGAGAACAAGGCCGAACACGCCCTTAAAGCTCTAAAGGATATGACAAAGCCCTCGGCAAAGGTGGTAAGGGGTGGAAAGGTTGTACAAATCAGCGCGGAGGAAGTGGTCCCCGGCGATGTGATCCTGCTGGATGCCGGAGATTCAGTTCCGGCTGACGCAAGGCTGATTGAGTCGGCTTCCCTGCGTTCCAACGAGTCGGCCCTGACCGGGGAGTCGGCGCCGGTGGAAAAAGATCCTGCCGTGCTAAGTGCCGTTCAAATTCCAATTGGCGACCAGAAGAACATGCTTTTTATGGGCACTACCATAACCGCTGGACGTGGTAAAGCCATCGTGGTGGAGACAGGGATGAAGACCCAGTTAGGCCGGATAGCCCGTTTGCTGGATGAAGCGGTTCCGGAACCCACCCCGCTGCAACAGCGGTTGGGGAAGCTCGGTAAAATACTCGGGGTAGCAGCCGGGCTCATTGTTGTGCTTGTATTTTTGATCGGGCTGTGGCGTGGTGAAAATTTGCTGGAAATGTTTATGATTTCGATCAGCCTCGCTGTGGCGGCAGTGCCCGAGGGTCT
>DHTR01000103.1:9199-37346 GCA_002408725.1 Pelotomaculum sp. UBA5255
ATTTGCTCTGATAAAACGGGTACCCTTACAAAAAACCAAATGACTGTTACCGGGATTTTCGTTGCAGACAGGTTGTTTGAGGTGACTGGGACCGGCTATCTGCCTGAAGGGAAATTTTTGGAGCGGAACAGAAATGAAATTTTGCCTATGGACGACAAAAACCTTGAACTGATTCTTCTTGGCGGGCTGTTGAACTGTGATGCCCGGTTAGAAGAAACTGAGCAAGGATACCGCGTAATTGGGGACCCCACAGAGGGCGCCCTTGTAGTTGCTGCAGCTAAAGCGGGCCTGTCAAGGGGGGCGGTTAACACTAACAGTCCCCGTTTGGCCGAAATCCCCTTTGATTCTGAACGCAAGATGATGACCACCTTTCATGAGCTGGATGGTTTTGTCCGGTCCTTTACCAAGGGGGCGCCGGATGTAATTCTGGGGCGCTGCACCGGTGTATTAAGCCAGGACGAAACCAGTGCCCTGGACGAAGAAAACCGGAAACGGCTTTTGGAAGTAAATTCACAATTTGCCTCCCAGGGACAGCGTGTATTGGCCCTGGCCACCCGTCGCTGGTCAGAAGTACCGGACCAACTCTCACCGGAGACCGCGGAGCGGGATTTAACCTTTATCGGCTTCTTCGCCATCCAGGATCCTCCCCGGCCCGAAGTCAAAGAGGCAGTGGCAGTTTGCCGCAGTGCGGGTATCCGTACGGTTATGATCACCGGTGACCATCGGGAGACCGCTATGGCCATCGCCAGGGAGTTAAATATATTGCAGCCGGGAGATGACAGCCTGACGGGCGACCAACTGGAACAAATGGACGAGGGAGAATTGAAAAAAGTAGTGAACGGTGTTGCTGTTTACGCAAGGGTCTCTCCCGAACACAAGCTGCGTATTGTAGAAGCGCTGAAGTATCACGGCCATGTTGTGGCTATGACCGGTGACGGTGTCAATGATGCCCCGGCTCTTAAACGGGCTGACATCGGGGCGGCTATGGGAATTAGTGGTACCGAGGTGGCCAAGGAAGCCTCGGACATGGTACTGCAGGACGATAACTTTGCCACCATTGTAAAGGCGGTGGAGGAAGGGCGGACCATCTACAATAATATACGCAGCTCCATCCAGTACTTGCTTTCCTGCAACACCGGAGAGCTTGTGGCCATTTTTTCAGCCCTGCTGCTTGGTTTAGGAAGTCCCCTTAACGCTATTCAGATCCTGTGGCTGAACCTGATTACAGACGGGCCGCCTGCCCTGGCCCTGGGGTTGGAGCCCCCCCAGGAAGGAATTATGAAAAGGCCGCCCCGCAAGTTAAAAGAGGGTATCTTCTCAGAAGGGGTAGGCGCCAAAATACTATGGCAGGGGATCATGATCGGGCTCCTGTCCCTGACTGCCTACTGGCTGGCCCTGCGCTGGGGCAGGACCCTGGAAGAAGCACATACCATGGCCTTTGTTACCATGGCCCTGTCACAGCTGGTGCATTCTTTTAACGTTCGAAGTATGAAACAGTCCCTCTTGACCATAGGTTTTGGCACCAACCGGAGTTTAATCTATGCTTTTATGGCATCTTCTGCGATGCTGTTAATAGTTATCTTCACTCCAATTTTAAGAGAGCTATTTGATACCGCCATGCTGCGGCCATCTGACTGGGCGGTCGTCCTGAGCCTGAGTATTGTACCGCTGTTCCTGGTGGAAATAAGTAAAGTGGTGGGCCGGAATCGTAGCCGAAGTGCAAACAAATAAAAAATGGCCTGAAGGCCATTTTCTATTTGTTTACACAACTTATTTACCAATTATAACAGAACTTGCTTTAATTACTGCGATTACTTCGTCGCCAACTTTTAACCCCAGCCTTTTAACCGAAGCAACTGTTATTGTTGAGCACATTTCTTGTCCACCTACATCGAGGACTACTTCAGCAGCAACTTCACCTAACTTAAGATTCTTGACGCGGGCTTTTAGGTTATTGCGAGCACTTAGTTCCATTAAAATGTCCTCCTTAATAAAAGTTTATTTGCTATTAAACTTAGTATATGCAAGGCAAATGATGTTGTCAAGTAATTTATTACAATAACAATTAATTATCAACAAAAAGCGATTATACAAGGGGAATCCAAATGAAATCGGCAACTTTTTCTTTCAGCATGCTAAATCTTGACAGGTATCATAACAATGCTATGCAATACAACTCAAAACAACAAAAGCAGGTAATGTGTGTTGTATTAAAAGGTGTGCATGTAATCATAAATATACAAAACATAACAATACACAGAATAATATTATTAATCGCACTTTGGTTAATACAAAAAAGACAATCTATGCCTTTGTTTTAATTAAAATGCATAACGAAGCTTAAGCCGGCATGATCACTTGTAACCATTCAGTGAGCCCTCACAGTCTTTCAGCGGCTTATGGCATCATTCAACTATCCTTTGTATTTAGTTGACAACAACAAAAGACCACATCGGGATTTGCTTTTAACACGTCCTCAACAATTGGCTGATAGTCGGCGTTTTGCATTATTGGTTTGTCGGCAATCATCAAATTTTTTTTGATAACCATTGCCTAATAATTGTACTTAGTCATATAATAGGAATTGTAGCATGGTAGGATGGTTGTACTGGTTTTGCCTTGATAAACGGGCTTTGTATAAGCCTGTTTAGAAAACATCCCTGCCGGGGATGTTTTTGTTTTTATTCCCATTTTTATTCCCGTTCCCATTCCTACCGCAAAAACAAATCGAAGGAGGGTAGAACGGAAGCATAGTAGGATTTGAATTTGATTTTGTGGAGGGGTAAATATGGCTGTCAATAAAGTTTCTTTTCTGGAGCAAAAGCAGACTATTGAAATCGGTGTTATTGGCGGGCCTTTTGACCGGATTAACACGGTTCTACAGGAGTTTGAGCCGGGTCAAAAAGATTTTATTATTTATCCGGAGCAATTCGGCGTCGCTCCCAGAACAGTTGCGGAAGCGCCTGAAAGGGAAGTAGAAATAACGGTGCCCGCGCGTCTTCATCCTTCCGTTTTAGACATGAATCGTTTCAATGTCAGCCGCCCGGGAGGAGGGGGGCTGGGTATTGCCATTGGGGTTAACCTCAAGGCCAGGGTCCGTTCCACGAACAGGCCCGAGATTGTGGTTAAGGGTGAAAGGCCTTTAATCGTAACTCATTTTGCTGAAGTATTCAAGGAGATTTTAGGCTACAAACAGGGATTTGAAATAGAACTATACGACCACAAGAGAAGGCATGTGGGGATGGGCTCCTCAACCGGCACCATGTGTGCCGCCTGTATCGGGATCAACGAGGTGCTGGGCAGGCCTTTCAACAACCGCGAGTTGCGCAGGATTCTGGGTTATAATGCCTGTGAAGAAAGCCCCCGGGGCACAAATTACTTAATTCGCGGGTTTGAAACCGGCATCGGGGCCATGGCCAGTATCTACGGCGGCATGGTTTTGGGCACCGACGACATGGAGCTGGTCTACCGGGCGGCGCTGCCGGACACCAGGGTTATTATTGTGATTCCCGACGTGCCCAGCTTAAAGGATGAGTTTACCGGCATGGATACGGCGGCAGAATCAGAAGTGGAATTACTGATGCGTCGGGGCAGGTATCTGGACTACCTGCAGTGCGGAACCAAGTCTCAGATAGTGCTGCTCGATTTGCTTCCGGCCATGGTGAAGGGGGATTTGAAAGGGATGGGCAACGCTATGTTCGATTTGACCTTCCTGGGCTCCAAGCGTGCTGAATGTGAGCAGCACGGCATCTGGGGGACCCACATTTACAACTTCATCGGGAGCTTCCGGGAATTGGGCGCCGAAGTGGCCGGCATGAGTTCGGTTGGGCCCACCGTGTTTGCTCTGACCCGGGACGGGCAGGTGCAGCAGAGGATTCTGGACTTTCTGGTTTCCCGGAAGGTGGCCTCGAGCCGGATTATCGTTACGGAAGTGGATAACACCGGCGCCCGGATCGAAGAAAATGGTTCAGAAAGGGATTATCAGCGTGAAGGCTGGCTGCAAAGTTAAAATATGTGGTGTAACCAATGTGGAAGATGCCAGGCTGGCTGCGGGAGAAGGCGCCGACTATCTTGGCGTTGTGGTGAATACTGCCTTTTCGCCCCGCTCACTTAGCGTTGAGGAGGCAGGCCCGATATTTACTGCCGTCGAGGTTCCGGTAGTGGCGCTGGTATATAACCTGGAACCGGAGGGCATCGAACAGGTGGCGCGCAAACTAAACCCTTACGCAGTTCAGTTTCTCAGCCCGGAGGGACCGGCCCTGGCAGGATTTCTGAAAAGCTTCCGCCCGAAGCTCAAAATCTGGCAGTCTCTATATTTGCCGGCCGGCGGGACCCGGGGGGGGATCTTCGATGCGGAATCCTGCCGGCTCAAAGTTGAGGAGTGTAAAGAAGCCGGAATAGACGCCGTTCTGTTTGACACTGCAGCTGTGGTCAACGGAGTGGCCAGGTTCGGTGGAACGGGTCTGGCCGGAGATTGGGAAGCGGCGGCACACCTGGTGCAGGAATCGCCGCTGCCCTCCTTTTTGGCCGGCGGCATTGATCCGGGCAATGTCAAAAGAGCGATTGAAACGGTTCGGCCCTTCGGTATTGACCTTTGTTCCGGTGTGGAGGAATATCCGGGTAAGAAAAGCCCGTTCAAGATTAGGGCACTGCTGGAAGAAGTAAAAAGGGCGGTCTAAGAAATGTTTTAAAACAAGGAGAGGGAACCAATGATGAAAGCCGCGGTAGTGTACGGTAAAAATGAGATCCGGATTCAATCGGTACCCGTTCCGGAAATCAGCGAGGGGGAGGTTCTGGTAAAAGTCAGGGCTTCCGGCATCTGCGCCACCGATATCAAAACGCTGCTTGGGCAGGGTCTGCCCAAGAACCTCCCGGCAATCCTGGGCCACGAAGTAGCCGGCAGCATTGAGCGGATTGGACCGGGAGTCCGCGGCCTGTCTGTCGGCGCGAGGGTGGCCGTCTATCCGATAGCTGTATGCGGGGAGTGTTTTTATTGCAAGCAGGAGCGGCACAACCTGTGCCTGAGTGAATTTGGCCTCGGTCACGGGATTGACGGGGGGTTCGCGCAATTTGTGCGCATCCCCCGTGAGATTGTCAAGATCGGCGGAGTGGTTGAAATTCCTGAAAAGCTTTCCTATGAACAGGCAGCTGTCGCCGAACCGCTTTCCTGTTGCCTCGCCGCTGCTCGCGCCGGAAAGCTGGGAGAGGGTGACACCGTGCTGGTGGTAGGCGCCGGGCCGCTGGGGCTACTGCACCTGAAAACGGGAAACTGGCTCAAGGCAAAGGTAATCATGGCCGACCTGCGCCGGGACAGGCTTGAAATGGCGGCCGGGATGGGCGCCGCGCACTGTATTAACGCCGGTGAGGAAGATGTGGTGGAAGAGGTCCGGCGGTTTACCGGCGGACTGGGCGCAGACCTGGTGGTGGCTGCCCTGGGCCTGCCGGAAATCATGGCACAGTATCTCCCGGCGGTGCGAAACGGCGGCACATTCAATATTTTTGGCGGGCCGCCCGCAGGCAGGCCCGTACCCGTTGACTTTCGCTGGATTCACTATGCGGAGGTAGTGCTGACAGGCACCTTTGCCTCCACTCCCGAAGACTTCCGGTTAGCCCTGGAACTTATCGGCAGTGGTGAGGTCAAGGTTGACGACCTTATATCCCACCGCTTTGCCCTGGAGAACATGCTTGAGGCGGTGGATCTGGCTCAAAAGCAGGAAATAATCAAAGGCGTAATCATGATCCCGGAGGAGGACGGTTAAAATGGAAGGGCTCCAAATCAGACTCAGGAAAATACTGCGCAGTGAAACAGGGCGTTCCCTGGTAGTTGCCATTGACCACGGCATGGCCCTCGGGCCCATGGCGGGAATAATAGACACCAGAAATACGGTGAAGCGTCTGGATGCCACCGGGCTGGTGGACGCCTGGCTTTTAACGAAGGGGATCTTAAGATACGGTTTCGAGCCGGCGGGCAAGCCCGGCATCATCATGCGGATTAGCGGAGGGGCGACGATTCTGGGGCCGGAGCTGACCCGGGAGGGGTTGACCGCCACCGTGGAGGAAGCCCTGGCGGCGGGAGCGGACGCAGTGGCGGCTTCAGCCTTTATCGGTTCTCCGTACGAGCATGACACCCTGGTCAATCTGGCCCGCATAGCGGATCGCTGCCGGCGCTGGAATGTGCCGCTGTTAGGCGTTGTGGGTCTTGGCAAAATTAACGAGGAAAAAAAGAAAGATCCACGGTTTATGGCCCTGAGTGCCAGGGTTGCAGCGGAACACGGAGCAGACCTGGTCAAGGCCTACTATACCGAGGAAGGCTTTGAAAAAGTGGTTGTCGGCTGTCCCGTCCCGGTCTTAATCGCCGGCGGGCCCAGGTGTGAGACCGACCTGGACACCCTGAAAATGATTTACGGCGCTATGCAGGGAGGCGCCCGGGGCATTGTAATGGGCAGAAATGTTTGGCAGAGCCCACACCCGGAGGCGCTACTGGCAGCGGCTTACGGCATCATTCATCAGGGTTTGGATGTAAAGGAAGCCGGTGACTTACTGGAAGAAAGGAAACAGTAATAAGCAAAAACCCCGTCCTGCAAAAAGGCCGGGGTTTTTGGTATGTAGTTAATTCCTTATTGTTTTTATTAATCTAAATCTTCTCCGAATTCTTCCAGCAAAGATACAATCCCCACTACTTTGTCAACATCAATTACAAAACCAATGCCCGTTCCCGGTTTTTGAAGGTTCCCTGCTTCCACAACAGCTTTTAACACGGTATTGGTTTTATCTTTATGAATCAGGGTTAAAATTATTTCCTTTTCTGGTTCTATCGGGATGCCCAGCAGTTTCTTCTGATCGTGTATTCCAACACCACGTCCGTGCAAGATGGTGCCTCCTCTGGCTCCAGCGCGTTTTGCCGCATTAATGACTCTTTGTGCAAAACCCTTTTTAATGATTGTTACTATTAATTGATAATCTCTACCTATCTTCATCATCTAACCGCCTTCCTCTATAAATGAGCCCTAGTAATAAAACTGATAAGATCGGCGCAAGGGTAGCCATAGCTATTAAACCAAATCCATCCATCAACGGGTCCCTGCCCGCTGTGCCGGAGGCTACCCCCACTGCCAGGGCCATTGTAAAAGTAGCAGCCATAGGGCCTGTAGCTACTGCGCCAGAATCAAAAGCTACCGAAACAAAGGTGGGTGGTGAGTACTTAACCATAAGTAGAGCCAGTAAATATCCTGGGGCAAGTAGATATAAAAGCGGTATACCATATATTATCCGTGCCATAGCCATGCCAATAGAGATTGCCACACCTGCCGACAGGGTGTACAGCATTATTTGCTGGTTGATATGTCCTCCGGATACCTTCTCTACTTCATGGGTTAAGATGCGAACGGCAGGTTCGGCAAGCACCGTGACTAAACCCACCAGTAAGCCGATGGGAATTGCCACCCAGTTAAACCTTAACCTGGCAAGCTGTTCTCCTAATAAAGTACCTGTAGGCAAAAAACCTGCATGGACACCCTGAAGGAACAGCGATAATCCGATAAAAGAAAAGCAGATACCAATTAAGATGCGTTTTACTTCTTCCTGTGGCAGCTTCAATAAGAGGAATTGAAACAGAAGGAAGATAATTAATAGAGGTAACAGAGACATAGCTACTTCCTGCAGAACACATGAAAAACCTTTAAAAATTATTATATCCTTCAACCGTAGATCACACCCAATAACATCACTGCAATAACAGGGCCTATTGAGGCAAGGGCTACGAAGCCAAAGCTGTCGCTTAGGGAGTCTTTACCACTTAAAACAGATGTAATGCCTACTCCAAGGGCAAGAATAAATGGTACCGTCATTGGTCCTGTGGTAACGCCGCCTGAATCAAAGGCTATTGGTACAAAATGTGGAGGTGCGAAAGCGGATAATGTGAATATAGCTAAATAACTACCGATTAATATGTAGCTCATTGGGACGCCCAGCACTACCCTTGCTGTGGCGATAGTTATAAACAGTCCCACCCCAACAGCTACAAAAGCTATGAGTAAACTTTTTGGGATACTGCCGGCTGAAATGTAATCAATTTGGTGTGTTAAAATACGGACATCAGGCTCCGCCGCAGTTACGGCTATGCCAATAAACAGTATGGAAAGTAATAGTATTGGCAAGGAACCTCTTTGGGGAAGTTCCGCTCCAATAGCCTCTCCCAGAGGCAATAAGCCAACTTTAACACCAATAAGAAACAAGCCTAATCCCAGTGTCACCATTATAGCACCAATTATGAATTGAATGACCATATAGCCGGGATTTTCAAACAGGATTAATTGTAATATAACGACCAGTACAACAACAGGCAATATAGAAGTTAATACTTCCCTGGCAACATCTTTTACATCATCCATCAAGCACCTCGTAAGATTATTTTATGAAAAAAGATTCTTTTATGTACAATATTTCAGTCAGTATAGTTTTCTTCTTAAGTATCTCTAAAGACTCTGCTTTTTTGTAGTGGTTTAATAGTGGTTTAATTATGACTACTTAATTATATTCGTAGTGCTTATAGGTGTCAAGGGTTTCATCTGCACCTGGTTTCTGGCTATTCTAATATGTGAACCAGGATTAAGCCTTTTGTTGCAGAACATAAAGGAATGGCCGTAGTTTTGATTGAGAATCCGGTATATTGCTTCTTTCATTTTTCTGGGTGTAAAACAGGGTACAAGAAACTAAAAATTAAAATGCTAAACTTTTTTAAGCAAAATAGGCGGTTAGAATTGTCACAAGACAGCACTTGGATATGTTTACTGGTTGGAGGTTATTTAAAGAAGCATTGCTCAACGTTTCCAGATAAAAAAACTAAAAAAGTTTTTTAAATTATTGAGCAAAAATCGTGTTTTTAACGTCTGTATAATAAAGAGAAGTCTTTTGGTTGAAAGGGGCGTCATGTTTTGCAATTAAACTTGCAGCGGTTACGAAACGTTTCCAGGAAAAAGATGCTTGCCGGGGTACTGATCCTCGGTCTGATCGTGTCAGTGGTTGTGCTGAACATGGTAAAGAGTAAAAAACAGGACGGTATTCCGGTGAAAACTGTTAAAGCTGAGATCAAGCCGATCCAGGATAACGTTTTTGCCTCCGGCAGGGTGAGGTTGTGTGCCAAGCAGGAATTTTACACTTTCACCGGCACTACGGTGGAGGAACTTAGTGTTTCACCCGGCGACCGGGTGAGCAAGGGCCAGGTGTTAGGTAAGCTAAATGCTGAAGAGATCGAAGACGATTACAATGAGGCAAAGGCAAACTTCATCGCCCAGGAAGCAAATTTGAACAAGTCCATCTATCCACGGGAAGAGGAAATAGCCCAGGAAAGGGAAAACTGCCGGAGGGCGGAAGCAGATTACCGGAACGCTCAAAAGAACTATGAGCGCAAAAAGCTTTTATACGAGCAGGGGGCGCTGAGCGCGAAGGAATTTGATGAGGCTGAGCTGGACCTGGCTGTCAAGGAAGCTGAATACAAAATAGCGGGAGAAAAGCTGAGCATGAAAGAAACCGGTCCTGTCGGGCATGAGCTGACCTCCTTGAAGGCCCAGATCGAACAGGCGCGTTACCGGTTGGAGCAGGAGGAAAACAAGCTCAACAAGACCGTCCTCCACGCGGAAATGGATGGTGTGGTGACTGCGGTGGAAGTGGCCCTGGGTGATTACGTCCAGCCGGGAACAAGGCTGATTACCATTGGAGATACCGGGCAGTTGGAGGTGACCGCCGGAGTCAGCGAGGCTGACAGTGGACGGCTGCAGCCCGGCCAAAAGGTAAAAGTGACCACCGCGGCCCAGCCCGACCGGGAATACACCGGCATACTTCAGAGCGTTTCCCCCGGCGCGGTGACGACGAAAACTGCGGAGAAGGGTAGTCAGGTGGAAGTGCCGGTGATCGTAAAAATTGACGGTGACACAGAGGGGTTGCGGCCCGGGTACACCGTTGACCTGAGTATTACCGCGATAGACAGGGAAAGGGCGCTGGTGGTTCCGTACGAAGCCGTTATTGAAAAAGAAGGGGTCAAGAAAGTTTTTGTGGTTGAAAATCAGCTGGCAAGGTTAAAAGAGGTTACCATAGGGGTCGACTCTGCTCTAGCTACTGAAATATTATCAGGTCTAGCGGAAGGTGAAACAGTTGTGGTCAGCCCCGGGGAGGAATTACTGGATGGCAGCAGGGTTAAAGAAATGACAAACCTGCCTTCGGTCAAAGGGGGCGCCGACGGGAAATGATCAGAGTAAAAAATCTCGGTAAAGTGTACCGGGCGGGCGCCCATCCGGTGGTTGCCCTGGCTGAAGTCAACCTGGAGGTAAAGCCGGGTGAGTTCGTGGCCGTGATGGGCCCTTCCGGTTCGGGCAAATCCACTTTCATGAACCTGCTGGGCTGCCTGGATACTCCGACATCGGGCGCCTATCAGCTGGATGGGGTGGAAGTCAGCGGCATGAGCGACACCGAACTGGCGCGCATCCGCAACCGCAAAATCGGCTTTGTCTTTCAGACCTTTAACCTGCTGCACCGCATGAGCGCCATGCGCAATGTTGAGCAGCCCATGATTTATGCTGGAATAGCCTCTCGTGAAAGAGTAAGGCGGGCCGCGGAAGCGCTGGAAAGAGTGGGCCTGGCGGAGAGAATGCAGCACAAGCCCAGCGAACTTTCCGGCGGCCAGGTCCAGAGGGTATCCATCGCCCGGGCGCTGGTCAACAACCCCGCTGTGATCCTGGCGGACGAGCCTACAGGAAACCTGGATACCCGTTCGGGGGAGGAGATTATGGCCATTTTCCAGGAATTGAACAGCAGTGGGGCCACCATTGTCCTGGTCACGCACGAGCGGGATATAGCCTTGCATTCCTCCAGGATTGTCCACTTTCGCGACGGACGCCTGGTGGATGATGAACCCGTCGCCAACCCGCTGGACGCCAGAAAGCATGTAAGCGTGGACATACCGGCAGTTCAATCCGGCCGTTGCGCCCAAAGCGGGGAGGCAGACAAGCTATGAACCTGCTGGAGAGCATCAGAGTGGCCCTGGAGGGCATCATGGTCAGTAAGCTGCGCTCGTTTTTGACCACGCTGGGCATCGTTATCGGCATTGCCGCTGTGATCGCGGTGGTGGCTATCGGCCAGGGCGGCAGGGCGGTACTGATGTCTGAAATGGAAAAGATAGGGACCAATATATTCGCTGTTTACGTGGACTGGCGCAGCGACAAGCAGATCACCGGGCGAGAGTTTGATTTAAGTGATGTGACCGTGATCAAGGATAAGGTCCCCGATGTTACCTACCTCTCCCCCCGCAACCAAACTATGGGTGACGTAAGGGGGCCAAAAGAAAAAATACATGCTCGGATCACAGGAGTTTCGTCTGATTATCCTTATATCCGGAAATTTAACATGAAGGAAGGCCGCTTCTTTGCGGAGGAAGACGACACGGGCAAGCGCAAGGTGGCTGTGCTCGACGAGGACCTGGCCGGGCAGGTATTCGGCAGGTCACAGGCGCTGGGAAGTAAAATCACTCTTGGAGATACACCTTTCCTGGTGGTGGGTATCATTGCCAAAGGTGAATCAGCCCTGGGATTTAGTGAAAACCCCAGTGTTTATATTCCCATCCAGGTCTGGCAGGTAATGTTCAACAAACAGGTGCAGATGCTGGAAGGCAGCGCCGTCTCAAAGGAAAAGGTGGACGAGGCCATGGGCCAGGCCGTGAAGATCCTGGAGCGGCGGCACCGGGACGCCGGCAAGTACGCCAGTGAAAGCATGGAGCAGCAGATGCAGGCGGCCAATAAGATAACCGGCATCATGACCCTGGTTATCGGGGCTATTGCCGCGATTTCACTGTTTGTGGGCGGCATCGGGGTGATGAATATCATGCTGGTGTCGGTGACCGAGCGCACCAGAGAAATCGGCATCCGGATGGCCCTGGGCGCCAGGCGCAGGGACATTCTGGTGCAGTTCCTGATCGAGGCAGTGATGTTATGCCTGCTGGGAGGCGTAATCGGCATGGCCCTGGGAACCGGCGGGGCTTACCTGATCGCCAAGCTGGCCAAATGGCCGCCTTTGCTGTCCTGGTGGACGGCGCTGCTGGCTTTTGCGTTCTCTGCGGCCATAGGCGTGGTATTCGGTATTCTGCCTGCCAACAAGGCATCCAAGCTGAACCCCATCGAGGCGCTGAGAAGAGAATAACAAGTAATAGAAAGGAAAGGATCCCGTGTCTCACTCCTTGGAAGTATTACTGTAATCATTGAAAATGGTCTTTGAAAAAAGAGACGCTCACCAAAACAATGGTAATGTGCTGATCAGGTGATGAAAGGCACAAAACCAGATTGATGACGCGCCTCTATATGAAGCGTATAGCCGGTTGTAAGATAGAGGCTGTAATCTATTTCAGGCTTCCTGAATTTTCGCTCTCCCGGTAAGAGTTTCAGCAGTCAGCTTGCTGACTGCATCGATGATTGCCAGGTGAAAGCTGCCGTTTCCTTTGTCACCGGCTCTTGCGGCGGCAAGCTCGCCCGCAATGCCCAGGGAGAGGATAGCGCCTGCCGCCGCAATCAACGTATCGTCGGCAACCCCGCAAAAAGCCCCCACCAGCGAGGTACACATGCAGCCCGTACCTGTCACATTGGAAAGCAGCTTTGTTCCGTTTTCTATCAGAATTGTGCGCACACCGTCAGACACAATATCAGTTGCTCCCGTAATCGTCGTCACGCAGCCGAGCTCCTTTGCCACTTTCTCCGCTACGGCCCGGCCTGTTTCCGTGCCTCTGACCAGATCAGCGTCGGAGGCGTCCACACCCTTGGTGTCAGCCTCCAGTCCGGCGACAAAACGGATTTCGGACATGTTCCCGCGCAAAACGCTGATTTTTATTTCCTTGAGTAGTTTTTCGGTTGTCCGGTTGCGCAGTTCCGACGCCCCCGCCCCGACAGGGTCAAGAATAACGGGAATGTTAAGGGCGTTGGCTTTTTTCCCCGCGGCAAGCATAGATTCTATCGTTCTGCGGTTCAGGGTTCCGATATTGAGCACCAGTGCCGAGGAAATGGAGGTGATGGTTTCCACCTCTTCGATATCGTCCGCCATGATTGGGGAAGCGCCGATGGCCAGCACAATATTGGCGCAGTCGTTGACCGTAACATAGTTTGTGATATGGTGAATCAGCGGTTTTTTCCGGTGAACTTCCTCCAGTATCCACACGATTTGGGCGAGCAAATTTTCTTTCATAAGTCATCCGTTCCTTTCTTCTATTTATTGGATTTTTAGTTCAACGTCCCGGCTGTCCAGAATCCGGTTTGTCGTTCTGACCGCACACATTTTGCCGCACATGGAGCAACTGTGTGCTTATCTTCCGGAGGAACGCTTTAGTGAGGTTATAGTTCATCTGTTTTTGCTCCTTTCGACAATCCGTATTTTAGCGGGATCTTAAAAGTCGCGGGTCGGACCACAGTCCTTGCCGATAGCCAGTGCAGGCCTGAATGGCGGTTGTGACTTATTCCATTATGCTGTAAAAGGGCGCCGCTGAATTCAGCAAGCACCCTTTATCAAATACAATCATCTTGATGATTTGCTTCCCTACGCCAGTGTTAACTAACAGGTTCAAAGGGTCAGGTTTTACCTTCTCAACTGAAATAAGTCCCCCCGCAAACGGATTGAATATTCGGTTTTTTATGTTACAGAACTTTATAAAAAATAAAGTGTCCTCCTTCATTAGGAAAGCACTCATCAAATACAATCATCTTGATGATTTGCTTCCCTGCGCCAGTGTTAACTGACAGGTTCAAAGGGTCAGGTTCTACCTTCTCAACTCCGAAGAGTCCCCCCGCAAATTTTTAGCTTAATGAGCGGTCTTTCGTGGAGACCTCCCGCAAATCGAGCCCTGGAGGCATTGAGCGCAAGGGCTCCAAAAGGTTGATGTGGAAATGCGATCCCGCTCTATAGAGAATTGAAACTTTTATATCCTGGTTATTGGCAGTATTTTGTCAACAGGCTCCCATAACCTAATTGGGGTAAATTTAGACCTCATACCTCAGCCCTTCGACCTCCAGGTCTTGATATACCGACTTTTCACCCTCCAGGTAGATCCTGGTCCCATCTGGACCAACAATAGCCCCCTTAGAAATGTAGACCTTAATCCCATCGGCAATAACTTCTTCATAATTTTCGGGTGCGGACGGTTCACCTTCGAACACAATAGGCACATTAGCGACGCCAAAGCAACCGCTCATAATCATCGGTTTCACAGTAACGGCGTTAGTCCTATTGAGAATAAATTCCCTGGCATCTTCGGAAATCTCGACTTTGATCATTTTATTCAGCCCCTAATATTTTTAGTTTTTAATCACAGATTGCGAAGGCTGTATCAATTGACAAGTGACAAGCTGAACATGTAGGCAACTAATTATTTTCAAAATTTTCGTATTGTTTCAGTGGCTCTGTGCGATTATTTATCATAATTATGTACCCTGATGATATTTTATCATATTTATTATTCCTTTTTCAATAGTGTAAATAGGAGACACCTTTGCCTGTACACAACTATTTGGCCTACCGGTCTATGGGTAGCCGGTCTTCAATGCTCGGAAAATATAAAAAGCCGAGTCGTAGAGACTGACATGTTAGATACCGTTACTCTTTAGCCCCCCAAAAAGGTTGGACAAGTTCTCTTAATCTGTTATGCTGATTTGGGGAGTAAATTATTCTATTAAATAATGACCCATATTCCCGGGTTCCATTATGGTTTCGCAGAAGGTAAAATTAAAAAATGAAAAAAATAATAAAAAATTTGCCTGTACCGGCTGCAGGGTTAATGCTGGGGTTGGCAGCGGCAGGCAATTTAGTGGCGTCATACGGGAATATATTCAAGAGCATGTTTGGCATTGTATCTGCCCTGCTGCTGTTGCTTCTTCTAATAAAAGCAACTTTTACAACCAGGGCTGTCATGGAGGATTTAAAGAATCCTGCCATTGCCGGTATAGCCGGTACTTTTCCTATGGGTATAATGATTTTATCAGCCTACATTCAACCATTTTCGCCTATTATAGGATATGGGATGTGGATGGTTGGCACAGTGCTCCAATGTGTTCTAATTATCTATTTCACTAAAAAATTTATTTTCAATTTTGATCTGCAAAAAGTATTTCCAAGCTACTTTGTAGTGTATGTCGGTATTGCTGCTGCAAGTGTAGCGGCGCCTGTATTTAGTGCTACAGGCACCGGCAAGGGCTTGTTTTGGTTTGGGTTTATTGCTTATTTGATTCTTTTACCTATAATCACTTATAGAGTGTTGGTAATTAAATCGATTCCCGAACCGTTATTGCCTACCATAACAATTTTTGCCGCTCCTGCGAGTCTGTGTCTGGTTGGATATTTAAAGCTATTTCAAGAAGTAAATATGACGATTTTCTGGTTGCTGACTTTTTTATCCTTAATAATGCTATTTGCCGTACTTTTATACATGCCAAAAATGATTAGGTTAAAGTTTTATCCAAGTTACTCTGCTTTTACATTTCCACTTGTAATCAGTGCGATAGCGATAAAAGATATTGATAGTTTTTTAACGAAAATGCATATTGGCGTGCCGGGCTTTGGATATTTAGTGCACTTTGAAGAACTACTGGCTGTTGTATTTGTTATTTATGTTTTAATCAGGTATATTGGCTTTATGTTTTTGCAGCATGTTAAAGTGGGCTCTCCAAATGTTCAAAGTGTTTCAAAATAAAGCAGTAAAACAGCGACCGGCGTACTTTCATCCTAGGACCCCTTCAAAGTCAAACATACACATAACATACTTACCCTACACTTTATTGCTTACTGTATATTGACGATTAACGGGACTTTGACGTGATCTTGACAGTACTTCCATCCTGTAAACGGCAGGGTATCTAATCTTGTTTGATCCCGGCGCCAAGGCCAGGTTTTTTATTGCCTGGAATGAGCATCACTAAATGTAAGGCAACGAAACAATGAAAATTTGTCTAAATATTGTATAATAATGGTGTGCTGTTTCCAATACAGTGCACCATTGATTTTAGCCGGATAATTTATCGTTTCTTGATCATCGTTGATGTCCTGAATCTGAGGATCTCCATAATAAGAGGTGATTGCGATCAGCCTGATTGAAGAGCTGCTTGTCTATGGAAAAACAATTCTGACTGAAAAAGAACTACAGCAGGTGATTAAAGAAGCTGATTATGGCCTTTTTCACCAGACGGTGGAAAAGCTGTTGGCTGATGGAATTCTTGCACCTGTTAAGGCTTCGGGGTTGAATGGCCGGTTGCCGCCTTTGTTCAACAAATACCGCCTGCTCAAACCCAAGGAAGATTATTCGGGATATTTTGCATCCATCCGGCAGCTTAACCCCGCCTTAAATATCTCCGGCTATCTGCAAAGGCCGGAATTATATCAAAAACACCGGGAGCTTGTAGAGGGCTTAAGCCGGTATCTTTGGTACTCGGCAGATCTGCTGGCAGAACCTATGTCGCGCAAGGAGCGGTCGTTTTCAGTCTGGGGCCGGGAAAAACTTCTGGACAACCACTTTGCCCTGGTCAGGGAAGTGCTGAAGTACAATGGTCTGGGGGAGGATTTCCTGAATTATTACGATACTCCGGAGCCGTTTTTCGAGTATGTGCACGCTCGCCAGGAACAGATGAACGTATTGATCCTGGAGAACAAGGATACCTGGTTTACTTTCCGGAAACTGCTGCAGACCACAGGGAAGAACACCGTCGCCGGTACACCGGTGGATCTGCTGCTATACGGTGAAGGCAATAAGATTACCAAGCGCGGCGCCCTGGAGGAGTACAATGCAGGTATGCTGGGGGACAGCGGGGGACAGGCCGCACGTTTTCTTTATTTCGGCGACCTGGATCTGGAAGGGATCCGTCTTTTTTTCCGCTGCCGGCGGGCTAATCCCGGCCTTGACGTGAAGCCTTTTTCCGCCCTGTACCGGCTGATGCTTCAACTGGCGGAAGGCAGGGAGTTGCCGGAGTCGCCGGATGCGAGGGAGGTGGCGGCTCCCCTGGCCGAGTTCGCTGCCCTGCTGGGGTTTGATAGCGCCGGTGTGCTGACTGCTTTTTTGGAGAAGGGCCGCTACATCCCGCAGGAGATTGTTAATTATCAGGTGGCTGCGGGGATTCTGAGTTAGACAACCAGGTCACCAACGCGGCGCCGGCAGCTGATGCGCTGCGAATCATGAAAACAGCGCATACATGTTTAAAGTAGAAATGAGGATAATGACGATGGACTTGCGGAAGCTGGATTTGCTGGCCGGTTTTGAAAAGAGAATGCAGATTGTGGCGGCTATCGATTCCATTGTCAACCGCGGCAACCGGAAAATGGACATCGAGAAGCTGTTTGAGCCGGGGCAGTTGGACAATATTATCCTCTCCGTCCTGGTCTTCATCATGGAAAGGACCCTCACCGAGGATGAGGAGTGCACCATGGACAGGATCATGGCCTTTGTGGCCGGGATCGTTCCTGCTTACAACCTGGATTTTCCCATGCCGGTTTTGCGTAAAATCACCGAGTACATTATCAAGGACATCTTGCAAAACGGCGGGGAAGCCAGGTATTACCCGGTGATGAGGTACGGGCAGGGGATGGTCCCCACCCGGATCAGGCTGATTGACGACAAGCTCAAAGAGAGCGACCGGGGCTATCTGATGACCTACCAGCTGACGGACCAGGGTTATGATTTGCTCTTTCGGACCAAGGAAGTGGAGCAGGAGATCAGCTTCACCATTGAAGAGCTGAAACTGCGCGAGCTGATCAAGCGCAAAAACTACAAGAAAGCCATCGGCCAGAGCAGCAATCTGGTGCAGATGATCAGGCAGAAGAAGAACGATCTCAGGCAGTTCATGCAGAGGATACGGGAAAACATTTACGATGTGGATATCCGGGAGTTCGAAAGGCTGGTGGGCAGTACCTACACCCTGCTGGAGGAAGAGTACGGCATTATGAATGAAATCAGGGCTATGATCGTGCTGTCGGAGGAACGTCTGAAGGAAGAGGAAGCATCCCGGGGCGCTCTGGACGAGGAGATGAAACGGGCACGGGCTGAGATTGCCGTCATCCGGAGAAACATCAATACAACCATCGACGAGCAGAAAGAATTGATTCTGGAGCGGCACAGCCTTTCCAGGATCTATAAGGAAACCATCGCCGATTCCTTTTCTCTTGCCCTGGCTAAAAACTACGATTTTGAGCGGGAAATCCTGGTGCGGCTGGAAAGATGCCCGGAGAGCGTCATCTCCTCCCTGTGGAAGCTGTTGAATCCTCTCTTCCGGCCCAACCCGGACCGCGGGTTGAACCTGCTGTCGCTGTTTGAGCGCCAGGCCCGGCTCCGGCAGGAGGAAGATGCGACCGGGGGAGTGGTCATTGAGGAACTGGGCGAGGATCCCGAGCGCTTGAGAATCAAAAACATCAACGACGCCAATACCGAATTTATCCGCAGCATCCTGGAGTTTGTCGCTGAAAAAGGGGCCGGCTGCAGGTTTGGCGAGCTGTTTCAAGATTTAAAGAGCCGGGGGGAGATCTTTGATCTGCTGGTTGCCGACGACCTGGTTTTCCGGTCGATGCTCAAGCTTTACGATCTGAACATCATTGAGATCAGGGCGTGGCAGGCGCAGCGTGATGAGGTGGTGGCCAACGCCACCGGAGAACTGGATGTAGGTTTTTGTCTGTACTGTATCGAAAAGGACCGCCCGGATTTGTACGGAGTGAGCAAAATAGAAATCAAAAAACCGGACGATCACGTATTTGAGGAAGAAGTTGTGTACCGGCAGGGGGATGTTCTGTTCAGTAGGCGCGTCGCCATCAGTGATTTTATGATCGAGGTGAGCTTTTAAATGAGTCATTTAAACACTGCGGTCAGGATATTTAAGAAATTAATAGACAGGGGGCAGTTGGACCGGGAGACTGAAGGAGACCTGTTCCTGGAGTTTCGCCATACCGAGGTCCGGTCCATCCTGGCGGAATTCGAGGAAGAGCTGGACTTCCGGATCGTGGAGGCGTCCAGTACTCTATACCTGGTCCCGGACAGCGGGAACAGCCTGCTGGGCTTTACCATGAAGGACTTCCGGGAATGGGTGGCCTCCGATGCCAGGCTGGTTGACGCCTACCTGCTCTGCTATATCTCCATGTTCATATTTTACCTGTTCTACGGCAGCCGCAACCGGAATCCCAAGCAGCGGGAGTTCCTGCGCATCAGCACCTTGATCGAGGAGCTGGACCGGCGCTTTGCCCTGGCGCTGGAGAACAATGACCAGACCGCCGTGCTGGAGGAAAGGTACGCCCTCAATTTTATCCGGGTGGCGGAACTGTGGGAGAGCAAGCAGGATTACGAGGAAAAGGGCCGCAAGACCAAGACCGGTACCATCCTGATCGCCTGCCGGCTGCTGGAGCGGGAAAACCTGCTCAGGATGGTGGATGACGACCGGGAAATGCGCACCACTAGAAAACTGGACGACCTGATGCTGAATTATTATCTCAATGACAGCCGGGTTGCCGAGATCAACGGGCTGTTTGAAGGTGAGGCGGAAATGCATGCCCAGGATTAACCGGATCCGGATTGTGAACTTTTCTTACAACCATGATTCCCGGCACATACTGGACGAAACCTTTAATTTTCACGGCGGGGAAAATGCCCTTTTAAACCTGGCCAACGGCGGCGGCAAGAGCGTGCTGGTCCAACTTTTTCTCCAGCCGGTGGCGCCGGGGGTGAGGATCCAGGGCCGCAACATTGCAAGCTTTTTCCGCAAGAAAAGGCTGCCGGCCTACGTGATGATTGAGTGGAAGCTGGACGGAGCAGGCGGGTACCTCTTAACCGGGATTGGGATTGTGTCCGCAGAGGCGCCCGGGGTGGAGGAGGAGAAAAGCCGGATCAGGTATTTCACCTTTACCTCGAAATATAACGGCGCCAATGCTTTCGATCTAGTCCATATCCCCCTGGTGAGCCGCAGCGGCGGGGTGCTGGAGGTGCTGCCCTTTCGGGAAGCCCGGGAGCTGATGTCCGCTCAGGAAAGGAAAGATCCCTTTGCCTTCGGTTATTTTCCCGGAGACGATGGGGAGCGTTATGCAAAATTTTTGGCCGAGTTCGGCATTGCCCAGGATGAGTGGCGCACTGTCATCGCCAAGATCAATGACAGTGAAGGCGGCCTGGAGGAGATCTTCCAGAAATATAAAAATTCCGGCCAGCTATTAAATGACTGGATCATCAAAACGGTGGAAAAGGCCATGTTCAAAAACCGCTCCGAGTCGCGCCGGCTGGAGGAAATGCTGGAGAGCCTGGTGCGGGAAGTGGTGGAAAACGAGCGGTTCATTGTGGAAAAGCAGCTGCTGGACGGCTTCCTGGGGTCCTACCGGGAGCAGGTTGAAGATCTGGCCGGGCTGCTGCAGGGGCTGGACCAACAGAAGCAACTGGCCGGACAGCTGGCCGCGCTATTTAGCTACCTGACCGCCGAAACGCGGTCGTTGCAGGAGAAATATGAAGCAAACCAGCTGGAGATGGAGTCCTGCAGGGCCGAGGAGCAGCGGGTACAGCTGGAGGAGCGGTCCCGGGACAGCTGGCTGCGGCAGGCGGAATACGATGAGGCTTTGAAAAAGCGGCAAGCTGCCGAGGCCGCCGGCAGTGCAACAGAAGGAGCCTTGCGGGAGTCCAAGGTTCGCCAAATATTGCTGCAGGCTGCCCGCCTGGCGGGGGAAATTGGCCGCAAGCGGTCGGATCTGGCGGGGATTGAAGAAAGGCTTGCGGCGGCCAGGGAGCAGTATGATCCCGACGGCATGGTGCGCCGTCTGGAATATTCCCTGAAGCTGTCGTTAGAGGAAGACTTGTCTGCCATTGCCGCCGGGCTTACCCATTTGCAGGAGGAGCAGAAGGAGAAGAAAAGGCTGTTGCTGCAGGCCGGTCAGGAACTGCAGGCGCTGGAAAAGGAAAAAAGTAATCTCGATGCAGAAAAGGGCCGCCTGGAAGAGCGGCAGAAAAACTTTGAAAGCCACGAGAAGGAAGTCAGGCTTCGGCTGGACATCATCCCGCGAAGAAATCTCCTGGGAGAAATGGAAGCCACGGCAATACAGGAAGCCGGGGCTGCCCTGGAAAAGGCCCGGGATGACCTGGGCCGGCGGATCCAGGGGCTGGAGGACGACAAGACCGCCGGCGCGGCGCGTCTGCAGGATCTTGACCATGAGGTAAAAGAGCTCCAGGCTGCTTATGCGGAGGAGAAAACGCTCTTAAGCGGCATTGACCGGGATCTCCGCGAATATGGGCAAAAAGAGCAGGAAATCAAAGGGATTCTGGACAGGTACGGCTTTGATTTCAATAGCCGGTTTGACCGGGACCGTCTCGCTGCCGCCTTTGGACAAAAGCTGAGAAACTTGGAAGCCGGCCTGGAGGAGGTGGCCCGGGTCCGTGACGACGTCACCGATTCGCTTGCAGCGCTGGAAAACGAGCGACTGCACACACCCGAAGAATTGGCCGCATTACTGAACGACTTGGATATTCAGTACGACACGGGTGAAGCACACCTGCGCAGAATGCCGCCGGAGATCCGGGAGAAGGTGTTGGAGGGAAATCCGGTTCTGCCCTATGCCTTCATCATGGCCAGGGCGGATCTGGACCGGCTGGCCGGTGCGGTGAGCGGCCTGACCATGCGCCGGGCGGTCCCCTTCGTGGCCTACGAAGACCTGGGTGCAACGGTACCCAGTGACAGGCGGGTGGCCCGGATCCGGGATGGGATCACCCTGGCCTGCCTGTATGAGGAGAGGATGTTTGACAGCGAAAGCCTGGTCAAGCTGGTGGCGGAGTTGGAGCAAAAGCGAGACGCCGCTTTAGAACAGCACGGCCACTTCGCGGAGGAACACCGGGCGGTGGTAGCCGGGAAGGCAGTTTGCGACAAGTTTGCTTATGCAGCGGATTACCTGTATGAGGTGGAAAAAAAGAGAAGTGCCTGTGCCGGGCGTCTGCAGGACCTGGAAAGCCGGCAATCAGCCCTGGAAGAGGAGAAAAGGGGACTGAAAAACAGGGAAGGGGAGCTGGCGCAGCGGGGCAAAGATTTGCAAAGCGCCCTGCAAAAGGCCGGGTCTGACGTGACGCTTTTCACCAGCTTCATCGAAAAGGAACCGCATTACCAGGAGTGTCGCGGGAGACTGGCCGCAGTGGCCCAGAGCATTGCCGGGCTGGAGGCCGGAAAAGAGCAACTGGCAGGCAGCCGGGAAGCTCTGCAAAAAGATATCAACGGGCTGGCGCGGCAGGTCTGGCAAAAAGAAAGCGAGCAGCGGGCAGCCCGGGCTCAGTACAGCCTCTATCAGGATGCGCCGGAAGCGGAAACGGTGGAGGGCAGCGCAGCGGAACTGGCTGCCAGGCTGCAGGCTTTAAAAGAGCAATACAGCGGGGAAATCGGGCTGTTGGAAAAGCAAAAAGAGGGTTGGGCAACCGATCTGGCCGGCCTGCAGGGGGAGCTGGACCAGCTTGGCCTCCAGGAAGAAGAGTATGCCTCTGTGGTCTATGATGAAGCGGCTGTCGGGCGGGTCCGCGAAGAAATTACCCGCCTGGAGGGGCTGCTGAAGAAAAACCGGCAGGCGGAAAAGGCGGCAATCAAGGCAGAGGGTGCGGCTGAAAAGGCCCTGGAGAATGCGCTGGCTGAGGTGAAAAGACTGGGCGCTGAAGTTCCCCTGCCCCCGGAGGAAATCAGGGGTGATTTTGGGGAGCGGCGCCGGCGGGCACGTTTACAGGTGCATAAGCTGGAGGCAAGGAATAAAGAGATAACCAAAACGGTGGGTAGTTATGGCCGGAGTCGGGAAAAAATTGAGCAACTGGTAGATCCTGCTTCCACCGAACCGGCCCAGGGCTTTATCCCTGCCCAGGATATTACCGCCCAGGCTGACGGGCTGGCCCAGGCCTTCGGCAATCTTAAAAATGAAAACAACACGGCTGCAGACAGGTTGAAGCATAAATACGCCGGGCTAAAGTCGAGTTACCGGGACAAAAATTCCAACATCGATAATATCTTTAGAGGACTTGACCCGCTCCTGGAAAAGGCCGGCCTGGAATTTGACGAGTTTTATTACCTCTATGAGCGCATGAGCCTGCACGGGGAAAAACTAACCGAGCTGATTACGTTGTATGAGGTGCAGCTGGCTAATCTGGAACGGAACAAGAAGGACATGGTGCAGCAAAGTTTTCTGCACGGGCTGCGGTTTTATGAGGAAATTCAGTGGATCTCCGATAACTCCAGGATCCGTCTCCAGGGCAGGACCAGGCCGGTGCAGATGCTGAAGATAGACCTGCAGCTGGACAGCAAGGACGCGGCCGGACAGCGGATGACAGAGTACATTGAGGATTGCGTCGCCCAGGTCAGGGAGAAAACCAGGCTGGAAAAGGGGGAGGATGAAGTCAGAAAGAGCGTCGCCAGGCTGATGGCCAGCCGGGAACTGCTCAATGTCTTTCTGGGCAATCCCCGGATCCCGGTCAGCGTGTACAAAATTGACTTAAATATGCAGAACAGCCGCCTGAAGCTCTGGGAGGACGCGGTGCGCGAGAATTCAGGCGGGGAAAAGTTCGTGATTTTCTTTTCCGTGCTTTCCGCCCTGATGACCTATACCCGGGCCCGCGCCGTAGAGGCGGCGGGAGCCGATGCCGATACCGATACCCGGGTGCTGGTGATGGACAACCCCTTCGGCCCCATATCATCGGAGCACCTGTTAAAACCGCTCTTTGATATCGCCAAAAAACACCGCACCCAACTCATCTGCCTGTCGGACCTCAAGCAGAACTCCATCATGAACTGCTTCAACCTGATCTATATGCTCAAAGTGCGGACCAGTGCCATCGGCAGCAATGAATATTTAAAGTTTGAGGAAGTCATCCGGGACCTTGAGGCTGTCCAGGATGATGAAAGGCTGGAAAAAGCCGTATTCCGTGCTTCAGATATTAAACAGATAGCCCTGTTTGACTAAATCAAATCTAACGCTGCTTAGAAATTGAATTATATCTTGAAACCTTTCTGGGGGAAAGGGGTTAATATATAACATAGGAAGCCCTTGTTCAGTTGAACGTGGGCTTCCTTCAGGCAGTGGTTGCTGCCGGGAAAGATATGCTTAAGATTTTTAAAACCATGCTCGCTAAGGTATTTTTTCAGCTCCACGATCTTGATGTTAGGATGGGCGAACGGAATATCAGTGGTGATGGCTGCGCGGCACATTTGCTGTAAGTCATTTTAGGCTGCGCCTGGTAGGCGTTTTCCAACCATTCTCTACCCCCCTGTTAGGTTCCCCAGAGCATCTTCCAGAGCAGACCTTAATTCAGGAAACCTAAAGTCAAAACCCGCACCAAGAATTTTTTCTGGAACAGCCCGTTGGCCGTGCAACAACATTTCCGCCATTTGACCTAATGCTACTTTTAATAAAAATTCAGGAACCGGCACCCAAGAAGGTCTTTTAAGAACTTCTCCTAAAACCTTGCAGAAATCTCTCATTCTTACTGACTCTGGAGCAGTCGCGTTTATAGGACCGGTTAGCTCTTGATGTTCGATTATGAACCTGATCATACTCGTTAAATCCTGGATGTGTATCCAGGAAAGCCATTGATTTCCCGTGCCCAGCGGGCCGCCCAGGTAGAATTTAAAAGGCATGGCCATTCTGTTTAGTGCGCCTTCATTTCCTAATACCACGCCAATCCGGATAGTTATGGCTCTGGTTAAATCACTTTGCGCCTTGTATGCTTCATTTTCCCAATCCCGGCAAACCTGAGCCAGGAAATCCTGTCCAGCTGCTGCGGACTCGGTTATCCCAACATCCTGACATGGTCCGTAATAGCCGACCGCTGAAGCGTTAATCAGCATTTGGGGCTGAATTACACGATTATTTATGGCCGAAACAATGGCACCGGTAGTTCTGAGCCTGCTGGCCAAAATCTCCCGCTTTACTGAATTGGACCAGCGACGGCTGCCGATTGACTCCCCCGTCAGGTTAATCACCGCGTCAATTTCCCGCAGCTCACAAATAGAAGATAGAGGGGAAATATTGTCCCATTCTATTATCCTAACTTTATTCCCCAAGCTATCGGCAGCATTTTGGCGATTTCTCGTTACAACGAATACCTGATATCCGTTAGCAAGCAATTCTCGTGTTAGGTTTCTTCCGACGAAACCCGTCCCACCAAAAATTGCAACATTCATCTCCCTCCACCTCCGTAGCAGCGTCTAACATTCCGCGCGCTGCCGAAACCGCCGTCCCCCTCCCAGGGTTGGCGCGACATTCAGCACATTATCTTAAGATTCCGGCAGTCTTTCGGTAAAATATTTCATCATGCCCTGAAACCACTAAATCCGACAAGATGCCCACCTTTACAAAACCTGTTTTTTCATAGAATCGCTGTGCCCTAACGTTAGCCACAGAACAAATCAAAAATATGTTTGGTATCTTTTGAAATGCTAAATTAGCAATGTAGTCTATAAGTTTGGCGCCAATCCCCTGTCCCCTGTAAGGCTCGTCCACTGCCACCATTCTTACATACGAACCGATGTTTCCAACACCACCTATGCTCAGAGTAATAAACCCCACAACCTGGCGGCAATTTATTTCTACAACGTAAATTGTATCTTCCATTTTTTCAAATAAGCCAATTGCAGTGTCATAATTTATTCCGTAACAAGTCCAAGCTTTTGATGTCGATATAATACTGGCAAGTATAGGGAAATCCCTATACTCCCCTTGCCTTATAAATACCTCTTCCATAATCCACCTCGAAGGATTTAATCTAACAATTCAATCGCCGCGTTTGACGTAACCCGCCGCAATTTCTTCCGGCGCATCAATGCCGGTTGCTAATCAACAGGTAGGAATGATACGATAAATAGAGGTGCTATTTGTAGCGTAGGGATAATTTCTGACAGGCACAAGATGTTAGATATGAAGTTTTATTCATCTTTAATTCTAAACTTTAAAGATGCTGATAGCTACTTGGCAATATTATACAAGCCAATCAATTGGATTACAATGCTAAACCCAACAAAGGATTACATGTATTGTTGCGATTGAACTAAATCTAAAATTTTATTTTTATCGTGAAACTTTCTATGTGGAAAGGGGTTAATATAATATTGGAAGCCCTTAAGGGGGAGTAACGGTGAAAACCAACACCGAGCACGACTTAATCATCCGCTGCCGAAAAGGTGATGAACCGGCTTGGCGTCTGTTGTTAACCCGCTATGAAGCCTACGTTTACCGGCTGTGCTTTCGAATTAGCGGGTCGCGGGACGACGCCCTGGATCTTACCCAGGAAGCGCTTGTGAAAGTGTTGAACGGCCTGGTCAAGTTTCAGCCTGGTCGGCCTTTTAAGCCTTGGCTGCGGCAGGTTACGGTAAATTCCTGTTTAAATTACTTCCGGCGGCTTGCTCCTAAGACGGTATCCCTGGAGCAGCCGGTTGCCGAAGACATTGTGCTCGGAGATACCCTTGACGGCGGCACAGATGACCCGGCGGCTGTCGTGGAATGGCAGGATGCCCGTGAGGTAATCCGGCAAGCGGTGGGACGGCTTTCCCCCCAGCAGCGCTTAGTACTTGTAATGCGCCACCAGGAGGGGCTGAGCTACGAAGAAATAGCGTCAACCACCAAACTGCCGCTGGGTACGGTGAAGTCTTATCTCTTCCGGGCCCGGCAGCAGTTGCGGCGTGAACTGGCTGGTGTTTATGGATGGGAGGGGTGAGAAAATGAAGTGCAGTACGGAAGTTTTACAAACTTTTCTGGACGGCGAAATGGAGCCTGTTGAAATAGAGGTTGTTCGCCGCCACCTCGGTTGCTGCCCATTTTGCCGGCAGGAACTTTCCCGGCTGAGACTGCTTTGGTTGGAACTGGGACAGGGCGAGGAAATTGAAGTTCCGGAAATACTTCCTTTCATCCGCCAGCAGGCTGTCACCAGGGCCAGGGCGGCCGGACAGGAAGTAGAAGGGACATCCGGAGTCAGTCTCTGGGAAGCCCAAAAACTGGCCTGGCAGCCGGTCCTTGCCGGGATTGTCCAGATTCCAGGATCGCGGCAGATAGGGCGTTTGGCCATGCTTACCGGACGGGGACTGCCCACCGTCATCCGGGGCCTTTCATCTCTTGCAGGTATGATTACCGGCAGAAAGCGGGGCCGTCGTTGAGTTGGTGGACCGTTTTTATCTTAATTCTAGTCCTTCTGCCGGTGGGGCTTTTATGCGTACCGCTGACCTTTAAGGCCAGGGGTTGCCTTCGTACGGAGGAGCGGTGGTTGGAGGCAAGGGTTGCCTGGGGCTGGAGATTACTTACCGTTGCCTTGAGTATAAAAGGGAGAGAAACATCGTTTAGTCTGCGGCTGGCCGGGATACCGTTCCCTGTTCCTCGTGAAAAACCTGAAGCCGTCGGGGCAAAGGAATTCAAAAAGAAAATCAAGAAAAAAATCAAGAAAAAAACCGGGCGCAAGGAGAAAAAAAACAGATTCAATTTCTCTGTAGCCACTGCAATACTTAACAGGAAGTTTCTAGAAGCCGTTTGGGGGTACTGTCAAAGGCTTATTCAATCCTTCCGGCTTCGCTTGCGGTTGAGCGGTGTCTATGGTACCGATGACCCGGCTCTAACCGGACTAATTGCCGGTTTAATCGCTGCACTGCACGCCGGGCATATTAATCTTAACCTAGAGGCCGACTTCAGCGGTCCAACTCTTGATCTAACGGGGGAAACATCAGGCAGGATCGTACCGGCTGTAATCCTGTGGTTCACCATACGTTTTCTGCTGGCCGAACCGCTCCGGAAGCTCTGGTGGTCCCATCTAAAAACAAAATTAATAAGAAGAAAACCAAAGGAGGGTGTGCAATATGTTTAAGGAAGACATTGAGTCCCTTGTATCTCGTCTTGAGAATCTGATCTCAACCAAGACCGTTGTCGGTGAGCCGATCGTTAACGGTAACACAACCATCATCCCCATTATGACAGCTGCTGTGGGTTTCGGCATGGGCAGCGGGGAGGGACAGGACGAGAAGCATGGGGGGGGTAAAGGCACCGGCGGGGGCGCCGGCTTGAAACTCAGTCCATCCGCGCTGCTGATCATCCAGGGAGATAATGTGCAGGTTTACTCCCTGAACCAGAAGGGCAGCCTGGCCAAACTGGTTGAAATGATTCCGGAAGTTGTGAACAAGCTCAAGCT
>DHTR01000031.1:0-138 GCA_002408725.1 Pelotomaculum sp. UBA5255
GGTCACTCCGTTGTCCGGTTCGGCGGCCACAATGAATTCGGCAATACTCTGGCTCACACCGAGAACAAGCCTGTCCAGACTGATCTTCAGCCCGCCTGTTTCGCATTTCAATCCAGGGCTGATTTCCCTGGTCAGGCC
>DHTR01000031.1:405-541 GCA_002408725.1 Pelotomaculum sp. UBA5255
GCGTCGGGTTCTATGGCGGCCAGTTCGGCCATGAAATGTTCACCCCGGTAGCCTTTACCCGCATAGCAGGGATAATAAGCCCCGTTTTGGTCTCGCATTTCGATCTCAACTTCCTTTAGCATATCAAGGGCAGGGG
>DHTR01000031.1:778-1298 GCA_002408725.1 Pelotomaculum sp. UBA5255
CATGCGGTAGAACACCGTGGTACGCGCCACGTCGAAAAGGATCCCTTCCACGGTGAGCAGGCTTTGGCCCAGTTGCTTTGTCTGCCCCACCGGTGTGATCAGGCCCAGCTTTTCCGCCCTGGCGTAAGCAGGATCCTTCATGGCCACGTTTTTACCGGCGTAGTATGAGGCGGAGGCCAGTCCCGTGACGGACAGGGCGAGTAAAACCAGCACCACTAAAAAGGTGCGGCGCAGCCTGATCAGAAAGACCGCTGCCGGTTTTTCCGGCGTCCCTGCGGCTGCTGCGGTTAATTGCCCGGACGCCTGGAAGAACGGCTTGTGAAACTCCTCCAGCAAGCGCCTGCACTGGTCACAGGAGGACAGGTGTTCTTCCACGAATTCGGCGGTGACGGCGCTGGTCTCCCCCTCGGCGTAAAGGGCCAGCAAGTCCTGCACTATCTCGCATTTATTTTGACGCATAGAATCACCCCTTTTCCTGCAAGCCGTATATTTCCCTGAACCGTTTTTTAGCCCTGAACAA
>DHTR01000031.1:1538-1681 GCA_002408725.1 Pelotomaculum sp. UBA5255
TTAGCCCTGAACAAAATCACCCGGGCAGCCTGGGGGGATTTGCCCATGGCCGCACCGATCTCGTCATAGCTTAGATTTTCCACTTCCCGCATGAGGATCACCGACCGGTAATCCTCCGGCAGCAGGGAGAGCGTGCGCTCCAC
>DHTR01000031.1:1922-2479 GCA_002408725.1 Pelotomaculum sp. UBA5255
GCGGGCGCCGTCTCACACCAGGACGGGTCCGCCGGAAACATATGGTTCTTCTTGCGTCCGTGCTTCGCGCAAACATTGCGGGCAATCCGGTAAAGCCAGGTGCGCACGCCGGATTCGCCGCGAAAACCGGCTATCGACAACACCGCCTGGTAAAAGGTTTCCTGGGTCAGCTCTTCGGCCAGGTCGTAACTGCCGGTGCGCCGGTACAGGTAACGAAAGATCATGGACCTGTGATCCTGATAAAATTCGGCGAGTAATTTAAACACACAACTCACCTGATACCTTTCAATATTACTGTACTGTAAAAGGGGTATTTGTTACACCAAAAAAAACCGAAGCCATAGCCGCTGTTTGAGCGCTCCAGGATCCCCGGTCAGGAGGTCTCTGATCTTTCAGTTCCGGTTAAACCATGTGTATTAGTTCTCTTTCAGCGGCCTGGCGTGATCGAAGTTCAAATCGCCTGTAAAAGCCGGTATCTCAACCTCGCTTTTTTCCTGCATCTCAACCGAAACGCCGACTGCCCCCAAAGATTCAACAAGGCCGCCTTTTAATTCCAA
>DHTR01000031.1:2646-5855 GCA_002408725.1 Pelotomaculum sp. UBA5255
ACAAGGCCGCCTTTTAATTCCAACCTGCTCTTCAAAGCAGAGGCGTCGCCGATGGCCGTAATCCGGTAGGGAGGGGAGAGCGGGGTACCGTTGACATTGATATGGCTGCCGGACAGCCGTATCTCGCTGCCGGCTGTGATCCGCTGCCCGTTTATGGCGATGGCTTCCGAACCGGCGCTGTATAATTCGTTCACGATTTTTAAAAGGTGTTCGTCGGCGACATTATTTGAGTCCTGGGCTATACCGGACCCGCTCTGCCCCGGGCGGCCCTGCGCGACCAGTTCCACGCCCGGTCCGGACACAGGGGACAAACCGGCAAACTGTTTCATTTTAGCAAGTTCTCTATTCAGCGCCTCGTCGGCCTCCCTCTGTTCTATGCCGGCCTGTTCCGGTTTAGTTGACAGATCAGAAAGTTCCATCTGCGTTTCATATACATTATTCCGGACTGAATGGGCAGAGCCGGCGGCAGGTTCCTCTTCAGCGATATAAACCGGCTTGATGCCGCTGGAATAAGCCGGAACCCGAACCTGCTCCAGCTTTTTAATTGAGGCCTGGAGGCCCAAAAACCGCAGGTACTCAACCACTCCGCCTCTCATCTCCAGGGCGCCTTCCATGATATCGGGGTTGCCGATGGCGGTAATGACAAAGGGAGGAGTAAGCGGCTTATTGTTTATTCTGATCACGGGCCCGTTGCAACTGATGGCGCTGGTGGCTATAAGGCGCTGATCATTTACAGCGATGGCTTCGGACCCGGCCGCTTTTAATTCGTTGACCACTTTTAATATGTCTTCATCATGTACCAGATAGAAGTTGGGGTTCTCGCTGGGTTTTGGAGGAGCGCTGCTGTCTTTCAAGGTCACTTCCACGCCGCTGCCGGCCACATCGGTTACACCCGTAAAAATCGCTATCTCCTCTTTAATTTGAGATGCCAGGGGACCGGTGGACAGGTTTTCCAGCTGCCCCCGCATCCTGAGCAGTTGGGCCCGCAGGACCTCCTGCTCTTTTTTCATCGCTTCCACCTGGCCCGCCAACTCCTGTGTCCTCCGGATGGCCTCATTATGCTGGATATCCCTGATATGGAATTGCACAGAAAGGACCACTCCCAGCACAAGTCCTGCCAGGGCCAGAAGCCAGTATAAATTCCTTTTCATCTGCACCGCGCTCACCCTTATGATCCGAGGTCGCTCTAGTCCGTCTCTATATATTTAGGACGATATGGGCGACAGACAGGTTCATAAAAAGATAAATATAGACAATTGGCGCAACATTTCCCTTAAATAACAGTACCTTAATACGGCTATTTGTTACAGGAGAAAATGAATACCCCCTGGCGGCTAAGCCCAGGGGTATGGATCATTTATTTGATCTAATGCGTTATTCCCACTTAAATCTTTTTCTGAACACCTGCCGGGCACTGTATAAACGCGATTTTACCGTACCCCGCGGACATTGCAAGATTTCAGCTATTTCTTTATAGGACATACCCCGGATTTCCCTCATTACAAGGATAAGCCGGTACTTTTCGGGAAGGCTGTGCAGACACAATTGGACTGTACTGCAAAATTCTTTTCTCTCCAAAATTTCTTCCGGGGAAGAAACCCCGGCATGTAAATAATTCCTATAAACATTATTGTTTTCGGTGTCCGCTTTTTTATCCTCTACGAACCCTGCGAAAACTATATTGCGCCTCTTTCGGCGGCGCAGTTCATCACGGCAAACATTTACGGTTATGCGGTAAAGCCAGGTCATTAAACTGGATTCGCCGCGAAAACGGGGCAACGACCGATAAAGCCTGATAAAAGTTTCTTGGGTAAGGTCATCGGCGTCGACGCGGTTTCCGAGAAAACGGCAGGCTAAATTATAGATCTTGTTCTGATAACGCTTCACCAGTTGTTCAAAGGCATCCAGATCGCCTTTTCCGCTCTGTTTAACCAGAATATCATCAGCCGGATGCACCCAATCCCCCCATTCCCATAACCGCTTTTTCCGCACGGTCATCCGGGTCCCTAGAGGGGCTGTCCAGGTTTATGTCCAACAGAGCATCCTCCTGCTTAAAGCCCAGTTTGGTTATTTTTATAGCCGGGCCCCGGCCCATGATCTCCTCCTCGCTTTCCCACTGAGGCCAACTCATAACCAGAAGCCGCTCCCCGTCGGGCGCATCCTTAAGCCGGATGGGAGAAGTAAGCGGCAGTCCGTAGTTATGCGAAGCTTCGCATACGCAGGCGTCAATGACGGCGTCCACTTTGTTTCCGGCAGAATCCAGGACGGTATAGCCCAGGGTCCTGGTTTGCTCGTCTTCTTTTACGAATGAATTGAGGCAGACGATATATCCCTTGACCGGTATTTTTTTATTGATGCTGCCTGTTTCCGCAATCACTGCCAGGGGGATGAGCTGGTCCATGGCATAATAGCCGTAAACATCTGTGAGGCTTAGTTGCAGCGAGCCTGCTGCCGGCGGGTCAAAATTAGCCCGGCCCACCGCCGTTTTTTCATCCCGGGAAACACGGTAGGAGGGGCCGGGGTTGTCGATGCTGGACAGGTGCCTGGTCAGCTCCCGCCCGCCGTCACGCATGGCTGGCGCCCCTCCTTTAAGGCGGTAGCGGTAATTGTTGGGCCAATCATGCAGCGGGCCGTGCGCGACACCGTCGTAATCCCCCCGGGCAGTGAGCTTGTAACGGATTTGGGTTTCACTGATCCCCGTGATAATGGCGTCAACCAGCAGCCTGTAGCCATTTTTCTCTACTGCTTCGGCCAGTTGATATGTCCGCACGTATTTCTGGTCCACTATCTTAAACTTGATGCCCTGCAAGTCCAGGACAACGGGCCCGTCCCCGTGCTTCACCGGCCCGCCGGAAAATTCCAGACGCAGTGATTCAGGCGGGCCTTCCACCGGATCGAAGGTTAAAAGCGTTTTATTTCCGGGCAATTCGACGGGGTATTCCGGCAGGAAGGAATTCCAGCCCAGATTCTGCTCCTGCCCGTCAAAAAGCTTGACGTTCAGCGGATCTATCTCTCCCCTGACCTCTCCCTCGACTGCGGCAATGATAAACGTACCCGTCTTGTCAAACAAAATTTTTTCTATGGTCACCGTAGTTCCCTGGCAGTCCGCGGACCTGTTGACTTTGTTGAATTGGCCCAGCTTTTCCGCCCGCTCAAAGCGGCCGGGCAGCCCGGACCCGTCCGGCGCCGCGGACTGAGACAGGCAGCCT
>DHTR01000031.1:6071-6906 GCA_002408725.1 Pelotomaculum sp. UBA5255
AGCCTGCCGGCAGGAAAAGGACCAGCGCCGCCAGGGACAGAAGAACTGCTTTCTTTAATTTTTTAATTTTTGCCACATGCTAGTTCCTTTCCAGCACCACCGTTTTTCCGGTAAGCGCATCGATATAGCCCAAATCCCCGGAAACCGGGAGATAGACCATCTGGGGAGACGGCGCTTTTTGTTCATAATACTCCGGCCAGATGTACACCAGACGCAGGGGATGGCGTTTTAAATACTCTGCCTTCGCCACATCGGCTGTCACCGCGTCACTACTGTCCGGAAGGGTAACGGATGCATTGCGAGACCCGATACCAAATTCTGTTACCTTGCCGGTAAGGGCATCAACCCGAACTATATGAGAACTGTCCGCAACTGGTATGCCCTGATAAGTCTCGCTAAATTGAATAAAAAACTGCGGCCGCTGCTGCATTTGGTCTGTCAGCTTGCTCTGATCCACCCAGGCTGGAATGTTATCTTCACTGGGGAAAACCGTCAGCACCAGCTCGGCCGCACCCGGTTCCAGGTACCTTTGAAGAAATTGAACCGCTGTTTTCTGAGCGTCTTCCCCGGATACCGTTCCCTGTTTGCCGCGTCCGGAATCATCCTGAATGCCGAAGCCCACAATTTCCCCCGTCTCCGCTATAGTCTTAAGGTTTACAAAACGTACTTCGTTCCAATCCGATTTGTTGTCCGTTTCCTGCTGCGTTTCAGAGCGCCAGGAGTATTCTTTGAACTGGTATCCCGAGGTAACAGGCAAATCATGAACCCTGACGCTGCCAAACTCCATGCCGGCCATATCCACGCCGAATTCCTCCGCCAGCAACCTGGCCCCTTC
>DHTR01000031.1:7079-10873 GCA_002408725.1 Pelotomaculum sp. UBA5255
CAGGCGTCGCGGCGTAAAACTTCTTGCCCTCCCCGTTCAGGATAATCCGTTGAGATTGCTGAAGGCCGCCCCAGGAATCGTCCAACGGCTTCCCCGTTTCTGCATCTATGAAACCTGAAAAAGACGGATAATACATCAATACCGGTGTGGTTTCCTCACCGCCTTTGCCAAGCCATGAAAGCCTTAGGGGCTGCCTGCTGTTGTAGCTCAGCTTCATTTCCACCAGCCCGGCAAAAGCCTTTTCTGCAGCTTCCTTCGTCATTGCCCGGGACGGATCGGGAAACTTGGCCGAATCCTGATTATTATCCTTCTCTTTACGGAATTCGGTAATGTGGCCGGCGGAGTCAACACTTACCTGAAAGCCGCTATTTAAAAAGGGGACGCCATTTATCAGTTGATTAAAATATACATGAGCCGAGGTCATCATTATTTTGTTTCCTTTATCGTCCGTGGTACTTCCGCTGCTAAAGCTCATTGTTTCCCCCATCTCGTATTCTTCCAACCTGTCCCCGAGGAGTTCACGGGCAAATCCCGCCGCTTTCTCTTCCACCAAAGCGGGAGACGGCAGATTTTCCGCAGTCCACTGAGGGTTATCAATATAAAAATTGATCAGCTCCCCCGTCTTGGCATCAAAAGCGATGCCGGCCCGAATACGCCGGTTATCCGGGGTAACGTCCGGGGAGCCGTCGGTTAAGTATCCCCCCCAGGCTGTCCTGTCCTCATTGTATTCCACATTCTGCAAGGACAACTCCTTGAGTTCAGGTATAATCTGGTACATTTTTTCCAGGGCTTGCCGCTGTACTTCCGTTAAATCCGCTTTAGAAAACAGTTGAACAGTGTCTCCGCTTCTTTCCTGCCCAACTGCGACCTCTTGTTCCGCCGCCCACGCAGGCGTTGTCAGTAGCATACCTGCCGCCAACACGGCTGCTACCGTTCTTTTAACCTTTTTCAATCATTTCTCCCCCCTGCTTAAAAATCACAAATTTTTTAATCACTTTTATGGATCACTCATTTTTCATCCCTACCTGAATATGACGCAAAAAATACCCGAATGGATGGTGCAAACCCAGGCGTTTCACCCACCGGCGCCCTGAACATAGGTCAGGTCTCCTATTTCATTTATAAATGGTCATTTACTGTACTGTACCAAAAACAAGGCTTTTGTTTCACTGCCATTTATTGGCGCATTTCCTGAACGGTTTTCCGATAGTGACAGGGGCAGGGGGGTGAACTTTGGAGGAAGCAAGCGGCAGTTTTGCCGGTGAAAAAGGCCCGACATCCAGGTCATACCCGGCCTTAACTATAGCCGTTGTTTTTGGTGGGTCATTAAAAAGGAATGCTTTAAACCATAGAGAAAGATAATACTCTATAGTCTGTACTGCCCAAAATTGCTGCTATGTTTATTATGTAATCATCCCGAGAAAACTAATCCCCTCGCTGAAAACCCTTCTTTTGACGTACCGATTTTTCATGATAGGAGCTTATAGGTTGAAATTCTTGGAAGGAATTCTTGTTTATTTATTAAGTTCAGGTGTTGGAATTTTGTTAATTATATCCAGCCATTCTATCAAAGAGCAAGGTGCAGTTTTAACTAAAATTACTAAAATATTTGGAGCTATGTTATTTATACTAGGCTTAGTTTTACTTGTAGTAAGTGTTATGGGTGAGTTAATAACGATTATATTTGGTTTATGGTTTTAAAAAGATAAAATACCTCTTGTCCTTCGTTTCTACAAGGTGTAAAATAAAAACAAGTTGTAGAAGCGGAGGGAGATGTTGCTGCAGTGAATATTACAGACGCGGAAATGGAGATCATGCGCATCGTATGGGACAGCGGCGAAAAAGTGACCACCAGGGATATCATGGAAAATCTGCCCGGCAAAAAAGTAACCACCGTACTGACTCTGGCCGGCCGGCTGATCCGTAAAGGCGCGCTGCATGCGGTTAAAACCGGCCGCTCTCATGCCCACGTGTACTGGGCGGGAATCAGCGAAGAAGAATATCAGAAAATGCAGACCCGGAATTTTATCCGGTCGATTCACAACGGTTCGGCCAAAAGTCTGATCAGCGCTCTGTTTCAGGATGAAAACTTAACGCCGGAGGACATTGCAGAGCTCAGGGCTTTTATCGAAAAGCAGGTGAAGCGTGATGATTAAAATGCTGTTCATGACTTCTCTTGCAGGCAGCGTCGTCAGCCTTTTGCTTATTCTGCTTAAAACCGGGCTGGTGAAAAAATGCGGCGGTACTTGGTATTATCGTATCTGCCTGCTTTCTCTGGCGCTGTTTGTGGTACCGGTACAAGTCAATGTAGCGGGGCTTCTGCCCCAGCGGGTAGCCATCGGGGAAAAAGCGCCCGTGCAGCAAGCCGCCCTGACCGGCCAAACCGCTCCCTCCCCAGAGGGAACTATCCCGGCAGCTGCAGCGCAAACAGCTGTCAATCATCATCTGCCGTTGACAGTTCCGGACACCGAACAATGGATGTTGGGCATTTGGACGGCGGGTGTTGTCTTGATGGTTGGCAGATACCTGTGGGGCTATTTCAGGTTTAAGAACAAGGTAACCAAAACCAGTCCTATCGGTAAAGCGGAAGATTTGGATGTTGTGGCCAGCGCTTATGTCCGCTCTCCCATGCTGATCGGGTTTTTCAAGCCTAAAATCGTGATCCCGCAGGCCGAAATCAGCGCCTGTGATTATCAGTTGGCCTTGCGGCACGAACTGGCTCACCATAAACAAAAAGACGCCTGGTGCAAGCTTTTGGCCGTGCTGGTAAACTCCCTGCACTGGTTTAATCCGCTTACCTATCTCGTGGTGCGAAATATAAGCGAGGCCTGTGAATACGCCTGCGACGAAAAAGTGACGCGGGACATGGCCTGGGAGGAAAAGAAACGCTACAGCAATATGATTTTGAATTTTGCCTGCCACGCCTCCCCCGCTTTAAGCAGCAGCCTGGCCAGGAATAAAAAACAACTGTTCAGGAGGTTTGAACTGATCATGAAATCCGGAACCACAAGCGGAAAATTCTTGGGCGCCCTGCTGGCCGCGGTGCTGCTGGCCGGTTCCGTAACGGGGGCGTCACTGGTGTTCGCGGAGGAGCTGAAACCGCTGTCCGAGTTCGGCGGCGCATTCGTGACCCACTATAATTGGCCCAGCACTCTTGAAGACAATGTGCTCAGTACACTGGACATGCTTTCCGATATAAAAGGTGGTTTTAGAGTGAAGGTATCTTCTATACCCGGCACTACTTATATTGACGTCAACGGACGGAAAATAGATACATATAACCGGACCGAGCCCTATTACGGTGTGGAGAAGGAGTGGAAAGAAAAAAGTTTCGCTGTTAAAACAATGACAACCAAAACCCTGTCCATAGAAGGGAAAGACGTTACCGTGGCCTTTGCCGGCCAGGCCGCCGCCTACCGGGACGATAAAGTGATCGAAAAAATGATCAGAAACCAGATTGCCTTTGAACTGAGCTATCACAACGAGCATTATGATTATGACCATCAGGCGTTCATCAACGAGCTGATCAGCCGCGGCGCCTATGTCATCAACGAGGTGGTCGCGCCGGAAAATTTCAAACCCGTTGAATTTAGCAGGCGAAACGGAGATTTTGTGGGGATGAAAATACTGACCAAGCTTGATAAAAAGGATAAGATCACTGATGTCTTCAATCAAAAAACGGTCATACCGAAAAACATCGACGGCCATCAAGGGGCACAGCTGGGAGACAGCTTTGTGATTGGCAGCGGCGAAAGCCTGGCCATAGACATCAAGGAGACCACCGACAAAATGCC
>DHTR01000031.1:11072-11248 GCA_002408725.1 Pelotomaculum sp. UBA5255
TGGGCCATCATCAATGTGACAACCGGCGAGCCGATGGATTGGATACCCGGAGCGCTGGGCGGTTACAGGTTTATCTATACACCGCGAGAAGCTTACGCCAACCATACTTTTAAAGTCGTAATGAGTGGCTATGAAAGCGACACTGCCCATATCGAAATTTTCACTTACCGGACGGG
>DHTR01000031.1:11434-12022 GCA_002408725.1 Pelotomaculum sp. UBA5255
AATTTTCACTTACCGGACGGGAGAAGGCGAAGCCGCGTCAGACGGAAAAACGGCAAGACAAACTATAACCAGTTTTATTGAGAACTGACTGTTCTAATTGAACACTGTGAAAACCGAAGATTGGCGGGACCAACTGGAAGGTTGTCCTGTAAAAATAATAAGAACCCTGCGATACGCTTGGGCGCTTATTATTTTTATAAGGTTATAAATTGTTCCGGTGGAGGCCAGCTTTTGGAAAGCAATCAGGAAATACAAAATCAGGTTGAATTCCTCTATCATGAAACCGCAAAGCAACTGTATAAATTAGCACTTTATACCTTGGGCAATAGGAAGGTAGCCGAACAAATCACAGTTAATGCTTTTTGTGAAGCTTTCAATACTATTTCGGACAAGACGGATGTCAATTTATTTAAAGAGCGAAGTATCAAATTGCTATATAAGCATGGCAGAAAGATACAAAAAAAGTCCGAGTGGAATGGCTGTACGATACCTGTTAAAACCTCAGAAGACATAGGAGGGCAGGCGGGCGTTAAGAAAAAGGAACTTATTCAAATGCTTGGCAGTCTAAATTTTGACGAAAGATATATT